>JAUHXR010000031.1 GCA_030426845.1 Polyangia bacterium | reverse complement strand
GCGCCCCGCCAAAACCCGCCCTCCCCGCCGCGAGCTCAGGCGGTGAGGCAGAGGGAGGTGATCTCTGGCGCGACCCCGATCCGCATCGGCGGCCCCCAGTAGCCGGTGCCCGGGCTGACGTAGAGCTTGCTCGCGCCGTGCGTGTGCAGGCCGGCCACGTAGGGCTGCTGGAGCCGCACGAGGTAGTTGAACGGGAAGATCTGCCCGCCGTGGGTGTGGCCCGAGAGCTGGAGGTCCACGCCCTTGGCCGCCGCCTGCTCGATGTGCTTGGGCTGGTGCGCGAGGAGCACCACCGTCCGGTCGGCGGGCTTGCCGTCGAGCGCCGCGTCGAGGTCGTGCGGGTCGTCGAACTGCCCCGCCGTCCAGTCGTTGACCCCGGCGAGGTCGAGCGCCGCGCCGTCGTGCTCGATCGTCACCCGCTCGTTCTGGAGCACGGTGATCCCGAGCCCGCGCAGGAACGCGACCCACTCGGCCGCGCCCGAGTAGTACTCGTGGTTGCCCGTCACGAAGAACACGCCGTGGCGCGCGCGCAGCCGCCCGAGCGGGCGCACGTGCTCGCCGAGGTCGGCCACCGATCCGTCGACGAGGTCGCCGGTGATCGCGATGATGTCCGGCTCGAGCGCGTTGGTGGTCTCGACGATCTGCTCGATGAAGCTGCGCCCGATGGTCGGGCCCACGTGGATGTCGGAGAGCTGCGCGATCGTGAGCCCGCGCAGGCTCGCGGGGAGCCCGGCGATCGGCACCTCCACCCGCTTGACCCCGACGCGCCCGAGCGCGGTGACCATGCCGAAGCCGCTCAGCCCGACCCCGGCGCTCATGACGCCGCCCGCGATGAGGCGCGAGAGCATCTGGCGGCGAGCCGGGTCGGCGACGTCGGCGCCGCGCGCGAGCAGGCCCTCGCCGAGCCGCAGCAGCTCCGCGGGCAGGAGCATCACGAGGCAGAGGAACAGCGCGCCCATCCAGACGAACGCGGTCCACGCCACCGGGCTCGCGATCTCGCGCGGGACGACGCGCGAGGTGAGCATGCCGAGGGGGATCGACAGCGCGAGCGCGACGAGCGCCCAGGTGCCGACCGCGAGCCACGGCGACGGCCAGGCGGGGCTCCGCACGAGCCGGAGCCAGAGATAATAGTGGACACCCGCGGTCAGCCCGGAGACGACCAGCAGGAACACCGCGACGCGACCCCATCCCATGTAGGGCACTCTGTTGGCCGCGCGGGGCGCTCGGTCAATCGCGCTTCACGTTTCTCCACACGCTTCCCCGCGACCGCGCGGCGCGGCACCATCGAACGCATGGGCAGGTGGGGATGGACGTGGGCGCTCGCGCTCCTGGCGGCGCTCGGGTGTGACGACGGCGGGGACCTCGACGGAGGTCCGCGGCGCGACGCGGGCGATCGCGACGCGGCGGGCTTCGACGCGGGGGCGCCCTTCGACGCGGGGCCAGCGTTCGACGCGGGCGATCGTGACGCGGCGGGCTTCGACGCGGGGCCGCCGAGCGGCGGCGCGTACTTCCCGAACGGCTCGTGGATCTACGAGGACGTCTCGAGCGCCCCGCTGCGCGCCGACTCGGCCCGGATCACCCAGTGGCTGACCGACAACGGCGGCTGGGGCACCGGCACGATGCGGATCGACTTCTCGATCGAGGTGCTCGAGGCGGACGGCTCGGCCGCGCGCGCGTTCACCCCGACCGGCGATCACTACAGCCCCGACTGCGACCTCGACCCCGTCCCGGTCCCCGCGGTCGGCGCGCTCGAGGGCGAGACCGGCTACGCGTGCGACAGCGACGGCGACTGCCACCTCATCGTGGTCGACCGCGGCGCGCGGCGGCTGTTCGAGATGTGGCGGGCCGACATCCGCGGCGGCGCGTTCAACGGCGGCTGCCTCGCGGTCTGGGACATGGACCGGGTCTACCCGCCGGAGGGCCGGGGCGAGCAGTGCACGAGCGCGGACGCGGCCGGCTTCCCCATCGCGCCGCTGCTCTTCACGCCCGAGGAGGTCGCGGCCGGCGAGATCGCGCACGCGATCCGCTTCATCCTCCCGAACGCGCGGATGCGCGCCGCGCTCTACACCCGGCCGGCCACGCACGCGGGCGGCCCGAGCGCGGGCGGAGACGCCCCGGTCTACGGCGGCCGGTGGCGCCTGCGCGCGGACTTCGACATGGCCCGGCTCCCGAACGACGCGGCCCGCACGGTCGCCCGCGCGATGCAGCGCTACGGGATGGTCCTCGCCGACGGCGGCAACATCGCGCTCACCGCGGCGTCCGATCAGTTCCGCGCCACGTCGTGGGACGGCCTGCTCGGCCCGCGCGACCTCGACGCGATCGAGCCGAACGACTTCGAGGTCATCGACACCGGGCCTGACATCGCGCTCACCTACGACTGCGTCCGCACGCCCTGAGCCGTCAGGGGGCGCGCTCGAGGAGCCACACGCTCGCGTAGGCGCTCGGAAGGGCGCACAGCAGCGTCGGCCCGATCGCGGCGAGCGCCGATCGCGCGTAGGGGAGGCCGAGGCCCCGCGCGGCCGCGAGCCAGACCCGGCCGCTCAGCGTCGGCCAGAGCGCGAGGGCCGCGAGCTGGGTCCCCCACGAGACCTCGAGCGGCACGATCTCGAGGAGCGCGAGGGCGTTGACCCCGAGCATGATCGCGTTCAAGGCGAGCACGACGCCTTGCGCGTATCCGCTCGCGCGGCCGGCGAAGCGGAGGAGCCCGCGCGATCGGCCGGCGATGCGCAGGCCCACCGCGAAGGACACCGACTGGAGCGCGGCCGCGGCCAGCGTCGCCGAGACGATCAGGCCGAGGAGGAACAGGGCGACCCCGCCGATCATCGCGGGCTCCGAGGGCGCGGGACCCGGCAGCGGCAGGTCGCTCGCGGCCATCGCGCCGATCACCACGCCGCACGCGATCCAGGTCCCCGCGCCGCACAGCGCGGCGAAGGCGAACGCCGGCCCGACGCGCGCCGGGCCAGGGAAGCCGATCGAGGGCCGAAAGAGCACGTCCTTCAGCGTGAGCAGGAAGCGCCACGGCAGGCGGCCGGCGCGCGGGTCCTCCCACGCGATCCCGTGCGGGAGCCGGGCCGCGCAGGGGGCGCAGACGCCCGCGTAGCTCGGGTCGGCGCAGCCCGCGCAGAAGAAGTCGCCGCAGCGCGCGCAGGCCTCGGTGGCGGGGGCGTCGGGGTGCCGCGCGCAGCGGGCCCCGTCCGCTGGGCTCACGAGCGGTAGGCGGCGTTCAGGCGGAGGTAGTCCTCGCCGATGTCGCAGAAGAGGTAGCTCGACTTGGCCTTGCCCGGCCCGAGCTTGACCGCGATGCGGTAGTGCGAGTCGCCCATCACCCGGCGGGCGTCCTCCTCGGCGTCGCGGCCGACCCGCATGCCCTTCTTCACGACGAGGACCTTGCCGATCTTCACCTCGACCTTGGTCGGGTCGAAGGCGACGCCCGCGTTGCCGGCGGCGGCGAGGATGCGGCCCCAGTTCGGGTCGCGGCCGAGGACCATCGCCTTGACGAGGAGGCTCGACGCGATCGCCTGACCGACCTTGCGGGCCGCGTCCTCGCTCGGCGCGCCGACCACCTCGAGCTCGACCACGTGCTGTGCGCCCTCGCCGTCCTGGACGATGCGCTTGCCCAGCTCGCCGAGCACGTCGACCAGCGCGTCGATGAAGCGCCGCGCGTCCCGGTCGCTGCCGCGGAGCGGCTCCGCGTCGACCTTGCTCGAGCTCATCGCGAAGACGCAGTCGTTGGTCGAGGTGCAGCCGTCGACCGTGAGCTGGTTGAAGGTGCGATCCACCGCGGTGCTCAGCGCGCGCTTGAGGAAGGAGCTGTGCATCGGGGCGTCGGTGAGGATGAACCCGAGGGTCGTGGCCATGTCGGGGTGGATCATCCCCGCGCCCTTGGCGATGCCCAGGACCGTGACCTCCTTGTCGTGCCCGATCGGGAACTTGATGGAGGACACCTTGGGCCACCGGTCGGTGGTCATGATCGAGCGGGCGAAGCCGTCGATCTGGTCGGGGGTCGCCGCGGCCACGAGCGCCGGGCACGCCTCCTCGATCTTCTCGGAGGGCAGCGGGTCGCCGATCACCCCGGTCGAGGCCATCAGGACCATGTCGTCGGCCACCCCGAGCTCGTCGGCGATGATCGAGGTGATGACCTTCACGTCCTGCAGGCCCTTGCGCCCGGTGCAGGCGTTGGCGTTGCCGCTGTTCACCACGATCGCCTGGGCTCGGCCCCGCTCCACGCGCTGCTGCGAGAGCTGTACCGGCGCCGCTTTGACCCGGTTTCGCGTGAACACGGCCGCGGTCGAGACCGGCTCGTCGGCGAGGATCAGGCCGAGATCGAGCTGGCCGTTGGCTTTGATGCCGCAGGCGGTGGCGGCGAACTTGAAGCCAGGGACGGTGGGATGCTGCGAGTCGCTCACGGCGCGCAGAATCCCACGAGAAACACCTGCCCCGTCAACCTCCAAAGGGGCGGACACGCGAGAATGGCCGCTCAAACGCGGCCCGCGCGACGGTGATCAGAAACGTGACCGGCCGGTCATGGAATGTCATCGGATTTTTGTGGGGGTAGTCCGGTCTGCTCCGCCGTACGGTGATTTGTGACGTCGATGATCCCGCCCTCGGACCTCCCCGAGGCCCTCGCGGCCCAGGTGGAGCGCGCGCTCCACGACGGGGTGGGGCACGAGGAGGCGATCGCGGCGCTCGAGGCCCACCTCGCCGAGGGCGGGCCCCGCACGCCGGCGGTGCTGATGGCCCTGGCGGCCCTGACCTACGAGGACGCGGCCAGCCTCGTCCTGACCCGGCTCGAGGACGCGTCGCGCGAGGCGCTCGCGCTCGTCGAGGAGGCCCGGCGGAGCGGTGGCCCCGAGGCGGAGCTCGGCCGGATGCGCGAGGTCTTCGTCGACACCATCGAGCGCGAGCGCGAGCGCGTCCGACAGCTCCGCATGCGCGCCACCAACCCGGACGTCGTCCGCCCGACCGAGCTGGTCCAGCTCGCCCATGGCCTGCTGATGCGCGGCGAGGACCGGCTCGCGGCCGAGCTCTTCCGCGCGGCCGACGACGAGGACCAGGCCCAGGACGCCCGCGACGCCTTCGAGCGCGACACCAGCGGCGTCGTCCGCATCGCGAAGTAGCACCGCGCAGCAGCCGCGGGCAGCACGTCTCGCTCAGCGACCGAGCCGGGCCCAGCCGAGGGTCCACGGCGACTCCGCGCCCGGGGCGACCGCGCCGGCGTAGGTCGCGGTCTGCGCGAAGAATCCGTCCTCCGGGGGCGCCTCGCCCAGGGTATCGGCCGGCGAGCCCACCGCCGGCGCGAGCACGGGGGCGTCGCGGTCGAGCGGCAGGCCCACGCCGCTCCCACCGCCGAGCTGGTTGCCGGCGGCGAGGCGCGCTCCGAGCCCGTTGGACGCGTCGCGCACCTCGGCCGACAGGTACCGCGTCCCGTCGGCGCCGCAGCGGTCGAGGACGCTCGCGGAGAGCGGCGCGTCGGCGCCGAACCGGCCGATCGTGTCCCCGTCCATGTCGAGGCACGGCTCGCGGAACCCGAGGACGAGCGCGTTGCCGATCCGCGCGCCGCTGCCCGCCTCGAGGCGGATCCCCTCGAGCTCTCCGCTCGGCTGGTCGGGCGGCGGACCGACGAGGGTCGCGTTGTAGATCGTCGGCGACGACACCGGCGCGGCCGCCGGACCGTTCGACGCGCCCCGCACCCCGCGGCCCCCCGCGCGCGCCCCTCCGCCCTGGAGCACGACGAGGAACTGGATCCGCCCGGCGAAGCCGTCCGACCACGCGAGCCCATCGCCTCGGTTGGCGGTGAGCGCGACGTGGGCGAGGTCCGGGGCGCCCCCGAGCGCGAGCAGGCCGACGTGGCTCGAGGCGCTCACCTGGACGAAGTCGAGGCTCGTCGGCGCGCCGCACCCGGCGAGCGTGAGGCCGGCCATCGGGGCGGTCGACGTGGCGAGCTGGCCCGCGTGCTCGACGCGGAGGAAGCGGAGGCGCCCGCAGTCGGCGGCGGGGTCCGAGCCGCCGTAGGTGTAGACGCTCGGGTCGCTGCTCGGGAGCGTGCCCGCGCTGTAGTCGAGGCCCGGCACCTGCGCCCGCACCGACTGAGCCGGCGCGTCGCCGAGCAGGACGATGCCCCCCCAGTCGCCGGGCTGCGCTGCGCGCTCCGTGCCGAGCGCCGCGTAGCTCGTGAAGACGACCGGCGTGTCGCGTGTGCCCTCGACGATGAGGCGGGCCCGCGGGCTGACGACGAGCGCGCCGCCGTCGCCGAGCACGACCGCGCCCGCGGCGATCGTCAGGGTCGTGTCGCCGAGCACGTAGGTCTGCTCGCGCAGGACCCGGATCGTCGACGCGTCCCAGCGCGTGTCCCGGCTGATGACGCGGCCGATCTCCTCGCAGGCCTGGGACTCGCACGCGTGCGCGGGCCCTCCATCGACGTCTGCGTCGGGACGCGCGGCGTCGTGCGCGGGGCCGGCGTCGCGGTCCGCGTCGCTGCTAGCGTCGCTGCTAGCGTCCGGGCGGGCGCCCTGGACGACGCCGTGGACCACGAGGTTGCAACCGCTCGCCGCGAGCGCGGCGACGAGGCAGAGTCGATGGAGGGTCGCGCGCATCTCTCAGTCCGGGATGAAGAAGGCCATCGCCCGGAAGTTCGACAGGATGCAGGCGCCGGTGCCGGTGCACTGCGCGCGGAGGTAGTAGGTCGCGCTCGTCGAGGCGGGCACGGTCGCCACCGCGTAGGCGGTCTCTCCAGAGCTCGAGAACCGCACCGGCGAGAAGCCCGGCGAGCCGGTGGAGCTCGTCGAGAAGCCCACGTCGGCGTACAGCGAGGCGCCGGTGGAGACCTCGGCGTACTCGCCGATCGCGAGCAAGCCGACCTCGCCCCCGAACGCCCCGACGACCGGCCGGACGCTCGTGAGCGTGACGGTGGTCCCGGGGGCGACGGTGGTGCTGCTGTGCGTCCCGGTGTCGATCGGCGAGGAGCCGTTCAGCTCGGTCGGGTCGAGGAGCAGGGTGCAGGTGCCGGACGTGCAGCCCCCGTCGAGCCCGCTCGTGGTGCTGGTGGTGATGCCAGTGACGTCGCCGATGTTCGAGTCGTCGGTCTCGCACGTGACGCTGCCGTTGGCCGCGATCGCGCGGATCGAGGAGCCCGCCGGGCACGCGCCGGTGACGCGCGCCTGAGCGCGCGCGAAGTCCACGCTCCAGACGCCCGCCGAGTCGGTGAGCCCGGCCCCCGCGGCGGGGAGGGCCGCGCAGGTTACGCTCCCGTCCGCGTTGACGCCCTGCAGCGCCTGCCCGGCGGGGCACGGCGCGCTCACGCGGCGCTGCACCGCTCCGAAGTCGACCGCGAACGTGTCGCCGGTGAGGCTCAGCCCGAGTCCGGCCATGTACATCGTGTCGTCGTCCCCGTCGTCGAGCCCCGTCGGGAGGTTCTGGATCCCTGCGAAGTCGACGCTCCCTGCGTGCTCGGCGAAGCCGGCGTAGGGCGTCGAGCCGAGCTGCATCCGCGGTGTGAGCGTCTCGCCCCCGACCGTCAGCTCGAGGTAGGTCGTCCCGTTGTCGCGGAACGTCGCGAGGTCGAGCGTCCCCACGTCGCCCACGTAGGCCGTGAAGAAGCCGGCCGCCGCGCGCACGGTCTGGGTCTCGGAGAACAGCGGCGTGCCGCCCGCTTCCACGTCGTAGAGCGCGAGCTCCAACGTCTGGTCTCCGTCGAGCGGCGCGCCGTCGGCGTCCGTCAAGAAGCCCTGCACGGGCACCTGCGCCGGCGCCTGGGCCAGCGTGGGCGAGGCAAGCGCCAGGAGCGACCCCACCAGCAAGCCCAGGGGCAGTGTCAGGGGCACGGCCCCGATCGTCGTTCGTTTCCGCATCACTCTCTCCTCCATCTCGGGTCTCCCTCGAAGCTCATCGCTGCACCGCGGCCGGGCCGAGCTGGGCGGCTCGCACCGCGCCCGCGGCGCGTCCCATCGGCGGGCCCGCGCTGAGGCGCAGGCGATAGGACGCCGACGACGCCTGCACGGATCCGCCCGTGACCACCCCCCGCTGCGCGGCCTCGCGTCGCCGCGGCCCGGCGTCCTCGACGCCCTCCTCGCCCGCGTCGACGCGCCCGCCGTCCGGTCCGCCGTCGCGCGGCGCGCCCGCGTCCGCGAGGCGCGGTCCGCCGTCGGGATCCGCCTCGCCGGGGCAGCCCGCGGCGAGCAGACCGATCGCGATCACCGCGACGTGTATAAGTAGCCTTCTTGACATCGCTCCAACTCCCCTCTCGTGAGGCTCACAGGACCAGAGGCAGCCGCACCACCGCGCAGTCGCCGTCGAGCGGAGGCGGGAAGCCCCACGTCGCCGCCGCGCTCAGCACGCACTCCCGCGTGTCGGTCGCGTGCGGGCCGACCGCCCGCGCCAGCGACGCCCCGCCCTCCGCGTCGACCCGCACGTAGACGAGCAGCTCCCGCGGATCGCCCTCCGGCGCGCGGCACGCGGCGAGCTCCGAGGCGTGGCGCTCGACCACCGTCCGGATCATCGGCGCGGTGATCACGCCCGCGCACGTCCACTCCTCGAGGGCCGCGCCCGGGCTCGGCGCGGGGGCGCGCTCGTGCGCCTCGGCGCTTGGGCGCTCGGCGCGTGGACGGGGCGCGCCGTTCGTCGCCAGCGACCCCGCGATCACCGCGGTCGCCGCGCCCACGCAGATCGCCGCCAGCAGCGCGTTCAGCCATACGATCTTCACTCGAACCTCCCTCGCAAGGCCACGCCGGCCGACGCCCGATCTGGGCTCTCCGGGTGCCACCACCACATCAGCCCGCCGCCGACCGCGAGCGCCCCCGCCGCGGGCGCGAGGACGTCGGTCGCGGTCGCCAGCGCATAGGCGTCGTCCGGCGCGTCGGGCGACGCGCTCGCCGCCTCGAGCGCGAGCGCGCCGGTGACGACCGCGGCTACCGCGGCGAGCGCGGCCACCGCCACCAGGACCGGACCGACGATCGCGGGCCCGGGCTCCATCGCCGGAGCCATCGTCGCCGCCGCCCGATCCACCGCGGCTGGCTCCCGCGTGACCCGGGCCTCCGCCTCGGCCGCCGCGACCCGCCGCCGCAGGGCCGCGCGACGCCGCTCGGCCCGGGCTCGGTTCGGCGCGCCGGCGGCTTCGGTGGCGAGGTAGCGCTCGTAGGCCGCGAGGGCCCGCGTCCCCTCGCCGAGCCGCTCGTAGGCCTGCGCGAGGTTGTACTGGAACCCCGGTCGCGGGTCCTCTGCGTAGGCCGCCTCCCACCGGCGCGCCGCCTGCGCGTACTCGCCGTCCTCGTAGAGCCGCGCCCCCTCCTCGAACAGCGCCCGTGCGTCCTGGGCCCGCACCGCGGCGGGGAACGCCGCGGCCGCGACGAGCGCGACCGAGACCGTCGCCAGCCACGCCGGCACGCGCTCGCGAGGCGCACCCCTCCATCCACGCGCCCGGCCGGTGCCGGGGCGCCCGTGTCGTCCCTCGTCCATCTTCCCCCCCGAGCCGCCCGGCCTCTCGCGACGCCCGTCGGGCGTGGCCTACTGCGGCACGTATGTGGAGCCGAGGCTCCAGGTCCACTCGAACGTCAGGGGCTTGTTGCTGTTCGACTGCCAGTCCGCGTGGACGTCGCTCGCCTTCGGCACGCCCCCGCCGTGGGCGCTCGCGCGAAGCGGATCGCTGGTCTTGTTGTGCTTGAACAGGAGCGACGCGTTGTCGTTGGCCCGCAGGTCGACGTCGCACTCGAAGCTCGTGTGAAGGCAGTAGATGATCGCCGAGCTGCCGGTCTTCCAGGCGTAGCCGACCAGGGCTCCTCCGTTGTCCTGGTCGTAGATCCGGATGACGCCCGGATCGACCTCGCCCTCGTGCGCGTCAAGCAGTCCTCGTGCTCCCATGATCACTCCTCCTGATCGATCTCGACGCGACGAGCCGCGCGTCGCGCGCGCCCCGGGTCGAGCGGGCGCGAGTCTCCCACACCGGCGCTCTCGACCGGGGCGTGGGGCGGCTCGTCGCTGCTGCCCTCTGACAACAGCAGTCCCCGTGCCAGGCGGTCGGGCGGGCTCCGGTCCGCGCGGCGCGACCGGAGCCGGCGCGTCCTCGCGACGACCGTGGCAGCGCTGCGACGGATCAGCTGCGACGGATCAGGTCAAGCCAAGCCGCGCCCGGCACTCGTCCACGCTCAGCACCCCGAGGCTTACGTGGTGGAGGTGCGCGGGGACGTGCGCCATCAGGCCGCGGAGCCAGGCGCGGCGCGCGTCGTCGAGGTGGGCGGGATCCTCGACCAGGGCGGCGACCTCGAGCGCGAGACGCGGGACGCCCCGGGCCGCGAGGCGGTCGGCGAGGCGGCGCGCGGCCGGGTCGGGCGGTCGGAGGCCGAGCGCGACCTCGAGCGCCTCGATCGTCGCGAGGCACAGCGGCTCGTTGTCGACCCCGGCCGCCCGGCGCGCCGCGGCCGCGAAGCCGGTGAGGGCCTCCCGATCGCCCGCGCGGAACGCGAGGGTCGCCTCCGTCAGCGCGACCAGCAGCGCGAGATCGGGGGCGCCGATCGACTGCGCCGCCTCGAGCAGCGCGTGGTCCGGGGTGAGCGCGTGGCCGGCCCGGTCGCGCGCGGTCCTGAGGATCCACTCGGCCTTGCCCTCGTAGTAGGCGAGGCGCGCGTCCCGGGCCTCGGCGCGCACGGCGTCCGCCAGCGCGATGGCGCGCTCGAGCGCGAAGCCCTCCATCCAGGCCGACGCCGCGTTGAGGGACGCGCCGAGCCGATCGGTCGTCCAGCCCGCGTGCACCGCCGACCGCTGGTAGTGCGCGGCCGCGTCCGCGTAGCGCTCCTCGACGTAGGCGAGCCGCCCCTCCCCCATCGCGAAGCAGGCGACCCAGCTCGGGTGCCGGGCTCGCGGATGCGCGCGCCGCGCCGCGGCTACCTCGTCCCGTAGCGCGGCGATCGACACCTTGCGCGCTACGAACATCCGCACGCTCCAGCGGAGCTGCTCCGTCCCGCGGTGGGGCGACGGCGGCAGCGCGCGGGCGCGCTCGAGCGCGTCGGGCGTCCACTGGCCGATCGTGTCGACCGCGCGGGCGAGCGGCGCGATCCGGTCGGCCGCCGGCGAGCCCGCCGGCGCCCGGCTCAGCTCGTAGAGCAGCCGCGCGACGTAGCCGCGGTCGCGCGATGCGAGGGCGCCGCGCACCCACAGCCGCGCCGCGGCGAGCGCGAGCCCGTCGTCGCCATCGGCGATCCCTGCGCGCAGGGCCGAGACCAGCGGGCCCTCCGCCAGCGCGAGCCGCCCGGCCGCGAGCCACCGCCGCGCGCGCCGCAGCCACGCGGTCGGCGTCTGAGGGCGCCGCCGCGGGCTCGCGTCGAGCAGGCGATCGAGGGTCGCCCGGCTCAGCCGCAGGCGCGATCCGTCGATCGTCGCGTCGCGGGCGTGGACCAGGCGCTCGAACAGGTCGGCCATCCGAGCCGGCTCGCCGCCCGTCGCTCGCACCCCGTAGGCCGCCGCGTCGCTGGGGAGGTGAAGCAGGCGCTCGGGGCCGTGGATCCGCGCGGCGAGCGCGTCGGGCGTCCAGCGCGCGCCGCGCTCGCGCAGGGCCTGGAGCGGCCCCTCCCGCCGGGCAGGTCCGTGACCCCGCGGCCATTCGAGGAGCGGCGCGGTCGTCGTAGACCGACGAGGGCTGTTCTCGAATCGCGGGCGGTCACGTAGGCCTTCGAGCGCCGCCTCCGCGGTCACGGGCCGGCGCGCGGGGCTCCGGTGGATCATGCGCCGGAGCGTCTCCGCGGCGCCGGTCGGGACGCGCGGCAGCGCGGCGTCCATCCCCGGCCGGGCGCCGAGCGCGGCCATCGCCATCACCCCGACCGCGTACAGATCCGAGCGCGCGTCGCCGTCGCCGCGGCGGCGCTCCGGCGCGAGGTAGGCCGCCGTCCCGTGCACGCGCCACGCCTCGGTCGTTCCCGCCTCGAGCCGCGCCCCGACCGACGCGACGCCGAAGTCGATCAGGACCGACTGACCGAGGTCGTTCACGAGCACGTTCGACGGCTTGAGGTCGCGGTGCCAGACGCCCTCCGCGTGCACGCGCCCGAGCGCTACGAGGAGCGACGAGAGCGCGGGCCACAAGGTCGCCCAGTCGCAGGGAGTCGCCGCGCCGGGGAACGGTCGGCCGCGCACCCGCTCCATCGCGAGCCAGAGCGCGTCGCCCTCGCGCGCCTCGCCGTCGTCGAGCAGCCGCACGACGCCGGGGGTGAGCTCGGGGCGCTGCACGCGTCGGAGGGCGGCGATCTCGAGGCGGACGCGCGCGCGCGACACCCCCTCGAGCGGGATCCACTTGAGGGCCACCTCGAGCCCGGTGAGCGCGTCGCGCGCGGAGTAGACGCTCGCTGATGCGCCCTGGCCGAGCGGTCCGCGCACCTCGTAGCGCCCCGCGACCCGGTGGCCGGGGGCGAGGTTGCGGTTGCCGTGCTGTCGGGGGGCGTGCGACATGGGTGTGCTCGCGAGGGTCGCGCCCGTGGAATCCACCCATCGACTCGAGGATCAGCCGCTCGAGGTGCACGAGGTCGTCGTGCGCGTCCTGAGGGGCGACGGCCGCCCGGACGAGTATACGTCGGCCGACGCGCGGCCCGTGACGATCGGCAGCGCGCCGGGCAACGACGTCGTGCTCGACGACCCCGCGGTGAGCCGCTTCCACCTCCGGCTGACGCCGCGGAGCGCCTGCGTGCACGTCGAGGACCTCCGCACGCTGAACGGCTCTCGCTTCGGGCCCGCGCGCTTCGAGGCGGTCGCGCTGGAGGGCCCGGCCGAGGTGAGGCTCGGCTCGAGCGTCCTCCGGATCGAGCCGCGCGATCGGGGTCCCGTCCCCACCAGCCCCGACCCGCGCTTCGCCGGGATGTTCGGCCGCGCGCCCGCCATGCGGCGTGCCTTCGAGCGGCTCAAGAGCAGCGCCCGCTCGCGCGACCTGCCCGTGCTGCTGCGGGGCGAGACCGGGACGGGCAAGGAGCTCGCCGCCCGGGCGCTCCACGAGGCCGGTCCGCGCGCGGTGGCCCCGTTCTGCGTCGTCAATTGCGCCGGCCTCACCCCGACCCTGATCGAGTCGCAGCTCTTCGGCCACGAGGTCGGCGCGTTCACCGGCGCGACCAAGACCAAGCGCAGCCCGTTCCTCCTCGCCGACGGCGGCACGGTGTTCCTCGACGAGGTCGCGGAGATCCCGATCGCGCTCCAGTCGAAGCTCCTGCGCGCGCTCCAGGAGCGCCGCGTGCAGCCGGTGGGCGCGTCGACCGAGCATCCGTTCGACGCAAAGATCGTAGCGGCGACCCACCGCGATCTGCTCGAGGAGATCAACCACGGGCGCTTCCGCGAGGACCTCTACTACCGCCTCGCGGGCGACGAGATCGTCCTGCCCCCGCTCCGCGAGCGCCCCGAGGACATCCCGCTGCTCGTCGACGTCTTCGTGGACCGGATCCTCGCCGCGGACCCCGACGGGATCACGCGCGATCACGTCCCCCAGGACGTCGCGGCCCAGCTCGCGTCGCGCACCTGGCCCGGCAACGTCCGCGAGCTGCACAACCACGTCTACCGCTACCTCGTCCACGGCGAGCTCGCCCCCGAGCGTCGGCGCGCCTCGTCGTCGGTGCGCCTCGACGTCGACGACCTGCTCGAGCTGCCGCTCCGCGACGCGGTGCGCGCGTTCGAGCGCCGGGTGCTCCGTCACGCGCTCGACGGGACGGACGAGAGCGTCGAGCGCACCGCCGCGCGCCTCGGCATCGACAAGAGCACGCTCTACCGCAAGCTCCGCGACGACTGAGCCGCGCCGGTCGAGCCGCTGCGCTCAGCGGGCCGAGCAGAAGCGCGCGACCACCTCGTAGAGCGTGCGCAGGCCCCAGGTGAAGCCGTCGACCGGGATGCGCTCGTCGTGGCCGTGGTACATCCGCGTGAAGTTGAGCTCGGGTCCGAGCCGCACCGGCGAGAAGCCGTAGCAGGTCGCGCCGAGCCGCGCGTAGGCGAAGGAGTCGGTGAAGCCGGGGACCATGTAGGGGACCGGGACGCCGCCCGGGTCGCGCTCGCCGACGACCTCGCAGATCGTGTCGTAGAGCGGGGTGTCCGGGCTGAAGACCGTGCCCTCGTGGTGGTCGAAGACGTTGAGCTTCACCTCGGGCCCGACCACCCGCTGCACCTCCTGGAGGTACTGCTCGAGGGTCATGCCCGGGAGGATCCTCCCGTCGACCCGCGCCTTCGCGCTCGACGGGATGACGTTCACTTTCTTTCCGGCCTCGAGCATCGTCGGCGACGCGGTGTTGCGGAGCATCGCGTTGATCCCGATCGCCTGCTCGAGGTTCTGCTTCTCCATCTGGTCGAGGAGGAACCCCGCGAGCCGCGGCTCGAGGAGGAGCGGCATGAGCTTGTTCCGCGGGAACGGCGCGGCGCTCGCGAGCTGGCGCAGGAACCCCTCGACCACCGGCGTCAGGTGCTGCGGCAGGCGGGTCGAGCCGAGCCGCTCGATCGCGCGGGCGAGCCGGGTGACCGCGTTGTCCGGCCGCGGCATCGAGCCGTGCCCGGGCTCGCCGTCGACCGTCATCTCGAACCAGCAGATGCCCTTCTCCGAGACCTGGATCGGGTAGAAGCGCGCGTCACCCATGTGGAACGTGTGGCCGCCGACCTCGTTGAGGACGTACTCCGCGCGCACCTTCTCGGGGTGCTCCTCCACGAGGAAGAGCGCGCCCTCGTGGCTGCCCGCCTCCTCGTCCGCGACCCCGGCGAAGATCAGGTCGCGCTCGAGCCGCAGCCCGGCCCGCTTGGCCACGATCAGGCTCATGAAGCCCATCGTCACCATGTTCTTCATGTCGATCGCGCCGCGGCCCCAGAGGCAGCCGTCGGCCTCGACCGCCTCGAAGGGCGGGTGCGTCCAGAAGTCCGGGTCCGCGGGCACCACGTCGAGGTGACCGTTGAGCAGCAGCGGGTCGCGGCTCCCGTCGCCCGCGAGGCGCGCGATCACGCTGGCCCGGCCCGGCTTCGACTCGAGGATCTCGCTGTCGATCCCGTCGGCCGCGAGGACCCGCGCGATGTACTCGGCCGCCGGCCGCTCGTTGCCCGGCGGGTTGGTCGTGTCGATGCGGAGCAGCGCCTTGAAGTGGGTGAGCGCCTCGGCCTCGATCGCGGCCCAGTCGAGCGCGCGCCCGGCCGGGGTGGACTGGGTGGTCGCGCTCATCGTCCCTACCACTCGCCCGTGTTGGCCATGCTCGCCCAGGGCTCGCGCGGCGCGAGCGCGCCGCCGCGCTGGAGCAGCTCGATCGAGTGCAGGTCGGGCGAGCGCACGAACGCCATCCGCCCGTCGCGCGGCGGCCGGTTGATCGTCACTCCCGCGTCCATCAGCCGCTGGCAGGTCGCGTAGATGTCGTCGACCTCGAACGCGAGGTGGCCGAAGAAGCGCCCGACCGGGTAGGGCTCGGCCTGATCCCAGTTGTAGGTCAGCTCGATCGTCGCCGGGTCGTCGGAATGGCCGGTGCCGAGGAACACGAGCGTGAAGCGGCCGCCCTCGGAGTCGTGGCGCCGCAGCTCCTCGAGCCCGAGCTTGTTCACGAAGAAGTCGAGCGCGCGGTCGAGGTCCTGGACGCGGAGCATCGTGTGGAGGAAGCGCATGGCGCCGCCACGCTACCGCACGCGGAGGTCAGCGCGCGAGCGGCCCGGTGAGCCCGACGCGATCCGAGAGGTGCGAGCGGAACCGCTCGTCCGGGTCGACCCGCCGCTTCACCTCGCGCCACGCGTCGAGCCGCGGGTACATCGGCGGCAGCGACGCCGCGTCGAGGAACGCGTCCTTGCCGAGGTAGACCCGCCCGCCCGCGTCGAGGACCATGCGGTCGAGCCGGCGGCAGAGGTCCTCGAGCCCGCGCGCGATCGGGAAGTCGATCGCGAAGGTCCAGCCCTCGAAGGGGAACGAGAGCGGGGCGTCGTTGGACGGGCCGAGGCGCTTGAGCACGTTGAGGAACGGGAGCTGACCCGAGCGCGCGATCGTCTCGAGCAGCTCGCGCATCCGCCGCCGGCCGTCCTCGAGGGGGATGACGAACTGGTACTGGGTGAACCCGCGCGCGCCGTAGCCGCGGTTCCAGTGGTCGAACATGTCGAGCGGGTAGAAGAAGTCTTCGTAGTGCGCGAAGGCGCCGCCGCGCGAGAGGATCTGCCCGAACGCGGCGTTGAGGATCCGAAGGGTCACCGGGTTGAGCGCGAAGTCGGGCAGCTCGAACGGCACGTCGATCGCCGGCGGCGCGCTGACCTTGAGCGGCGCGCGGCGGAGCTTCGCCGGCAGGGCGTCGAGCGGGGCGTGATCGCCCACCGAGAGCACGCCTCGGCCGAGCGAACGCCCGGTCGCGAGCGGGTCGATCCACGCGACCGAGTAGGGGTAGCGCGCGTCGTTCTCCGCGATCGCGTCGAGCATCGCGTCGAGGTCGTCCACCACCACCGCGCGCTTGTGGAAGTAGGCCGTCTCGATCGGACGCAGGCGCAGCGTCGCGCGCAGGATGATCCCGGTGAGCCCGACGCCGCCGACCGTCGCCCAGAAGAGCGGCGCGTCCTGCTCGCGGCTCACCGTCACCACCTCGCCGCTCGCGAGGAGCAGCTCGAACGAGTCCACGCAGCGGGAGAAGCAGCCGTCGACGTGGTGGGCCTTGCCGTGCACGTCGTTGGCGATGCAGCCGCCGATCGTCACGTGCTTGGTGCCCGGCGTGATCGCAGGGAAGAACCCGCGCGGCACGAACGCCTCGAGGATCTGGGCGAGGCTCACCCCCGCCTCGCACGTGAGCGTCGCGGTGGCCTCGTCGAACGAGACGAAGCGGTCGAGGTCCGTGAGGTCGAGCACCACACCGTCGGCGTTGAGCGCGGGGTCGCCGTAGCTCCGGCCGAGGCCGCGCGCGATCGCCCCGCCCGCGGGTGCGCCGGCCGCCGCGCGTCGCACCTCGCGCGCCGACTGCGGGTGGTGCACCTCGCACGCGAGGCGCGGGTAGTTGCCCCAGCCCGCGATCCGCTTCTTCGCCACGCCTGGCTCCATGCGGCGGAGCCTCGCACGTCCGCGCCAGGTCGGCTCGCGCTCGCCGGTGAGCCGTCGGCTCGCGGCCCCGAGCGGT
The DNA here is from genome assembly GCA_030426845.1 of Polyangia bacterium. Classification (GTDB taxonomy): domain Bacteria; phylum Myxococcota_A; class Polyangia; order Polyangiales; family Sandaracinaceae; genus JAUHXR01. The sequence goes on along the minus strand of JAUHXR010000031.1, from coordinate 28,737 downwards.
CGGCCCGCCCGCGCGATCAGAAGCTCGCGACGGTCCGCGCCACGTCCGCCGCGACCCGCATCCCCCACGCGTCACCCGACGACTATGGCCGGACGGCGCGGGCCGCGGGACGAAGCCCGTGGGCGCGCAGGGCGTCGGCGCTCGCGATCGGGCAGGCCATCGCCGCGCGATCCTCGGGCGCGAAGCGGCGCGCGAGGGCGAGGGTGAGCACCACCGCGGCGAGCGCGTCGCGGGCGGTCGGCTCGGGCCAGAGCACGAACAGGCGGGCGCGCAGGAACGCGCGCTCGCGGGCCTCGGGGAGCGGGGCGGGCGCGCGGTCGAGCGCGCGGGTGGCCGCCTCGAGGGCGCGCCGGGTCGGGTCGTGGGGCGCACGGAACGCGTGGCGGGCGCGCAGGCGAGCGAGGGGCTCGGCCAGACCGGCGACCGGATCGCGGTCGCCGAACGCGATCGCGCTCAGGGCCTCGAGCGGCGCGTCGCCCCGCGCCTCCGCGAGCCGCGCGTCGAGCCACGCGAGGTAGGCCTCCCGCGAGACGTCCTCGCCCTCGGCGATCGTCACCCGCGCGGGGAGGCGCGGCACGTGGAGCGCGCGCGGGAGCTCGCCGCCTCGCGCCGGCGTCTCGAGCGGCGGTCCGTCGAGGTCGAGCGCGCAGGCGCAGTCGGTGCGGAGCGACACGCGGATCGCGTCGCCCACGTCGAGCGGCGCGAGCGGGTAGGAGCGGCAGCCATGCGGCCGCGCCGGGTGGATCCGGCAGCGCCCGGTGGCGGCGTCGCGGTAGGCGCAGGTCCCGTCGATCGCGGCGACCGCGGCCAGGGCGTCGTCGAGGCCGTAGGCCGGCAGGAAGACGCGGCCCGGGTCGTCGCCTCCGTCGAGGACCTCGGGGGCGGCGGCGCGCGCGCGGGCCTGCTCGAGGGGGGTGAACAGGATCGAGTCGAAGCTGCCGCAGCAGTCGCCGCGGCCGTCGCACCGGAAGCGCGCCCCCTCGAGGACCTCGAGCGGGAGGTCCCGCGCGAACGCGCTCGTCGAGGCCGGCTCTCCCGGCTCCGCGTCGAGGAGCCCCAACCCCGCGAGCTCGGTCACGAACCGCCTGAGCTCCTCGTCCGCGACCCGGACCCCGGCCGCGGCCCGCACGCCGGCCGCGTCGCGGGTGCCGTCCATCGCGGCCACCAGCCGCCACTCGCGCGGGCCGAGCGCGAGGGTCTGCCCGCGGCGGTCGTCGCTGAGCACCACGAGCGCGCGGTCACCGACGTGATGCCGGCGCGCGCGGACATGGTCCGCGAGGCGAGGTCGGTCGGTCGGATCGTCCACGTTTCAGGTCATCGCGTGCCGTGTGCGCAGGATGATCCGCGCGGGGTGGATCGCGCACGAGGTTTTTCCCGCCTTCGCTTGAAGGTCGGGGAATCTGGCCGCATCCATGTACGTAGGCTGCACAGCGACCGGGGGAGGCGCGCAGTGAGCGTACGGGACGCCGCGAACGAGAGCGACGGGGAGGCGCGCGACACGCTCGTCGAGCCGTGCTCCGACGTCCGCGAGCTCCGCGAGCCGCCGCCCATCCACCTCGCGGGCCGCTATCGGATCGGCGCGCGGCTCGGGCGTGGCGGCTCGGGCACCGTCTACGCGGCGGTCGACGTCGAGACCGGCGCGTCAGTCGCGGTGAAGGTCCTCCACCCGCACCTCCAGGCGCGGCCGGACGCGGTGGCGCGCTTCGACCGCGAGATCCGCGCGCTCCACCAGGTCACCCACTCCGCGGTCGTGCGCGTGCTCGACGCGGGCCGCGAGCCAGGTGGCTCCCTGTTCCTCGTGATGGAGCGCCTGGAGGGCGAGCTGCTCCACACGCGGATGCTGTGCGGCATCGCGCCGCACGAGGTCCTCGAGATCGGCCGTCAGCTCCTTGGAGCGCTTCACGCCGCCCATCAGCGCGGGATCGTCCACCGCGACATCAAGCCGGAGAACCTCTTCCTCGTGAGCAACCCGTCGGGCGGCATCCGGCTGAAGATCCTCGACTTCGGGATCGCCAAGCTCACCCGCCCGAGCGCGGCCGTCACGTTCCAGACCCTCGACGGCCTGATCCTCGGGACGCCCGAGTACATGAGCCCCGAGATGTGCCGTGGGCTCCCGATCACCGAGGCGGCCGATCTCTGGTCCGCCGCGGCTTCGCTCTACCACGCGCTCGCGGGCGCCCCGCCGTTCGACGACGACTCGGTCGGTCGACTGCTCTTGAAGATCGTCCGCGAGCGAGCGCCGAGCCTCGCCGAGCGTCGCCCCGACCTGCCGCGCCCGCTCACCGAGGCGATCGACCGCGCGCTCGATCCCGATCCGGCGCGCCGCTTCCCGACGGCCCGCGCCTTCCTCCTCGGGCTCGCGAGCGGGGCTCCGATCGACGACCTCGACTGGGACTGATCGCGGCGACGCGGGGACGGTCCGAGCTTCTCGAGCCCTCTCGTGCGCACCCGCTCGACACGTCTGACCGGCGAACGGGGATGGTTCCGGCGGCGAGGTACTAGCAGCCCCTTGAAGAACCTCTCCGCGCGCCTCACGGCCGGGAGCCCGTCAGGCATCGTCGAGGAGCGGCTGGCCGCCCCGGACGGCTGTCCCGCCCGTGATTTGCGGCGGTTTCAAACCGATTGGCGCTCTAGCGAACCGGGGTGCTGCGGCTGATGCCCGGGTACTGCGACGCGTCGCGCGGCGGGTTGCGGCTGCCGATCAGCGCCAGGCCGATGCCGAGGAGCGCGACGAACGCGAGCCCGCCGCTGACCGCCAGCCCGGTGCGCCAGCCGGTCGGCCCGAGCCAGGCCCCGAGGGCGCCGATCACCGTCCAGAGCGCGAGCGCTCCGGCGAGCCCCCTGCCGACCATGCGCAGCCACGCGCGGCGGGCCTCTGCCCGGCGTCGGGCGCCGTCGGTCCTCTGTCGCATCGCGTCCAGGCGTGCGTTCAGGCGTTGCTCTGCCGCTACGCTCTCGGGGACGGATGGCTCTCGGTAGGACTCGGACGATGGGGCGTCGGGCTCGGTCGGGTTCACGGCGATCCCAGGGTACGCCGAACCGAGCCCGATCCCCCCATGGCCATCAGCCGGCCGCGCGCTCCCTGATCGCGAACAGGAAGCCGTCGTCGATCGGCAGCTCGAGCGTGCGGTAGCCGTTCGCCGGGTCCTCGAGGTGCTCGACCAGGGGGCCGAGGTCGTGACGGAACAGGTGCAGGTCGTCGGCGAGCACCGTCGCGCCCTCCCGCAGATGAGGCTCGAGCGTCCGGAGCACGTCGAGCGCGATCGTGGGGAAGCCGTCGAGGAGCGCCAGGTCGATCGGCCCTGGCATCGCAGCGAGCGTCTCCGTCGCGTCGCCTTCGCGGAGCTCCACCCACTCCGAGAGGCCCGCCTCCTCGAAGTGGGCGCGCGCCCGGGCGGCCTTCTCGGGGATGATCTCCGACGTGATCACCCGGCCGCGGCCCTGGTCCCGCATCGCGGCGGCGAGGTACAGGGTCGAGACTCCGTAGGACGTGCCTAGCTCCACCACGAGCTCCGCCCGCATCGCGCGCACGAGCATGTAGAGCAGGCGGCCCTGAGCCGGGCCGATGGGGATGAGCTTGTCGTCGAGCGCGCCGGACCTTGCCGGGTCGAAGCGCACGCCGCGGCCGAGCAGCAGGCCGGGGAGCTGGGTCACGAACGACAGCGCGAGCGCGGGCTTCTCGCGCGCGGCCGCCCGGTGCAGTCGATCGAGGACGCCGTGGACGCGGGGGTCGTTCAGGGGCGAGTGGGTCAGGGGATCAGCCATGGGTCTCTCCTCTCGAGGAGAGAGCTTGCGGCCCTTTTGATTTGCGTCTCGTGCAACGGTTTGAATGATAGTGTGCGCCAGGTGGAATCGATCGATCTGCTGCCTCACCTCGAGGCCCTCCTCGCCACCGAGAGCGTGACCCTCGCGGCGCAGCGGATGGGGCTGAGCCCGCCGGCGATGAGCCGCGCGCTGGGGCGGCTGCGCACCCAGCTCGGCGATCCGCTGCTCGTACGCGCGGGGCGTCGCATGGTGCTCACCCCGCGGGCGCATTCGCTGCGCGACACGCTGCCCGGGCCGCTGGGGGCGCTTCGCCGGCTCCTCGCCCGCCCCGACGGGGGCCGTCCCCGGATGAGCCGTCCGTTCCGCATCCGGTCGTCGGACGCGGTGCCCTGCCTCCTCGGCCCGCCTCTCGCGCAGGCGCTCGCCACGCGCGTCGACGGGGCCGCGCTGGTCTTCGTCTCCGAAGGTGACGAGGGGCCCGGCGCGCTGCGCGACGGGACGGTCGACCTGGACCTCGGGGTGCAGGGCGAGCTGGGACCCGAGATCCTCGTACGCCGACTGCTCACCGTGCCGATGCGCGCGATCGCGGCCCGGGGGCACCCGATCCTGGCCGCACCCACGCTGGACGCCTACTGCGACGTCCCCCACGTCGCGGTGTCGCGGACCGGCCGGGCGCGCGGGCCGCTGGACGAGGCGCTCGCGGCCCTCGGACGCGCGCGCCAGGTGCCGATCGTGGTCGCGTCCTTCCTGGACGCTGCCCTCCTCGTCGCAGGCGGGGGCTACCTCGGGCTCTTCCCCGGAGGCCTCGCGGCGGCGCTCGGTCCACGCCTCGGGTTCGAGGCCTTCGCGCCGCCGGTCGCGCTGCCTCCCATCCCCTTCGGCATGTCCTGGCACCCGCGCATGCAGGAGGACCCGGCCCACCGGATCCTCCGCGACACCCTGGCGGAGCTGCTCGGCGGAGCGCGCGTCCCCGGCTGAACGGGCCTCGACACCGCGCCGACGGGGTGGATACTCGTCCCGCGATGGACGCGGATCGACGGGCGGCGCAGCTCGCGCGGCTGCGCGAGGACCCCGACGCGGACGGGCGGAGGGCGGCCGCGACCGCGCTCGCCAAGGCGACGGAGGGCGATCCCGAGGTGGTGGCCGCGCTCGTCGCCGCGCTCGAGGATCCCGGCTACACCCGTGAGGACTGGATCGACCAGGGCGCGGTCGTCGGCTGGACCGATCACACCGTGTCGTACGCCGCCGCGATCGCGCTCGCGGCGCACGGCGTGGGGGTCCTCCCCGCGGTGCTCGCGGCGGTCGAGGGCGGCGGGGAGCGGAGCGCGCGCGAGCTCCCCACGATCGTTGCGGCCTTCGGTGCGGACGCGCTCGCGACGCTGGATGACGCGCTGCGTATCCGTCTCCGGTCGGCCCTCGAGGCGGAGGCCGCCCGGGCCGATCGGTGGCACGTCCGAGACGCGCTCGCGTGCCTCGACTGGGCCGACGGGACCGACGACCGTACGACGACGTGGATCCGCCGCCTGGATCACCCTCGAGACACCGATCGTCGCGCGGCGATCGACGCGCTCCGTGGGGTCGCGCCGGCCGAGCGCCCGCGGGTGGGCATGGCTCTGTTCGACCGGCTGCTCAGTCGCTCGATCGCCCCGGTCTCGCGGAGGCCGGCGGTCGCCGCGCTCGCCTCGTTCGGCGCGGTGCTCGACGACGCGCGGGTCGAGGCGCTGTTCACGCAAGTGGAGGCGGGCGCGCTGGACTCGGATCGACCGGAGCTGCTCGAGCTGCTCCGGGTCTACGAGGATCGCGCCCCCGAGCGGCTCGCCCGGCGTCTGCTGTCCTGGATGTACCCCGCCGTGAAGCAGCGCGGCCGGGATCATCGCGGCGACGCCGCGGCCGCCCTCGCGCGCCTCGACGTCATCCCGCCCGACGTGCGCGCCGCGCTGGTGGAGCGCTACCTCGGCTCGAGCCGAGGCGATCGGGCGCTCGCCGAGCGCGCGCTGGGCGGGCCGCCGGTCGAGGAGGCCCACGCCGCGCTCGCGGCCTGGTTGTCCGGCGACGAGGAGTCGCGCGCTCGCGCCTTCGAGGGCCTCTCGGATCTCGGCGAGCACGCGCGGCCGTTCCTCGACGCGCTCTGTCGCGACCTGACCGACGCGCTCGACGCGGGTCGCGCGCCTCGCCCGGCGACGCTGAAGGCGCTCGCGTCGCTCGGCCCGGCGGCGAGGCCAGCGCTGCCGCAGCTGATCCGCGCCATCGACGCCGCGCCGGTCGCGGACTACTTCGCGGTGGCCGCCCTCGCGCGCGTGGGCGAGGCAGCCTCCGCCGCGCTCGCGCCGCTCGAGCGCCTCCTGGCCCGCGAGCGGGCCGCCGGTCGACCGGGCCGGGACGTCGAGCGGGCGCTCCGCCGGATCCGCGGCGAGCCCTGGGATGGACGGTGAGCTCGGCGCCCGAGAGGTCTTCCACGGGATCCGTCGAGCGTGCCTCGGGCGGGACGTGGCGCGCGGTCGGCGTTGCACGGGCGCGTGATGCGTGCATGACTCCTTGCATGACCCGCGCTGCCCTCGTGCTCGGTGCGCTCGCGCTGGCCGGCTGCGCGCTGTCGCACACCCGCGGCGACCCCGCCCCGTCCGACGCTGGTCCGTCCGACCCCGGCCCGCCAGACGCCGGCCCGCCAGACGCCGGCCCGCCCGACGCCGGTCCGCGCGACGCTGGCGCGCCCGCCGTCCCCGCCGCCCTGGCAGACGACTGGACCTTCAGGTCGCCGATCTGCGACTCGGTCAACCGCGTCGTCTGGCTCACGGTGTGCGGCGATGGCCGCGCCTGGCTGTCGGACGCGACCGAGCACTCCGGCGGCTGGCAGACCTACACGCGTCAGGCGGTGGCGATTGACGAGCGGAGCTTCGAGGTGCGCACGGTCGAGGCCTCGGGCCCCCGCGCTCGGTTCGAGCTCGAGACCGACGAGGACGCGCTGATCTGGCGCGACCTCGTCGACGCCGAGCCAGGGTGCGGCGTGCTGGAGAGCCGGGGTCGCCGCGGTCCTCCCGACGGCTTCTACCCCGAGCCGCTCCCCGACCACGCTTGCCGGTAGCGACCGGAGCTCGCACCCGCCGGTCGTGACCGCCCAGAGCAAGGCGTCTTCCCCGGGATGCGTGCGGCAATGGAGCCGCACCGCGAAGCCGAAGAGATGCCCTCGGGCCAGGTCGACCCGAGACCCACCTGCGCGAGCTCCTCCCGGCACGGCGCGCGCCGCGGCGAGCTCGTCGTCTCAGGGGGTGACCAGCCCGAGCTCGACCGCGCGGAGGGCCGCCTGGGTGCGGTCCTCGACGCCGAGCTTCTCGAAGACCCGGGTGAGGTGGTTCTTGACCGTCCCGTCGGAGAGCCCGAGCTGCGCCGCGATCTCCTTGTTCGACCGTCCGCGGCAGAGGCACTCGAGCACTTCGCGCTCGCGCGGAGACAGGCCGAGCGCGGCCGCGGGGTCCTCGTGTCCGGCTCCACCGACCCACCGGACGAGCTTCGCTCCCACCCGGTCGGACAGGGGGGCCTCGCCGCGGGCGGCGGCGAAGATCGCGTCGATCAGCCGCGCGCGCGTGACGTCCTTGAGGAGGTAGCCCACGGCCCCCGCGTCGAGCGCGCGCCGGATCGACGCGTCGTCCTCGAAGGTGGTGAGCACGAGCACCCGGACGTCCGCGCCGTGGGCCTCTCGGATGCGCCGCGTGGCCGTGATCCCGCTCGCGCGTGGCATGCGCAGGTCCATCAGCACCACGTCCGGGCGAAGGCGCGCGGTGAGCGCCACGGCCTCGTCGCCGTCCTCGGCCACACCGGCGAGCTCGAGGCCCTCGCACGTGCGCAGCAGCGCCGCGAGACCTTCTCGAAACAGAGGCTGGTCGTCGGCCAGGAGCACCCGGAGCGTCACGCCGGCACCTCCGCGCGGATCTGGACTCCGTCGCCGGGCGCGGTGCGCACGAAGAGCAGCCCGCCGAGGTCCTCCACCCGCTCGCGCATGTGCGCGAGGCCGGTCCCGCCCCCCACGTCCGCGTTCGGATCGAACCCGACCCCGTCGTCCCGCACCGTCAGCGCGACCCCGTCATCCGTCGGCTCCAGCCGGACGTCGATGTGCGACGCGCGCCCGTGCCGACGCGCGTTGCTCAGCGCCTCCTGGGCGACGCGCAGCAGCGCGTGCTCGACCGAGGAGGGCAGCGGTCCGAGAGGCGCCACCTGCAGGGCCGCGTCGGGGCTCTGGCCCACCAGCCGACGCAATTGGACCTCCAGCGGGAGTCCACCCTCGGCGCGCAGCGCCTGGACCGACGTGCGCACCTCGGTGAGCGCCTCGCGGCTGGCCCGCTGGGCCCCGTCGATCGCCGCTCGACACCCCGCCTCGTCCGCGTCGACGAGCGCGCGAGCGGTCTCGAGGTGGACGTGCGCCGCGGTCAGCCAATGACCGACCGAGTCGTGGATCTCGCGGGCGATCCGGAGCCTCTCCCGCTCGGCGGCGAGCGCCGCGAGATCGAGAGAGCGCTCCTTCAACGAGGCGTGCGCGTCGGCGAGCTCGGCGCGTGCGTCGTCCCGCGCCCGGACCATGTGGGAGAACGCCCCGACGAACGCGCCGAGCGCGCCCATCCCCGCCGCCCCCTGCGCGAGCTCGGCGAGGCTGGACGCGTAGAGCCCGAGCCCCATCGCGATCGCCGCGACCACGAGCCCGATCGTCACCGCGCGGGCGAGCCCCTCCGCGAGCATCACCGCGAGGCTCAGGGTGGCGAGCAGCGACATCATCGTCCGCCCGCCCGACAGGTAGAGCGCCACGGCGCCGCAGGTGAGCGGCACCCCGAACACCCAAACGTGCTGCGCCACGCCATGCGCGCGCTCGAACGTCCATGCGCCGGCCAGGCTCGAGGCTACGAAGGCCAGCCCGAGCGCGCTCACCGCCACGGCGCGTCCCCCGCCCAGGGCCAGGGCGGCGGGCACGTAGGAGGTGAGCACCAGCACCACGAGCGCGAGGGCGCTCCAGGGCTCGAGGAGTCGCCGTCGCACCCGGCTAGCTTGCCGCGCGCCGGGCCCGCCCGCGACCCCGACGGAGGTCACGCCGACCCATGACCTGTGGCGCGTTGTCTCGTGACCGGCGCCGGTCGCAGGGTGCCGGCATGAGTCGCGTCGTCGCCACGCTCGTCCTCCTCCTCGCCACCCCGGTCGCCGCGAGCGCGCAGCAGCAAGCCGGCGCGCCTTCGAGCGATCCGGGCCCAGAGCCCTCCGGGGTCGACGGGACCGCCGCGCCCGCCGCGGACGAGGAGGCGTCGCCGGCCGAGCCCACGCCTGGCGACGAGGCGGACGCGGACACGGCGCCAGGCCCCGAGCCCGCGCCGGCTGAGGCCTCTCCCGCAGAGCCGTCTCCCGCAGAGCCGTCTCCCGCAGAGCCGTCTCCCGAGCCCGCGCCGCGCGGGACGGGTCCCGAGCGCACGTGGATGCAGGTCAGTCTTGGCTTCTCCCACTGGTACGGCGGCACCTTCGGGGCTCCGGTCGGGACGTACACGCCGGGGCTCATCGTGGGCGTCATCCCGCACGAGGTCATCGAGCTTCAGCTCGCCTACACCGTTTCGGTCGTGACACTTCCCCTCCCCGACGCGTCCGAGAGCCATGTCGGGTTCCTCACCCTCGCGCTGATGCTCCGCAGCGAGCTCCGGGTGGCGGGCGAGCGGCTCGTGCTCGCGGGCGGCGTGGTGGGCGGCATGGTGCACACCCACAACGGGGTGCGCGGCGTGCTCGGCGGAGCGGTGGCCGGGCGCTACCTGATCGGGGTCGACGACGTCCTCGCGATCGGTCCGTTCCTCGACGTCCGGGCGCTGCTCTACGAGCTGCCCTCCAGCCCGCTGCCGATCTACGAGCTCCGGGACGGTGAGCTGATCGCGGGCCACTCCGACGCCCACGTCCAGATCGGGGTGGCGGCCGCGTTCTGACCACCGCTCCTCGAATTTCGGCCGCTCGGCTTGCTTTCGATCGGGGGGAGCCCCAAGAGATCGGCCGTGCTGAAGCTGCGCCCCGACGTACAGGACGCCTCTTCCCCCGCCCGTCGCCCGTCGCGCGCCGCCCTGGCGCTGTGCGAGGCGATCCTCCCCGGGTCGGACACCGTGCGGCCGGGCGACGAGCACACCCTGGGCCTCGCCGAGGCGGTGGTGGCCCACGTCTCGCCGTGGGCGAGCCGGGCCTTCGAGGGCTTCGTCCAGCTCCTCGACAACGCCGCGGTCCTCTCGACCGGCCGGCGCTTCCACAAGCTCGACCGCGCGGCCCAGCAGCGGCTGCTCGCCAAGTGGGAGGTCGACCCGGTCCTGCGCGGCCCGCTCGGGGCGATCGCCTTCGCGCTCAAGTTCACCCACTTCGACTCGCCCGAGGTCTACGAGTCGCTCGGCGGCAAGCTCAACGTCGTCACCAACGAAGAGCACCCGCGCTGGCTCTCGCAGATCGTGGAGGCGCGCGACTGGGACGACGCCGAGGAGATCGAGTGCGAGGTCGTCGTCGTCGGCACGGGCGCGGGCGGCGCGGTGGTGGGCAAGGAGCTCGCCGACCGCGGCTACGCGGTGGTGTTCGTCGAGGAGGGCGGCCACCACGGGCGCAAGTCCTTCACCGGCAGCTCCGTCCAGGCACACTTCGACTTCTACCGGGGCTCGATCACCCTCGGGAACGCGCCGATGCCCATCTTCATGGGCCGGCTCGTCGGTGGCTCGACCGCGATCAACACGGGGAGCTGCTTCCGCACGCCGCCGTGGGTCCTCGACCGCTGGAACGAGGACATCGGCACCGACGCCTTCGAGCCCGACACGATGCGCCCGCACTTCGAGCGGGTGGAGGCGACCCTCACCGTCGAGCCGGCCGACCTCGACGCGGCGGGCCCGATCGCCGGCATCATCGCCCGCGGCTGCGACGCGCTCGGCTGGGAGCACCGCCAGATGCTCCGCAACGCGCCCGGCTGCCGCGGCGAGGGCTTCTGCGACTTCGGCTGCCGCACCGACGCGCGCAAGAGCACCAACCTCAGCTACGTCCCGCCCGCGCTCGAGAACGGCGCGATGCTCTTCACCGGCTTCCGCGCGACGCGGGTGATCGTCGAGGACGGCCGCGCGCGCGGGGTCGAGGGCGTCGACGCGAACGGGCGGCGGCTCAAGGTGCGGAGCGACGCGGTCGTCTTCTCGGGCGGCGCGCTGCCGACCCCCGTGTTCCTCATGCAGCAGGGCATCTGCAACTCGAGTGGACAGGTCGGGCGCAACCTGACGGTCCACCCGAGCACCGGCTTCAGCGGGCTCTTCGACGAGCTGGTCGAGGCCCACAAGCACATCCCGCAGGGCTACTACGTCGAGGAGCACATCAAGGACGGCATCCTCATCAACGCCGCCCAGCCCGACAAGAACTTCGCCCCGCTCCTCTTCCCGCAGACCGGCGACCGGCTGATGGAGCTCACCGGCGAGTTCGACCGCATGGCGTCGTTCGGCGTGATGATCAGCGACGACCGCGCGGGCGGGGTCGTCCACGTCGGCCCGGGCGGCCTCCCGGTCGTGCGCTACAGCCTGACCTCGAACGACGTGCGCCGGATGCACGACGGGTTCGTGCGGGCGGGCGAGATGCTCTGGGCGGCCGGCGCCAAGCGGCTTCACCCGGTCTGCGTCTCGTTCTCCCGCGTCGAGAGCCGGGCCGAGTGGGAGCGCTTCAAGCGCTACGACCTCAAGGCGAGCGACCTGATGCTCACCAGCTACCACCCGCTCGGCTCGTGCAAGATGGGCAAGGACCCGCGCACCAGCGTGGTCGGGCTGGATCACGAGACCCACGACGTGCCGGGCCTCTTCCTCGTCGACGGCTCGACCGTCCCGGGCCCGCTCGGGGTCAACCCGCAGGTCACGATCATGGCGATGGCGACCCGCGCGGCCGGCCTGATCGCCGACAAGCTCGCGCGCTGAGCCGTTCTCGAATCGTCCCGGGTCGGGTAGAACCCCGGGGGATGAAGGCCCTCCGGCGATGGCTCACGTGGGCGCAGGACGCGTCGCGGAGCCCGGGCCTCGTGCTCGGCGCGCTGCTGCTCACCCTCGCGCTCGCGGCGGTCCTGCTCGGGGTCGCGCTCTACTCGCCGCCGGTCGAGCTGCGGGTCAGCGCGGGCGACGAGCTCGGGCGCCGGCACCGCATCGCCGAGGTCCTCCAGCGCCTCGCCGCGAGGCGCGACGTGCACCTCGTCATCGAGCCGACGAGCGGCTCGGCCGAGGCGCTCGCGCGGGTGCAGGACGGCAGCCTGGACGTCGCCCTCGTTCAGGGCGGGCTGCCCGCCGGCGATGACGTGCGCGAGGTCGCGCCGCTGGAGCTCGAGCCGCTCCACCTGCTCGTGCGCGACCCGGAGCTCGACGACCTGCTCGATCTGCGCGGCTGCACGGTGGACCTGAGCACCGAGGGATCGGGGACGCGCGCGCTCAGCCTCGAGCTGCTCTCGCTCGTGCACCTCGAGCCGGGCCGCGACTTCGAGGAGCGGACGCTCACCTACGACGAGCTGGTGAGCAAGCCGGCCGACCAGCTCCCCGACGCGATCTTCCACGTGAGCACGATGCCCTCGCGGGTCGCCGAGCACCTCGTGCGTCGCCGCGGCTATCACCTCGTACCGCTCCCCTACGCGGGCGCGATGCGGCTGCGGGACATCGGCATCCTCGACGCGACGATCCCGGCCTACGCGTACGGCGGCTCGCCGCCCCACCCCCCGAGCCCGGTGCCGACGATCGCGACGCGGATGATCGTGGTGGCGAACCGCCGGGTGTCGAACGACTCGGTCAAGGCGCTGCTCGACGTCCTCGCCTCGGACCAGTTCGAGCGCGCGGCCGACCTCGTCCCCGCCCCGCACGACTCGCTCGGGCAGCCGGAGCTCGAGCTGCACAAGGGGGCGGTGGAGTGGATCCGGCGGAACGAGCCGTGGATCACCCCCGAGGTGATCGACAACGTCGAGAGCCTGCGCAGCTTCCTCGTCTCGATCGTCGTCGCGCTCTTCCTCGGGTGGCGCTGGCTGCGGACGCGGCAGCAGCGCGGCTTCGAGCAGTACCTGCACCAGGTGACGAAGCTCGAGCGAGAGGTGCTCCACCTCGAGCTCGCGGCCGACCTCGATCTGCCGCGGCTGCTCAAGATCCAGCGCGAGCTGAGCGAGCTGAAGAACCGCGCCCTCGAGGGCTATGGCGCGGGTCGCATCGCGTCGGCCGACCTGCTCAACAGCTTCCTCAACCACGTGACCGACGTGCGGACCTACCTCAACGCGCTGATCCTCCACGAGCGCGAGCGCCTCGAGAAGAAGGCGCGCCGCAGCGATCACGAGGACGACGTGCGGCGCGAGCTCTGGCTCGGGGCGGTCGGCGAGCTGGGCGACGAGGACGCCGACGCGGGGTGAGCGGCTCGTGACGGAGCCGTTCAGCCGGCTCCCGAGATGACGTAGCCTGAAGGCGTGCAGATCGCAGCCGGCGCGGTGCTCTGCGAGCGGTACGAGGCGGCGGAGCTCCTCGGGCGCGGCGGCATGGGCGAGGTCTGGCGCTGCCACGACCTCGAGCGCGGGCAGGACGTCGCCCTCAAGCTCGTGCGCGCGGAGGTGCTCGACGAGACGACCGCGCGGCTGTTCCACGACGAGGCGCTCGCGACCGCGCGGCTCGAGCACCCGGCGATCCCGCGGGTCTACGATCTCCTCGAGCAGGACGACGGCCTCGCCCTCGTGCTCGAGCTCCGGCGCGGGGCCGCGCTCTCGAAGCTGCGCTGGCTCCCCTTCGAGGAGCTTCGCGAGGTGTGTTGCAGGTTGCTGGAGGCGCTCGCCTACGCGCACGCCCGCGGCGTGCTGCACCTCGACATCAAGCCGGACAACGTCCTCGTCGAGCGCGACCCCCAGGCGCCGCGCGCGACGCTGCTCGACTTCGGGATCGCGCGCGCCTGGCGCAACCCCGACGCCGGCGCGCGGGCCCGCGACGTGGTCCTCGGTACGCACGCCTACATGGCCCCGGAGCAGATCCTCGACGCGGGTCCGTCGATGGGGCCGTGGACCGACCTCTACGCCCTCGGGGCGACGCTCTACCGCGTGCTCGCGGGGCGCTCCGCGTTCGCCGACCAGGCGCTGACGGACCGGCCCTTCCGTCGCCCGCCGCGGCTCGACGCGGCGCCCCTCGGGCTGCCCGAGGAGCTGGCGGACCTGCTCGAGGCGCTGCTCGCGCCGCGGGAGGGTGACCGCCCGAGCCACGCCGCCGACGTGCTCCACGCGCTCCGTCAGATCCCCCCTGCGCCCGACCATCAACCGCCCCCGCCGCGCGCCGCCCCGTCGGGCGCGCCTACCCAGGTGAGCGAGGACGAGCCCACCGCGGCGGCGCCGTCCCGACCCACGGCGAGCACCCCGTCGACCCCGAGCGCGAGCGCACCGACCGTGCCGGGCCCCGCGCCCGCGCCGTCGTCGCCGCCGCGCGACCAGGCCCCGCCGACCCCCGGCGCCTACGCGCTCTTCGGGCTGCGCGATCTCCCCGCGGTCGGCCGCGACGCCGAGCGCCGGCGGGCCTGGTCCGAGCTGACCGCGGCCCGCGCGGCCGGTGAGGTTCGGGTGATCGCTCTGGCGGGGCCGGCCGGCACGGGTACGAGCCGGCTCGCGCGGGACCTCCTCGAGCGCGCGCACGAGGCGGGCCTCGCGCACACCGCCCAGACCGCGTGGAGCGAGGGCGGCGCGGGCAACGAGGGCCTCCGCGCGCTGCTCGCGCACGCCCTCGGGGTCGGCGGGGTGGTCGGGTCCGACCTCACCCTCGCGCTCCGCGCGTGGGCCGACCGGTTCGGCGGCCGTGACCCCCGCTTCGTCAGCGACGCGCGGATGCTCCTCGACCCCAAGCAGGCGGCGCTCGACGCGGATCTCCCGGCGCGGGTCTGCGCCGAGGCGATCCACCGGCTCGCTCAGCACCGAGCCGCGGTGATCTGGCTCGACGACGCGAGCTGGGGTCGCGAGGCGGCCGAGGCGCTGCTCCTCGCGCTCCGCGCGCGCGGCGGGCCCGTCGCGGTCGTGGTGACCGGGGCCGATGACGACGAGCGGGTCGGCGACCCCGACGCGGTGATCGAGCTCGCGCCGCTCGGGGCGTCGGACCTGCGCGGGCTCGTCCGGGGGCTGCTCGAGGTCGACGATCACCTCGCCGCGCTGGTCGCGCAGCGCGCGGACGGCAACCCGCTGTTCGCCTCGCAGCTCCTGGCCGAGCTGGTCGAGGACGACGCGCTGGAGCGGGCGGGCGGGGTCTACTCGCTGCGGTCGGATCGCGACCCGGACGCGCTCCCGCGCGACCTCCCCGCGCTGTGGGACCGCCGCCTCGTCCGTCTCGGGATCGATCGGCGGCGGCTGGGGGCGGTCGCGCTGACCCGCCCGCGCCCGTCGGTCGAGACGGTCGCCCGGCTCGCGATGGAGCTCGGCCCGGAGCTCCAGGCCGAGGTCCGCCGCGCGACCCGCGCCGGCCTCCTGCACCTTCGGCGCGGCGCCTACCACTGGGCCCACGGGCAGCTCCGGGCGCACCTCGCGGCGAGCGTCGAGCCGGCCGACCGCCCGCGCCTGCACCTCGCGGCGGCCCGCGCGCTCGCGCCGCTCGCGGGGCGGGAGGACGCGCAGGCCGAGCGCGCCCATCACCTGTGGGCCGGCGGCGAGCGCGAGGCGGCCTGCGACGCGATGACCGAGGCGATCGTGGCCAGCGTCAACCGGGCGGATGGTCGGGCGCGCCTCGCGCGCGCGACCACGCTCTTGCGGTGGGCCGAGGAGCAGCACGCGCCGGCGCACCGCGGCCGGGCCCTCGCGGAGCTCGCGTTCCTCGCCGCCTCCGAGGGCGACGCCGACCGGGCCCGCGCGCAGATCGCGGAGGCGCGCGCGGTCTCGAGCGCGCCGTGGGTCCGGCTCCGGGACGCGCAGGTCGCGGCGGCGCTCGGCGACGAGGAGGCGGCGCGCGCGGCGGCCGAGACCGCGCTCGAGGCGGGCGACGACGAGGTCGAGATGCACGCCTCGGGGCTGCTCGCGCTCGGGGCGCGCCGGCGTCGGGCGAACGACGAGGCGCAAGCTCGGTTTCGACGTGCGGCGGAGATCGCGCGCGCGCGCGGAGACGGCGCGGTCGAGGCCAAGGCGCTCATGCACCTCGCCAACATGGCGCCGACCGAGAGCCTCGCCCTGTTCGAGCGCGCGCTGGAGGCGGCGATGGAGGTGGGGGCGCGGCGCGGCGAGCTCGCGATCCGGCAGGTCTACGCGGACGCGCTCTACCTCGTGGGTCGCCGGAGCGAGGCGGCCGAGCAGATGCGGGCGGTCGGCGCGCAGGCGCGCGCGCTCGGGCTCCGCCAGCACCTCTCGATCGCCGAGATCCAGCTCGCGTGCTGGTCGCTCCGGGAGGGCGACGCGCTGCGCGCCGCGGCCCACGTCGCCGAGGCGTCGTCGGCCGGGGCCGAGGCGGGGAGCCGGGTCGAGCGCTGCATGACGGCCGCGCTCCGCGCCTCGGTGGCTGCGCTGCGCGACCAGCCCGAGGCGGCGGCGGCGGGGCTCGCGCGCCTCGAGGCGGTGCGGGCGGACTACGACGAGGACGAGCTGCGCGAGGTCCTGGCGCTCGGCCGCGCCGCCGCGCGCGGCGAGCTCGCCAACGCGTTCGACGCCGCGCTCGAGCCGCGCTGAGCCCGAAGGGCGCCGCTGCGTCGTGGCCGCGCCCGCCCCGGCGCGGAGGGCTCAGCCGCCGAAGAAGCGCTTGATGCGCGAGGCCCGCTGCGCGAGGAGGATCGGGAGGCGCCAGGCGCGCCCGATCCGCATGATCTGGGCGTCGGCGAGGATGTCACCGAGCTCGAAGGTCGCCGGGTCGAAGGGCAGCCAGTACGGGTCGGGCCCCGGGTTCTGATCGACGAGCAGGCTGCGCGGCCGGCAGAAGGTCAGCAGCGACCACGCGCTGTTGGCCACGCCGAAGCCGGTGTCGCGCGTGCCCGTCCAGGGGAGCTGCGCGATCGCGCCGGTCATCGCGTGGTTGTTGACGTCGACCACCCCGACCTCGAGGCGCTCGGCGAGCCGCTCGGCGCGCGCGACGTCCGCCGTCCAGAGGGAGGCGCCGAGGCCGTAGCGGCCGTCGTTGACGCGCTGGATCGCCTCGGCCGCGCCGTTCACGCGGACCACCGCGACGACCGGGCCGAAGGTCTCCTCCTTGACCACGTCCATTGCGTCAGTGCAGTGGTCGAGCACGGTCGGCGCGTAGAACAGGCCCGGCTCGACGCGCGCGCCGCCGGTGACGACGGTCGCGCCCTTGGCCTTGGCGTCCTCGACGTGCGCGGCGACGAGCTCGAGCTGGGCGCGGTTGCTCAGCGGCGAGACGTCCACCTCGGCGAAGTCGCCGTGCCCGGTCCGCAGGCGCGACCACGCGTCGCCGAGGCGCCGGACGAAGCGGTCGGCGATGCGCTCGTCGACGTAGACGACCTCGATCGCGCCGCACGCCTGGCCCGCGTTCTGGAGCGCCCACTGGGTGATGCCCGCGACGGTGCGGTCGAGGTCGCAGTCCGCGAGCACGATCGCGGCGTCGTTGCCGCCCATCTCGACGCTCGAGGGGATGCCGAGCTCGGCGCAGCGCACGCGCACCTTGGCCCCGGTGCGGCACGAGCCGGTGAACACGCAGGCGTCGATCGAGGCGTCGAGGAGCGCGCGGCCCGTCTCGCCGCCGCCGTGTACCACCTGGACGAGGCCCTCGGGGAGCTCGGCCGCGAGCATGTCGGCGAACCACTGGCTGCTCTTGGGCGTGTACTCGCTCGGCTTGAGGACCACCGCGTTGCCGGTGAGCAGCGCGGGCACGAGCGAGCGGTAGAGCCCCGCGACGGGGAAGTTCCAGGGCGCGATCACCCCGATGACGCCGCGGGGGACGAGGTCGATCCGCGCGCGCTTGCGCGGGAAGTTGATCGGGTTGAGCGAGACCTTCTGGCGGACCGCGCCGCGCACCACCGACGCCCAGCCGTTGACCGCGTCGAGCGGGCCGAGCGCCTCGGTGAACATCGCGTCGACGTCGAGCTTGCCGGCCTCGCGCTTGACGAGCGTGAGGATCTCCGCGCGCTGCTCGAGCATCCGCCGGGCCGCGCGCCGCATCGCGCCGACTCGATCGTCGAGCGTCCGGTTGGCCCAGACGCGCTGCGCGCGTCGCGCGATCTGGACCGCCTCGCGCACCTCGTCCGCGGTCGACACCGCGACGGGCGGCAGCGCGCTCAGGTCCAGCGGGCAGACGCGGTGGATCGCCCCGTCGCGGACGGGGTGGAGGGGCGTCGCGGGGTCGGTGCTCGACGGGCTGACGCCGTTGCCTCGATGGGGCTCCATGACGGGGCGGGTTACCACGGAAGCGGCGGACGGGCCCGCGCTCCCCGAGGCGCGCCGGACCGCGGCCCGGCCACGGCGCCGGGCTCTCGCCCGCCTTCAGATCATGCCGGCGATGTGCCCGTCGCGCTGACCGAAGCGCAGGCGCTCGCTGCGCGAGAACGTGCGCTGCTCGTGCAGGTCCTCGCCCTCGCGCGGCGGCTCGATCGTCTCGCTCGCGGTGAGGCCCTCGGTGTTCTTCGGGCGCGCGACGAGCACCGGGAAGCGCCCGAGCCGCAGGACCTCCTCCGCGACCGAGCCGAGGATGAGGCGCTGCATCCCGCGCCGCGCGTGCGTCCCGACCACGATCAGGTCCGCGTCGACGTCGACCGCGACCTGCTGGAGCACCTCGGCCGCCTTGCCGAAGCGCACGTGGACCGTGACGTGCTGCTCCCAGACGTCGTCGCCCATCCCCTCGGCCACGTTGAGGGTGCGGTCGCGCAGCTCCTGAGCCGCCGCGCTCAGCATGTGGGAGAGCACGTCGAGCTGGTCCTTGCGGCCCACCGCGTCCGGCTTGGGCAGCACGTGCACCGGGTGGAGCTCCGCGCCGTCGAGGCGCTTGGCGAGGCGCAGGGCCTCGTGCAGGGCCAGGTCGCCCTCTTCGCCGAAGTCGACGCCTACTACGATCTTCTCGCTCATCCGCAGTCCCCCGTCATGATGCTCCCGAAGCGCCGCGGCGCGAGCGGGCGCGCCCCCGACCGTGTCGCGGCCGGTCCGACCTCGGGCTGCGACCCCACTTTGCAGACGTCGGGCCAGCGGAGTAGCGGGCTCGATCCGTGATCTGCGCGCACCCGGTGCACGGTCGGCCGGGGGCGTGTCGCAGAAAATGCGAGGCCGCGCGCGCGCCGCTTGCGCACAGGGGCGAGTGGCCGGACCCTGTGAGCCCCGTGGAGTGGCTCGCGCACGACGAGGTCGAACCGGCGGCGCTGCCCGACTGGGCGCAGCGCGACGCCGCCGCGATGGACGGCCGCCCGTTCAAGGTCCGGGTCTTCGCCGAGGGGGTCGTGCTGCGGCGCGGGCGCAAGGCGAGCGCGGTGCGGTGGGAGGAGATCCTCGTGCCGATCGCCCTGACCGACCCGGGGCGCCTGCTCCTCGCCGCCCCCCGCCGGCCGCCGCGTCCGCCGTGGTTCGAGCTCGCGGGCGCCGACGTCGACGAGATCCAGAAGGTCGTCCGCACCCGGCTCGACGCGATCGAGCACCGCGGCTACCGCGACCGGCGTCGGCGGCGCGACCCGTTGCCCCCCGACGAGGTGCTGACCCAGGTCCTCGCCCGGCGCGAGCTGCCCGGCGCGGTCGAGATCCCGGCCGCGACGCCGAGCGTCATGCGCAGCTCCCTGATCGGGGCCGCGGTCGGCGCCGCGGCGCTCGGTCTGTACGGGCTCGCGTTCGGCCCGGTGGGGCTGCTGGTCGCGGGGGGCGTCGGCGCGCTCGGCGGCGGCGGGGTCGTCGGCGGGGTGGAGCTCCTGCGCAAGAAGACCACCGGTCGCGTGCTCGTGCTGACGCCCGACGCCTTCGTCGGCGGCCTCGACGGTCAGAGCGTGCGCGCGGTCGACTGGAGCCGGGTGAGCCGCTTCACCGAAGGCTTCACCGACCACGGCGCCCCGGCGCTCGAGGTCTTCGGGGTGGACTCGACCCGCCTCGCGCGGACCGAGGCCCGCTTCTTCGGGGCGTCCCTCGACGTCATCGTCGCGGTGGCCGAGGCGTACCGGCGCCGCGCCACCGAGGGCGCGGTCTGATCGCGGCCCAAGAGCCCGATCCGACCAGCGCGTTCTGTCACCCGGCCAGCTCCTCCCGTATCATCGAGGGTCGATGCTCGCGGGCGCAGCGGAGGTGATCCGGATCTGCACGGTGTGCCGCGCCTCGTACCGCGACCCGAACCTGCGGGTGTGCCCGCGGGACGGCGGCGCGCTGCACGTCTGGGCGGACGACCCGCTGATCGGCAGCGTGCTCGGAGACCGCTACCAGATCGTCGAGCCGATCGGGCAGGGCGGGATGGGCTCGGTCTATCTCGCCGAGCGGCTCCCCGACGAGCTCGAGGTCGCGATCAAGATCGTGCGCCCCGAGCACGTGCGAAACCCGACCGTCCAGGAGCGCTTCCTGCGCGAGGTGCGCCACACCTCGAGCATCCAGAGCCCGCACGTCGTGGCGATCTACGACTCGGGGATGAGCGCGGACGGGCGCGCCTACATGGTGATGGAGCGGCTCGAGGGTGAGAGCCTCACCGAGCGCCTGCGCCGGCCGCCCGCGCTCACGCCGCTCGAGGCGGTGCACGTGGCCCACGAGGTGGCCTGCGCGCTCGAGGCGGCGCACAAGGCCCAGGTCATCCACCGCGACCTCAAGCCGGACAACATCTTCCTGTGCAGCGACGGCACCCTCAAGGTCGTCGACTTCGGCATCGCCAAGGCGCTCGTGAGCGACCAGCCGAAGGCCAACGAGCCATCGCTCACCGAGGCCCACCGCGTGGTCGGCACGCCGGTCTACATGGCCCCCGAGGTCATCACGAAGGCGGGCCTCTACCCCCAGTCCGACCTCTACGCGCTCGGCGTCATCCTCTACGAGATGCTCGTTGGCGAGCCGCCCTTCTACGAGAAGGACGCGGTCGGGACGATGTACCGCCACCTCCACGAGGAGCCGCGGCGCCTGCGCGAGATCGACCCGTCGCTGCGGATCCCCGGGGCGCTCGAGACGTTCGTCCGCGACCTGCTCGCCAAGCGGCCCAAGGACCGCCCGCGCAGCACCAAGGCGGTGGTGCACCGGCTCGACTCGCTGCGCCTGCTCCTGCGCGAGCAGCCCGACGCCCTCTCGTCGACGGACCCGGGTCAGCTCACCGCGGTGTGGACGCCGCCGAGCGACAAGGCGCTCCCCGACGTCCCCACCCGCCAGCCGCGCCGCGGCGCCCCGCGCTGGCTGCTCATCGTGCTCGCCGCGATCCTCGCGCTCGTCGTCGGCTTCATGCTCACCGCCGCCGCGATCTTCATCGCGGGCCCGCGCCGCGGCGGCGCGGTGCGGCTGCCGAGCGAGTCCGGCGAGGCGCCCTGACGGAACAGGCGCGCGGCGCCGAGGCCCGAGGGCCCGCGGCGCCGCGCAGGGGAGACCGTCGTGCCGCTCAGAGCGGCGCGGCGAGGAACGGGAACGTGTCGTCGCTGTGGGTGGCGTCGTCGCTCGTGATGCCGTCGTCGATGCCGCTGAGCGCGCCGGCCACGAGGACCGAGTAGCTCCGCTCGATGATGTCGGCGGTGGGCCGCCGGCCGCCGCAGCCGCCGTCGGGCACCACGCCGAGCGCCTCGGCCTCGACCCCGAGGTACTCGGGGCACGCCGTGTCGGTCGTGTCGATGAGGAGGTAGTCGGCCGCGAGGACGCCGGCGAGCGCGTCGTAGCGCTCGGGCGCGTCGGTCGCGCCGGCCGCGAGCTGGTTGCCGCAGTTGCGATCCACGCCGTCGAGCACGCCGAGGTTGTTGGCGATGTCGTCGGTGTAGTTCGCGGCCCACATGCTCGGATCGGAGTCCTCGTTGTAGGCGTTCTTGGCCGCGTCACGCATCGCGTCGTCGACGATCGTGAAGGTCCCGATGAGCGCGCTGCTCACCGCGGGGCGACCGGCGCGGTCGATCTGGTTGCCGAGCGTGGGCGGGTTGGCCATGCCGCGGGCCATCGGGCCGCCGGGGCCGGCGTCGGTGGGGCCAGGGCCGGCGTCGGTGGGGCCAGGTCCCGCGTCGTCGTTGGTGACGGGGCCGGCGTCGTTGCCGGGGCCCGAGTCGGTGCCGCCGTCGCCGTCGTCGCAGCCGGTGAGCGCGACGCTGGACAGCGCGAGGAGCGCGAAGAGGGTGGTGAGGTTCCTACGCATGTCGCTTCTCCTCACGGGGCCGCGTGGGTCGCCGCCCACGCGCCTACGATGTCGCCGCCGGTGTTGACGAGGCTCTCGTCGATCTGGACCACGAGCGCGAGGACGTTGGTCCCCGCGAGGTCGTCCTCGGGCGCCGAGGTGCCGTCGCCGTCGTTGGTCGTCAGCGTGCTCACGACCGCGTTCGAGGTGGCCATGTCGAGCTGCGGGCAGTTGCCCATGTCGAAGGTCAGTGAGCCGGCCGCGCCCCGCACGAGCGTGCCGGTGGCCGCGAAGCCGCCGAGCTCGAAGAAGAACGGGTCGTTGCGGACGCCCGCGTAGACGCGGAGGTTGCCCGCCGCGTTGGTGAGGCCGCTCGGGTTGCTCGGGTCGCCCTCGACGTAGGCCGCGACGTTGCCGTCGTTGTCGAGCACCCAGCACTCGATCGCGTTGACGTCGTAGAACTGGCAGACGACGTCGTTGGTCTCCGCGACCGCCATGCCGAACGCGGGCCGGCTGTTGGTGTGGAACACGTACTGGGTCGACGTCGGGAACTGCGTCGCCGCGCCCGCGAACGGGTTGACGGTGATGATCATGTTGACGTCGCTGCCGTCGCCGCTCATCCAGGCGTAGAAGTCGCCGATGTCGGCCGACGGCTCCGCCGAGGCGTTCGGCGAGTCGGTGTGATCGGCCCCGGACGCGCCGTCCGGCGCGAGCATCGCCAGCGCGGCGACGGCTGCGCCGCCCGCGGCGACGAGGGCCAAGGTACTCAGTCTCTCTCTCATTGGGATCCTCCATCCGCTCCGCGGGGTCCCCCCGGAGCCACTGGACCTACGAGGCGCCCGCGCGGTCGGTTCGACGTGGGGCGCGAAGTCGGCGACGATTGTGGTCGATGCTCACGCTCGACGCGCTCGCCCGGATGGCCCGGCGTATGCCCGAGGAGTCCCTCGGGGACGGCTACCGCCGCCCCGACCCCGGGCTGCGCACCCGCGTCGTGAGCCTGCCGACCCCCCGCGAGGAGGCGCGGCGCGCCCGGGGCCTCTTCGCCCTGGCGGTCGGGCTCGCGGCCGCGGTGCTCACCCCTACCGGCGTCCTTTGCGTCCATGGCGCGGCGCTCCTCGAGGGACACGCACCTGCGCCCGGCGCGCTCCTCACCACCGGCGCGTGGTTCCTCGGCGCGGCCCTCGCGCTCATGGTGCCCTTCGCCGCTCTCGGTCTGCTCCGCGAGGTCCGTCGCTTCCGGCGCGCGCGCGAGCTCCTCGGGCCGCGGGCGATCCTCGACGCGTCGGGCGTGCTCCGCTCCGAGGACGGAGAGCGGACCTTCCGCCTCGACTGAGGCCGGACCGGTCTACCCTCGGGGGAGCAGCACGATCTTGCCGGTCGCGCGCCGCGCGGCGACGTCCTCGAGCGCGCGGGCGCCCTCGGCGAGCGGGTAGGTCCGGGAGACGAGCGGGGTGAGCTCGCCGGCCGCGATCCGCTGGCCGATCTCGACGAGCTGGGCCGCCCCGGCCGCCGGATCACGCGCGAGCCACGCGCCCCAGAACACGCCGACGATCGCGCAGCTCTTCAGGAGCGTGAGGTTGAGGGGGATCCGCGGGATCTCGCCGGCCGCGAAGCCGATCACGAGGAAGCGTCCGCCCCAGGCCATGGCGCGGAGCGCGGCCTCGGAGTGCGCGCCGCCGACCGGGTCGACCACCACGTCCACCCCGCCGCCGCTCAGCGCCTTGGCGCGCTGCTTGAGGTCCTCGCGCGCGTAGTTGATGACCTCGTCGGCGCCGAGCCGCCGGCAGACCTCGACCTTGTCGTCGCTGCCCACCGCCGCGATGACCTTGGCCCCCATCGCCTTGGCGAGCTCGATCGACGCGGTCCCCACCCCGCCGGCCGCGCCGAGCACGAGGACCGTCTCGCCGGCCTTCAGCTGGCCCCGGTCGCGCAGCGCGTAGAGCATCGTGCCGTAGGTCGTGATCGTGGAGCCGCCGACCTCGAAGGACACCTCGTCCGGGAGCGGCAGGACGCGCTCCTGGGCCGCGAGCATCTTCTCGGCGTAGCCGCCCCAGATGCCCATCGCGACCACCCGGTCGCCCACCGCGAACCGCTCGACCCCGTCGCCGATCGCCGCGACCACCCCCGCGACCTCGCCCCCGGGCGAGAAGGGCAGCGGCGGCTGGAACTGGTACTTCCCCTCGATGATCAGCAGATCGGGGAAGTTCACCCCGGCCGCCCGCACGTCGACGAGCACCTGACCCGGCCCGACCTCCGGGTCCGGGACGTCCTCGTAGACCAGGGTGTTGGGGCCCCCGAGCTCCTTGACCAAAAGCGCCTTCATGGCCGGACCGTACCACCGTCCCCCTCGCCCAAGCCCTCGAGATCGTGAGGCTCTCGCGCCCACACGGGTGGCCCGTAAGGTCGTCCTAAGCCCCGCCTAAGGCCGATGTTCCTGGCCCGATCGGTCCGGGTCGTCCACACCCAGGCGGCCGTGGCTCCCCCCCTCGTGCACATCGTCGCCCGACCCTCGAGCGCCCTGACCCAGCGCTTCAGCCAGCCCCTGCCGGCGGCCACCGAGCCGTTCTTCAGCGAGCCGTTCCGCTTCCCGCCGCGCGGCTACGTGATCGCGCGGGTCCAGAGCGGCGACCGCCGGATGCGCGACGGGCTCGCGGAGAGCCTCCGTGAGGCGGCCAAGCAGGAGCGGCCCTTCGATCTGCAGCTCACCTTCGGCGCGCTGCTCCGCGAGTGCGCCGAGCAGCCCAGCGTCGCGCGCTGGATCCAGGGGTGGCGCGACCGCGAGCCGGAGGAGCGGGTGCGCTCCGTGCTCAGCTACGCGCTGGGCGAGGCGGGGCCTCGGCCGATGACGCCCGCGCCCGGCCTCCGGCCCGACCTCGAGGCGCTCGAGGCGCGGGCCCGCGAGCCGGTGACCGACGAGGCGGCGGCGGTGTCCATCCGGGACGCGCTCCTCGAGCTCGCGCATCACGCTCGGCCCCGCGCGGTGCCTGGGCGGAGGCGGTCCTCGCCCGCGCTGGCCTGGTGGTGAGCGCCGACCGTGAAGAGCTGGTCGAGGACCTCCTCTACCGCTGCTCCGCCGCCGCCGCCGGCGAGCTCACCGGGGTCCAGTTCGAGGAGGTCCCGCCGGAGGCGGTGGAGCGCTACCCGCGCGAGGCGGCCGAGCTGCTCGAGCCGGTCGCGCCGGGGGAGCCCGAGCCGGTGATCCTCTGGGCGCACGACCGGTCGGCGTCCTTCGCGACGAGCGTGGATCCGGGCGGCCCCTCGGTCGACGCGGTGGTCGAGCTCCTCAACCGGTGCCTGCGCGAGCGCGGCTCGGTGCACCGGGTGGCTCGGCTCGTGACCGATCGCCCGCGGCTCGCCGTCGGCCCCGAGCCCGCGCTCGACGCGGCGGCCGACAAGGGCCTCCTCCTCCTCGCACGCTGAGCCGCGGGTCGCTCAGTCGAAGCGGATCCAGGCGCCGGCGATCCGCCGCTCGTGCGGCCGGAAGCGCGCCTTGTAGCTCATGTGCGGGTTGTCCTCGATGTAGAGGCCCAGGTACAGGTGCGTCAGATCCCAACGCCGGCAGAGCTCGACGTGCTTGAGGATCGAGTAGGTGCCGAGGCTCAGCCGCGCGTAGGCCGGGTCCCAGAGGCAGTAGACCGCGCTCATCGCGCGCGCGCCCCGATCGAGCACCGCGACCGCGGCGAGCGTCTTGCCGTCATAGAAGCGCAGCTCGTAGGTCTCGGCGCAGCTGTCGACGAGGAAGCCGCGGTAGCCGCGCGCGTCGAGCCGAGCTCCCGAGTCGGCCACCAGGTCGCGCTCACGCTTGTGCTTCTCGTAGAGCTCGAGCCGCGCGGCGTCGACGAGGGGCGGCCCGAGCTCGACGCGAAAGACCGCGTCGCCGCGCGCGAGGATCCGCCGGTGGGCCCGGCGCGAGGTAAGCTCCTGGACCGGCAGGCGGATCGCCTCGCAGGCCACGCACGGCGCACAGCTCGGACGGTAGAGGAACGGGCCGTGGCGCCGGTCGCCCTCGGCGAGCCGGGCGTCGAGCTCCTCGGGGCCGAGCGCGCGGGCGGGCAGGCGCATCGGCAGGGTCGCGTCGCGATCCGGCAGGTACGGGCAGCGGTGCGGCGCGTCGTGCACGACCAGCTCGGGCGGTCGTCGGGAGGTCCAGCGCGGTCGCACCCCCCGAATGTAACGCGCCCGCGCGCGAGGTCAGACGATGGACTGGCGCTCGCCGGCGCTCGCGTCGGCGCAGAGCTCGACGAGGGCCATCGCGCGCATGCTGATCACGGCGTTCGCCTCGGGGTCGAGGGTCGCCGGGAAGAGGCCCTGATCGACCACCACCGCGGCCGCGCCGCGCTCGAGGTAGAGCGGCGCGCTGTCCGAGCCGATCCCGCCCATCGCGATGAGGCGCACCCCGGGGAACGCCTGATGCAGCCAGCCGACGTAGCTCGGCCCGCCCAGGCCCGCCGCCGGCACCACGCAGATCGCGCCGTCGTGCATCGCCGACGCGGAGCGCAGCTCGTTCGGGGTGCTGATCGAGCAGATGACGTCGATCCCGCGCGAGCGCCCGGTCTCGAACAGCTCGGGGTCGAACACCGGCGAGAACACGAACTCGGCGCCCGCCGCCATCGCCACGTTGAGGTGGTCGGCCTTGACCACGTCGCTGATCCCCACGGTCACGTCGGCCGCGTCGGCGACCTCGGCCGCGATCTCGGCCACGAACGGCACCGAGATGGGCAGGGCGAGGAGCTGGATGCCACCCTTGGCGGCCGCGAGCGCGCGCTCGATCAGATCCGCGCGGTCGGGCGACTGGACGATCGCCGCGAGCCGGGCGGTCTCCAGGAGCTGGGTGGCCTCCCCCATGGGGGACACAGCTATCCCCCCAGGCGCCCAGGTGTCAATTTCTCTTCGCGCGGGGCCGCCCGCCGACCGAGCGCGGATCTCCGGAATGACCTATTCTCCTCCCCGGTTGCGGGAACGGACCGCGTTTCGACCCGGCCGCCCTCCTCACGGAGGCGTCGGGACACGCGGGTCGCGGTGACCGCTGACCGGCCGGGGGACCGTCGCGTTGCTGATCTATCTGTACCTGTTTTCACTCATCGTAGGGGGCGTCCTGCTCGGCGCCTCGATCCTCCTCGGAGGTCAGGACGACGTCGACGGTGACGTGGACGCGGACGCCGATGCCGACGTGGACGTGGACGCCGACGCGGACGCGGACCTCGAGGCGGAGGCCGACGGCGGGCTCGACAAGGACTTCGGCCACGGCGACCCCGCCGGCTTCCTCTACGCCTTCCTCTCGCTTCGCTTCTGGGTGTTCTTCCTCGCGTTCTTCGGGCTGACCGGCATGACCCTCGACGGGCTCGACCTGGTCTCGAGCCCCTGGATCGGGCTGGCCCTCGCGATCGCGATGGGCGCGGGGACGGGCTTCGGGGCGGTGACCCTCATCCGCCGCCTCGGCTCCGACAAGGACTCGCGGGTGACGACGGACCAGGACTACATCGGCAAGACCGCGCGCGTGATCGTGCCCATCCGGGGCGCCGGCATGGGCAAGGTCCGCGTCGACATCCGCGGCAGCTCGGTTGACCTGCTCGCGTCGGGGCTCGAAGACGAGACCTACGACGACGTGGAGGAGGTCCTGATCGTCGAGATGGACGGGGCGCGCGCGCGGGTCGCGCGGATGGATCCGGCCAAGAAGGCCGACCGGTAGCCCGGGGGACTTTCGCGCCGCGAGCGTAGGACTGCGCGCGGCGGAATCGACAGACGAAGGCGGCGCTCGCGCCGCCGGGGGGTCCGCGGGGTGACAGCCGCGGAGACAAAGGAGAGACGAGACGATGCAACAACCCTACGCGCCCTATCAGAGCCCCGGAGGGGGCCTCGATCAGGCCGCGGACCTAACCGCGCAGGCCTCCTCGTCGGGGCTGGACACGGTCTGGTACGTGGTCTTCGGAGCCCTCCTCCTGGCGGTGGGCATCCTCCTGTTCGTCGCGATCATGCGGCGGCTGCTCTACATCGCGAGACCCAATGAGGCGCTGATCTTCAGCGGAAAAAGCTATACGACGCCCGACGGGCAGCGCGTGGGCTACAAGGTCGTCCGCCAGGGGCGGCGGTCGATCAAGTACCCGATCATCGAGCGCATCGATCGGATGGACATGACGCTCATCCCGGTCGACGTCGTGGTCCAGAACGCGTACTCGCGAGGGAACATCCCGCTGATGATCCACGCGATCGCGAACGTGAAGATCCACAGCGACGATCGCCTCATCGGCAACGCCATCGAGCGCTTCCTCGGCAAGCCGACCGGCGAGATCCAGCTCGTCGCGCAGCAGACGATGGAGGGCGCGCTCCGCGAGGTCCTCGCGCAGCTCACGCCCGAGGAGGTCAACGAGGACCGCCTCAAGTTCGCGCAGAACCTGATCGACACGGCCGAGGACGACCTCGACAAGCTGGGGCTTCAGCTCGACACGCTGAAGATCCAGAGCGTCTCGGACGACACCGGCTACCTCGACTCGATCGGGCGGCCGGCGATCGCGAACGCGCTCCGCGACGCGGAGAACGCCGAGAACCAGGCGATGCAGGAGATCGCCGAGGCCCAGGCCGCGGCGACCCAGCGCGCCGAGATCAGCAAGGCCGGCGCCAACACCGAGATCCAGATGAAGCAAAACGAGCTTCGCCGCGTGCAAGCCGAGCTCGAGGGCAAGGCCCAGTCGGTCGAGCGCGAGGCGGAGGCGGCGGCCAAGACCGCGCGCGCCAACGCGGAGCTCGAGCTGCAGCAGATCCGCTCCGAGCTGGAGAAGCTGCGCCTCCAGGCCGAGGTCGTCATCCCGGC
>JAUHXR010000395.1 GCA_030426845.1 Polyangia bacterium | reverse complement strand
GACGGCAGCACGCGGAGCATGCGGATCACGTCCCGCGCGTCGACCGAGGGGAAGTCCGTCCCGTCGACCAGGACGATCGCGGGCTCGGTCGCGTCGACCGCCTCGTCGAAGCCGTCCTTGTCCTGCACCGCGTGCGCGAGGACCCTGTGCTCGCCGAGCGTGAGCTGGAGGCGGGCCGCGAAGGCGCCGCTGGCCGACAGCACGACCACCGGCACGGCGCTCGCCTCGACCGAGATCTGGAGGGTCGCGTCCGCGCCGGACCGGGTCTCCTCGACCAGCTCGTCGAGCGGGAGCTCCACCGTCGCCGGGTCCTCCGGCAGGAGCTGCGCCTCGATCCGGCCGAGCAGACCGTCGGCCACCTCGCGGTCCAGGCGCCGCGCGAGCGCGTCGCGGAGGGGGCCCCGGACGATCTCCAGCACGTCGTCCACCGTCTGGGGGACCCCGGGGCTGGCGCCGAGCGCCTCGAAGAGCACGGTCGAGGCGACGTGCTTCTCGAGCGACTGCTCCAGCGCTCGACGGAGCACGCGGCTGGGGCTGACCTCGGGCAAGAGGCGCGGAGCATAGCAGCCCGCGCCGAGGCCGCCGCTTGGGAGACCCACCGTCTCGGGGTACATCTGAGGCAGCCAGCGCGTATTCGGAGGCGGTGCTCGTGACCCACGCCCCCCAACCGGCCCCCGAGGCCCCCCCGCCGCGCGTCGTCGGCGGGCGCTTCCGGCTCGTGCGCGAGCTCGGGGCCGGCGGCATGGGCACGGTCCACGAGGCGGAGGATCTCCAGACCGGCGCGGCGGTCGCGCTCAAGCTGATGCGGCCCGAGCTGAGCCGCGACGAGCGGGCGGTGGAGCGGTTCCGGCGCGAGGGGGCCGCGCTCGCGTCGATCCGGAGCCCCGCCGTGGTCGAGATCCGCGAGGTCGGCGAGCTCGAGGACGGCTCGCTCTACATCGCGATGGAGCTGCTCCACGGCGAGACCCTCGGCGCGAAGATGGAGCGCGAGGGCACGCTCCAGCCGGGCCAGCTCCTGCCGATCGTCCGGGGGGTCTGCGCCGGCCTGACCGCGGCCCACGCGGGCGGGATCGTCCACCGCGACGTGAAGCCGTCGAACATCCACCTGACCGACGCCCGCGCGCTCCTCGAGGCCGAGCGGACGGGGGCGCCCGCGCCGGTGAAGCTGGTCGACTTCGGCGTGGCGCGGGTGAGCGGCTTCTCACGCATGACGAGCACCGGGCTCGCGATCGGCACCGTCCGCTACATGGCGCCCGAGCAGCTCAGCGGCGCGACGGTGGATGGACGCTCGGACCTCTACTCCCTCGGGGTGGTGCTCTACGAGGCGCTCGCGGGGGAGAGCCCGTTCGCGCGCCACGCCCACGACGACCCCGTCGGCGCGATCCTGGTCGGCCGCGCCACCCCGCTCGACAGCCTCCGGGCCGACCTCGGGCCCGCGGTCGTGGCCGTCGTCCACCGCGCCATGGCCCGGGTCGCGGGAGACCGCTTCGCCTCGGCGGAGGAGCTCGCCGAAGCCTTCGAGGCCGCGGTCCGCGATCCCCACGCCGCGATCGCCGCCCCCCCCTCGGCCGCGGCCGCGCCCCTCGGCTTCGCGGAGACGGTCCCCGCGCTGCCGCGCCGCGTCGAGGCGCCGCTCGAGTCGGAGGTCCGTGAGCGCGCGCCCCGGCGGCGCCGCTTCCCGTGGCTCGTGCTGCTGCCCCTCCTCGTGGGCGGCTGCCTCGTGCCGACGTTCGGCATCGCGGGCTTCGTCGGGTGCGGCGGGTACATGACCGACGTGCAGATGCGCTCGGCGCTGCGCGACGTGCGCGGCGAGCTGATCCGCTACCCCGAGGAGACCGAGCGGGCCCAGGCGATCGAGAACCTCGCCTCGCTCCACGCCGCCGACCGGGTGAACGTCGTCGCGGCGGCCGCGTTCGGCGGGACGGTTCAACGGGCGCTCAACGGCGACAACCGGATCGACCCCGACGAGCTGGAGGACATCTCCCGGATCGCCGCCGACATCGTCGCCCAGGGGGGCGCCTACGATCTCGATCGCTACAACGAGATGGTGCACCCCGAGGACTCCCTCTGACGCGCCGCCGCCGGCGCCGACGCGGCCCGCGCGGCCCGCTCGACGAGGCGGCGCGGATCGCGCGCGAGCGCTTCGGGGTGCGGCGCCTCAAGCCCGAGCAGCGCGACGCGCTCGAGGCGGTGCTCGCCGGCCAGGACGCGCTCGTCGTGCTGCCCACCGGCTTCGGCAAGTCGCTCATCTACCAGGCGGCCGCCCTCACCTTCGACCGCCCGACGATCGTCGTCTCCCCACTCCTCGCGCTGATGCGCGACCAGGAGCGCGCGCTGGCCCGCGTGGGCGCGCCGGTGGTCCGCCTCGACAGCACCCTGCGCGCGGCGGAGCGTCGCGAAGCCCTCGCCCGGATCGCGGACGGCGGGACCCTCATCGCGCTCACCACCCCCGAGACCCTCGAGTCGGAGGCCGCGTGGCCCGCGCTCGAGGCGGCGCGCCCGCGCCTGCTCTGCGTGGACGAGGCCCACTGCATCTCCGAGTGGGGCCACGACTTCCGGCCCGCCTACCTGCGCCTCGGCGCGATGCGGCGCGCGCTCGGGATCGACGCCGCGCTCGCCCTCACCGCGACCGCGACGCCCCGCGTGATCGAGGACATCGAGGCGCGCCTCGCGCTCGACGCGCCGCAGCTCGTGCGCGCGCCGCCACACCGCGAGAACCTCGCGCTGAGCGTGGAGAGCGTCCCCGGCAACCTCAAGTTCGAGCGCGCCGGCCGGCTCCTCAAGCGGCTGGCCCGGCCCGGAATCGTCTACTGCGCGACCACCCGCGCGGTGGACGAGGTGCACGCCGCGTTGACTCGCGCGCGCATCCCGGCCGCGCGCTACCACGGCAAGATGAAGGCGGCGGACCGGGAGGCGGCGCAGCGCCGGTTCATGCGCCCGAGCAAGCGGATCGTGATGGTCGCGACGAGCGCCTTCGGGATGGGGATCGACAAGCCGAACATCCGCTACGTGCTGCACTTCCAGGCGCCGGGCTCGCTCGAGCAGTACGTGCAGGAGGCGGGGCGGGCCGGCCGCGACGGCAAGGCCGCGCGCTGCGTGCTGCTCTTCGACCCGGACGACATGGCGATCCAGGAGCACCTCCTCGGGGACGGGCCGACCGGCGCGCAGCTCCGGCGGGTCGCGGAGGCGGCGGCCGCCTACGGCGCGGAGGAGAAGACCGCGACCGCCAAGGAGCTCGCCCTCGCGGCGCGCGCGCCCACCACCGCGACCCGCGCGATCTGCGCGCAGCTCGAGCAGCTCGGGGTCCTGCGGTGCCGCCGCTCGCGCTGGGAAGCCACCGCCGACCCCGACGCGCTCCTCGAGGCGGCCGACGACCTGCGCGCGCGCTTCGAGGTCAAGCGCCTGGAGGACATGCGGCGCCTCCGCTCGGTCCCCGCCTACGCCGAGACCGAGGGCTGCCGCTCGGCGTTCCTCCGGCGCTGGTTCGGCGAGGACGATCCCCCCGCGTGCGGGCGCTGCGATCGCTGCCAGCGACGCGAGCGGCTCGAGGCCGAGGTCGAGCGCGCGGTGGACCGCGCCAAGCGTGAGCGACGGCCGCGACGACGGCGGCGGCGCTGACGGCTCCCCCGTTCGGGGCCTTCTCGGCGCCGCGCTCGGATCCCATGCTCGCTCGGCGATGGGGGGAACGGGGGAGGCGATCGAGGCGCGCGTAGCCGCCGAGCTCGAGCGGCAGGGGGGCTTCGACGTCACCCTCGCGCGCGACCCGCGGGTCAGCATCCGGCCCGAGCGCCCGGGGGGGCCGCTCGCGAGCGGGGTGCACCGCCGGGTCGAGGCCGCGCCAGAGGAGGCCTGGCGTGCCTCGGTCGAGGTCCGCGCGACCCTCGGCGAGGGTGGGATGGGCATGGTGCACCTGGGCGTTCAGCGATCGCTCGGGCGCCCGGTCGCGGTGAAGGCGATCCGCCCGGAGCTGCGCGACGAGGAGACGGTCGCCAAGCTGATCTGCGAGGCGCGCACCACCGGCTACCTCGAGCACCCGAACATCGTGCCGGTCCACGAGATCGTGCCCGACCGAGACGGCGCGCCGATGATCGTGCTCAAGCGCATCGAGGGCGCGCACTGGGGCGCGCTCATGCGCGACCCCGACCTGCTCGAGGAGCGCTTCGACGTCGAGGACGGGCTCGAGTGGCACCTGCGGGTGCTCCTGTCGGTCTGCAACGCGGTCGAGTTCGCGCACCGCCGCGGGGTCCTGCACCGCGATCTGAAGCCGGAGAA
The DNA here is from genome assembly GCA_030426845.1 of Polyangia bacterium. Classification (GTDB taxonomy): domain Bacteria; phylum Myxococcota_A; class Polyangia; order Polyangiales; family Sandaracinaceae; genus JAUHXR01. Next base: position 3,292 of record JAUHXR010000395.1, on the reverse strand, counting down.
CGTCATGATCGGCGAGCTCGGCGAGGTCTACGTGCTCGACTGGGGCCTCGCGGTGCGGATCTCCGACGCGGGCGGCGCGCCGCGCGAGCTGCCCCACGCGCAGGAGGCCTCACGGATGGCGGGGACGCCGAGCTACATGGCGCCGGAGATGCTCGGGGGCGCGCCGCCGCGCCTGTCGCCGCGCACCGACGTGTACCTCCTCGGCGCGATCCTCTACGAGCTCCTCAGCGGGGCCCCGCCGCACCAGGGCGACACCCTCATGAAGGTGCTCGTGAGCGTGAGCCAGTCGCGCTTCGCGATCCCCGACGGCGCGCCGCGTGAGCTCGCCGAGATCGCGCTCCGCGCGATGAACCGGCGGCCCGAGGATCGCTACGCCTCCGCGGCCGCGCTCCGCGACGCGATCGAGGGCTACCTCCACCACCGCGGCTCGCTGCGCCTCACCGAGGCGGCCGAAGCCACCCTCGAGGCGCTGCGCGGCGCGAGCTCGACCGCGGAGGCTCAGGCCCACTTCGCGGAGTGCCGCTTCGGGTTCGAGCTGGCCCTCGAGCAGTGGCCGGAGAACCCGCGCGCGCGTCGCGGGGCGAGGGCCGCGCGCATCGCCTGGGCCGAGCGCCTGGTGGAGGATGACCCGCGCGCCGCGCAGCGCCTCGTGGCCGACCTGGAGGCGCCGGCCGCCCTGCGCGCGCGGATCACCGAGCGCCTCGCCGTGGCCGACGCGGAGCGCGAAGAGCTCGCCCGGGTGCGCCGCGAGCTCGACCCGACCTTCGGGCGCACCGCCCGCGTCATCGCGAGCGTGGTGCTCGGGGTGTGGTGGACCATCGGGCCGCTCGTCGGCGGGAGCCTCGGGGTCTACGGGCACGACCTCGCGTCGCTCGCGGGCCCGCCCGCGGTGGTCCTGCCGCTGTTCCTCCTGGCGACGTGGCGCTTCCGCCAAAGCGCCTTGCGCACCGTCATCGATCGCCAGCTCCTCGGGGCGGCCGGGCTCGTGATGGCGGCCGAGCTCGCGCTCCACCTCGGCGGCGCGCTCGGCGGGCTCTCGCCGGCCCAGACCCACGCGATCGCGCTCATCGTCTTCGCGGTGGCGTCGGGCGCGATGGGGCTGATGGTCTCGCCGTGGCTCTTCGCGAGCGGGCTCGCCTACCTCGCCGCCTTCGTGGTCGCGCTCGCCGTCCCCGAGCTGCGCTTCGTCGCCCAGGCGATCGCCAACCTCGTGATGACGGTGGTCGCGCTGCGCGTCTGGCTCCGCGCCCGCCACCCGCTGGCCCTCTGAGCCGAGACGGTCAGTCGCCGAAGCTCACGCCGAGCGCGCGCGCCTGGCCGACGAGCTGGCCCTCCGGGTCGACGAGCTTGGGCGCAGCGGCCGCCGCCTGGAGGTCGACCGAGACGATCTCGCCGTTGCGCAGCGCGACCATCTTGCCGAACTCCTCGCGCGCGACGAGCTCCGCCGCGGCCACCCCGTAGCGGGTCGCGAGCACGCGGTCGAACGGCGACGGGCTGCCGCCGCGCTGGATGTGACCGAGCACCGTCACGCGCATCTCCGCGTCGAGGTGCGACTTGAGCGCGGTCGCGACCCGCTGCGCCGCGCCCATCAGCCGCGGCATCTCGCCGAGCTGCGCCTCGAGGCGGCTCGCCTCGCCGCCCTCGGGCCTGGCGCCCTCCGCCACCACCACGAGGCTGTAGTTCTTGCCGGCGCGGCGGCGCTCGCGGATCGCGTTGGCGATCGGCTCGACGCGGTAGGGGATCTCCGGGATCAGGATGACGTCCGCCCCGCCCGCGAGCCCCGCGTGGAGGGCGAGCCAGCCCGCGTCACGGCCCATCACCTCGCAGAGCATCACGCGGTCGTGGCTGTCCGCGGTGTCGCGGAGCCGATCGAGCGCGTCGGTCGCGACGCCGACCGCGGTGTCGAAGCCGAACGTCTGGTCGGTCGAGGCGAGGTCGTTGTCGATCGTCTTGGGCACGCCGACGACGTTGAGGCCCTTGTCGATGAACGCGCTCGAGATGCGCATCGAGCCGTCGCCGCCGATCGAGATCATCGCGTCGATGCCGAGCTCGGCGATGTTGGCCATCACCTGATCCGACACGTCCTCCTCGCGCCGCTTGCCCGACGGGTCCTCGACCACGAAGCGGAACGGGTCGCTGCGGTTCGAGGTGCCGAGGATCGTCCCGCCGCGGCTCAGGATGCCGCGCGTCGCCGCGAGGTCGAGCCACACGTTGCCGTGAGGGCTGTGGTACGCGGGGTCGATCAGCCCGTTCATCGCGTCCTCGACGCCGAGGATGTCCCAGCCGTACTTGAGCTTGCCGACGGTGACGACGGCGCGGATGACCGCGTTGAGGCCGGGGCAGTCGCCGCCCCCGGTGGTGATCGCGACGCGCTTGACGGGCATGCGGCGGACGATACCGCGCGCCGCCGGTCAGGACAGCGTCGATTCCGCGACGCCGAGCCCCGCCGCAGGGAGCGGCGCGGTGGGGATCGGCGGACGGCGCGAGATCAGCATCGCGAGCCCGCCGAGGAGCGCCGGCACCTGGCCCGTGAGGTAGCCGAGGAGGCCGACGAGCACGCCGTCGGTCGGGCCCACGCCGACCGTCGCGAGGAGCGCCACCGCGACGCCCTCGCGCACGCCGACCCCGCCGATCGAGACGGGCAACAGCACCGCGAGGGTGATCGCGTTGCCGACGATCAGCAGCGTGCCGAGCTCCACGTCGAGCCCGAGCGCCCACGCGGTGGCCACGAAGACGCTCGAGATGGCGAGGTGCGAGACGACCCCCCGCAGCACCGCGCCGGCGAGCTCGGCCCGCGACAGGCGGCTCTCACGCATCGCGTCGACCGCGCGCCCGAGGAGCCCGCCGAGCCGCGACGGAGCGCGCGTCGCGATCGCCGCGAGCCAGCCCGGGTGCCGCATCAGCAGCAGTCCCGCGGCCGCGCCGAGGCCGATCGCGAGCGCGCCGACGAGCGCGCCCGGGCCGAGGAGCGCGACGCCGCCGAACGGCACGAGCGACGCGGTCACGGTCGCCATCGCGATGAGGCCGACGAGCTTCTCGAGCGCGATCACCGCGGCCGAGCGCGACATCTGCCCGCTCTCGCGCCCCACCTCGTAGAGGCGCCAGCCGTCGAGCCCGGTCGTCGACGGGGTGAACGCGCCGACGAAGCGGCCGATCAGGTACGAGCGGAGCAGCCACCCGAAGCGCAGCTCGATCGCGCTCGCCTCGAGCAGCAGGCGCCAGCGCGAGACGCCGACGAGCACCGCCGCGAGGTGGAGGCCGATCGCGACGAGGACCCATCCGGGCGCGATCG
>JAUHXR010000394.1 GCA_030426845.1 Polyangia bacterium | reverse complement strand
GATCGTCGACCCGCCCGTCGACCGCGGTGCGGGCCGCGACGAACTCCACCCCCGGTACGAAGTCGGTGCGCAGATCGACCACGAGGCTGACGTCGCCCTCGCACCCGACGGCGAGGACCGCGAGGAGCGCGAGCGCCTGGTGCTGCGAGCTCACGTCGACAGTGTACTACCGAGCGCTGGTATCCTGACCTCAGACCCGGAGGTCCGATGTCGTCCCGCGCCCCGCTCGTCGCCCTCGCGCTCACGCTCGCCGCCTGCGACGGCGGCGGCGGCGTGATGAACCCGCTCACCAACCCGACCGACGGACCGCCGGCGGGCAACCTGGACGGGACGTGCGACGTCCCCGCGGAGGCGGGCCTCGAGGACGTCTCCGCGCCCACCACCGTCGTGGGCGACGGCACGGCCGCGAGCTGCACCGGAGACGCGTTCGTCGAGGCGGTCGCGGGCGGAGGCGTGATCGTCTTCGACTGCGGGCCCGACCCGATCACCATCACGCTCGATCGTCCGGCGCGGGTGTTCAACGACACCGGCCCGCGCATCGTCATCGACGGCGGCGGCCTGGTGACCCTCAGCGGCGGCGGGCGGACCCGCATCCTCTACATGAACACCTGCGACGAGGCGCAGCGCTGGACCACCTCGCACTGCAACGACCAGGACCACCCGCAGCTCACCGTGCAGAACCTCACCTTCGTCGACGCCGACTCCCGCGGCGAGACCGACCAGGACGGCGGCGGGGCGATCTGGGCGCGCGGCGGGCGCCTCAAGGTCGTCAACTCACGTTTCTTCAACAATCGATGCGCCGACGAGGGCCCGGACGTGGGCGGGGCGGCCATCCGGGTGTTCGATCAGTTCGAGGACCGCCCGGTCTACGTCGTGAACAGCACCTTCGGCGGCGCGGACGGCTTCGGGAACGAGTGCGCCAACGGCGGCGGGATCAGCAGCATCGGCGTGTCGTGGACGATCGTGAACAGCCTCTTCAGCCACAACCGCGCGATCGGCAACGGCGGCAACCCAGCCCAGCCGGGCACGCCGGGCGGCGGGAGCGGCGGCGCCATCTACAACGACGGCAACACGATGACCCTCTCGCTCTGCGGCACGCGCATCGAGCACAACGAGGTGGTCCAGCACGGCAGCGCCATCTTCTTCGTGTCGAACGATCACTCCGGCGACATCCGGATCGACCGCTCGGTCATCACGAACAACGTGGGCGGCTCGTGGTACCCGACCTACCCCCAGATCTCCGGGCACGACGACACCCCGATCGACGTCACCGACTCGGTCATCCAGTAGCCGCGCTCGCGCCGTTGCCGCGGCAGGCCCTGGCCCCGCAGGCTGGCCCCGCAATTAGGCTGGCCCCGGCCGTCTGACGACGACCGGGGCCGATGAACGGATGTGGTGGTGGAGGATGGTTGGATGGAACACCCATCCTCTCTACAGGTCCCGTGCCAGCCCCGGATCGGGAGTCGCGCGCGGATCGCGGGTGCCAGGGTGTGCCGTGGGGTGTCCGTCGGGGGGACTCGCGACCCCGCACGTCACACCCCAGCCGTCCAGCTCCCGCCCGACCGCTCCCGCCCGCGCTCAGCGCAGGCGCAGGTCGCGGGCGCGCCAGTACCAGTCGCCCGCGTCGATGTCGACGTGGACCAGCGCGCAGCCCTGCTCGTCGACCCCGACCAGCTCCGCGATGCGCGCCGCGCGGCCGACGAAGGCGTCCATCTCGCCGACCCAGTTCGTCTCGCCGTCCACCGGCCGGTGGCGCCCGATCTCGACCTCGACCCCGACCTGAAGCGGACCGAAGTCCACCGACTCGTCGCTCATCCCACACTGCTGAGGGATGCGCGCGTCGGCCGTCGCGTCGTCGCGCGGCGCGACCTCCGGTCGGCCGTGGTCGCTCGCGAGGCCCGGCCGGTACGCGACCGGGGCCTCTCCGTCGGCGGTCCGCAGGTCGCGGGCCCGCCAGAACCACTGGCGTCCATCGACGTCGACGTGCACGCCAGGGCAGCCCACCTCGTCGACGCCCGCCAGCTCGACGACCCGCGCGGTCTGCCCGACGAAGGCGCTCATCTCCGGGCTCCAGTTGTCGTCGCCGAGCACCGGGCGGTGCCGGCCGAGGACGACCTCGGCGCCGGTGCGGAGCGCGCCGTAGCTCGCGGTCGCGTCCGTCCGCCCGCACTCCTGCGGCGCCAGGCCGGGGCTCCGCGCCCGCGGCGGGCGCCGCGGCCGACCGAGGCCGACGTTGAGGTCGCGGACGCGCCAGAACCAGCGGCCCCCGTCGACGTCGAGGCGCACCCCCGGGCAGCCCGCCTCGTCGACCCCGGAGAGCCGCGTGACGCGCGCGCCGCGACCGAGGAAGCGCGCCATGCGGTCGTCCCAGTTCGGGTCCCCGCCCACGAACCGGTGGCGCTGGGGCGCGACCTGCGAGCCCACCTCGAGGTCGCCGTAGTCGGCCGTCTCGGGCTCCTGCCCGCACGCCTGGGGCCCCTCGCGCTGGGCCAGCGCGGGGCTCGCCCAGGCGCCGAGCGCCGCGAGGAGGAGGGACGCTGCGAGGGGCGATCGCACGGCCGAGAGCTTACCCGTTCACATCGCCGCGTCGAGCGCGCTCAAGAGGCTGGACCAACCGCACGCCGGGCGGCCCGGGAGGAAGTAGTCGCCGTGCCCGCAGGCGCCCGCGGCGTCCTCCGCGATGGTCGGCACCTCGTCGGCCGAGGTGACCCCGAGCTCGTCCACGAGCCGCGCGCGCAGCCGGTCCGCCGCGGCCTGACCCTGCTCGGCGAAGGTGTGGTCCCGCGCCGACAGGAGCGGCAGCACGCGCGGCGTGATCGGGGGCGCGCTGCCGAACACCGGGGACAGGTCGCGGGCGAGCGCGACCGCGCTGCCCGCGGCCGCGCCGGACGGGTCGGCGCCCGCGACCGGGTCCCAGAAGGTCGCGAGCGCGCGGGCGTCGAGGAGCAGCCAGTCCTCGAGGACGAAAGGGACCCGCCCGAGGGCGAGCGCGTCGTCGAGCACCGCGTCGCGGCACGCCGGGGCGCAGATCGCGCGGGTCGTGACGCCAGCGCACCCGGCGAGCCCCGAGGCGCTCGGATCGTGGAGGAAGAGCGCGCGGTAGAGCGCGATCGCCTGCGGGGTGAGGCTGCGGTCGAGGGAGGCCCGCAGCGCCGCGCCCTCCTCGAGGTCGGCCGGCTCGATCGCCTCGAGCCCGAGCGCGCCGGCGCGCATCGCGGTCAGCCCGAAGGCGAGCGCGACCGCGGCCTGGGCCTGCTCGGCCTCCACCGACGAGGTGACGCCGCGGACGAAGTTCTGCCGCGCGTTGCTCAGGTGGTTGAGGAACATCCCGGCGACGACGACGAGGCGGACGTCGAGGCCTCGCTGCAGCGCCTCCCACCGAGCGTCCGCGGTAGCGGCGAGGAACGCGGGGTAGGTGCCCATCGAGGTGCCGACGAACGCGACGCGCGCCGACCCCTCGCCGTGGGCGGTGCGGGCCCACTGGGCGGCCGCGAGCAGCCCGCGCACGTCGAGCGCGCCCTGGTCCCGGTACTTCAGCGCGCCGACCACCGGCGCGACGTCGCCGAGGTGGCGATAGAGCACCGCGATGGCGAGGTAGCCCTCGGCCGCGAGATCGTCGGCGAGCTGGACGCTCGGGCCGACGTCGGCGTGATCGGGGCGGCCGCTCGCGTCGCAGCTCACGAGGTTGGTCGCCCCCTGGCCGTGCGCGTAGATCACGACCGGGTGTGGGCCCGGGCCCGCGGGGGAGGCGGCGTAGATCCACATCCCCTCGGCGCCGCCGGGCTGGAGGACCTCGATGCGGTGGAACCCGTCGCCGGCCGCCGGGCCCGCGTCGACACCGGGCGGCCCGGCGTCGACTCCGGGCGGCCCGGCGTCGATCGCGGGCGGGCCGGCGTCGCTCCCCGGCGGGCCCGCGTCGTTCGCGGGCGCGCCGTCGCAGGCGGCGCCCAGGAGCAGAGCCGGGCCCGCGAGCAGAGCCCGGCCCACGAGCAGAGCCCGGCCCACGAGCAGAGCCCGGCCCACGAGCAGAGCCCGGCCCACGAGCAGAGCCCGGCCCACGAGCAGAGTCACGAGGGCCGCGTCGCGACGCACCATCGCCCGCAGCCTATCAGCGGCCACCGCGCCGGCCATGAGGCCGCAGGCTGTCAGGGCGGAGCGGGGCAGGCCGGGTCCGGCGGGTCGAGATCGCGGACGAAGCTCGCGAAGCGGCCGCGCAGGCGGATCGCCTCGCCGCCCGCGCGCAGCGTCCCCTCGAGGGTGCCCTCGACCGCGCCCCCGAGGGTCGGCTCGAAGCGGCTCAGGGTCACCTCGCCCTGCGCGCCGCTCACCGAGCTGAGCCGGCCGCGTTCGCGCGAGGTCACGGTGAGCGTCGCGCCGCCCGGGCCCAGCGGGATCACCGCGGGCACGAGCGCGCCGGTCGGGACGACGAGCTCGAGGTGGAAGCTCGCCTCCGGGCGCCCGAGGCCGAGCCGTAGCTCGCGCTCGCCCTGCGGTCGCTGGAGCGCGACGCGCCAGCGGCATCCTTCGGGGGCGAGCCGGACTCCGCGCGACAACGCGTCTCGCTCGATCCGTTCGGGCTCCGCGCCGGCCGCGCGCAGCTCGAGCTCCATCCGTGGCGCGGGCAGGCGCGTCGCGGCCCGCTCGTCGCCCAGCGCGCCCGCGTAGCGCGCGACCTCGGCCTCGCAGCGGCCCCGGTCCCCACCTCGCAGCCGGGCGCAGCCCTCCGCATCCCCCGCGAGCACCGCGCGGCAGCGGGGCGCGTCGGCGAGCGAGGCGGCGGCGCAGAGCTCGGGGGCCCGCGCCGCCCAGGCCACGCAGACCGGGTCACGCCCCTCGACGAGCCTCCCGTCGGGGCAGAGCTCCGGCCGCCCGAGCGAGAGCGCGAGCCGGCGGCGGCAGCCCTCGCGCAGCGCGCTGGTGCTGAGCGCGTCGCAGCCCTCGACCGAGCCCTCGGAGACGGCGGCGAGCGAGCGGCACACGTCGTCGAAGAACGCGTCGTAGCGCAGCTCGGCGATGCCCTCGGAGACGAGCGTCGGGGTGCGCGCGCGGAGCCGGGCCCGGCAGTCGTCCACGGTGCTGAAGCGCGCGAGCTCCTCGTCGAGCCCGCCCACCTCCGCCGGCCAGGTCGATGACGGCGGCTCGATCGACGGGTCGTCGATCCGCGGCCCCTCCGGCGTCGTCGGGGTCGACTGGCCGACGATCGGCGGCGGCTCCTCGCACGCCCCGAGGACGAGCGTGGCGAGCGCGCAGGCGAGCACGACGCGCCGTTCGACGGGCGCGCGAGCGGCGCGGGGTGCGCGATCGCGGGGCGCGGAGGTCACCGCGCCGACAGTACCCGGTGTGCGCCCGCTCGACCCTGCTATCCTCGTTCCGTGCCGACGAGCGCGCACCGCGAAACCCCGTGTCGAGGATCGGCGAGCGTGACCGAGCCCGCGCACTCGACCCACGCGCTCGGGGCGACGCGCGGGTGGCTCGGCGCGCTGGGCGTGGCGCTCGCGCTGGCCCTCGCCGCGCTCCCCGCCGCGGCCCAGACCGACGACGGCGCGACCCCGGGCGGCTCGAGCGAAGGAGGCGCCGACGCGGGCGGCGGCGCCGCCACTGACGAGTTCCCCGACGACGACGGGCTCTCCGACATCGAGGTGCCGGACGCGCCCTCGACCGACTCCGGCGGAGACTCCGGCGGCGACTCCGGCGGCGACTCCGGCGGCGAGGCGGGCGGCGAGTCCGGGGGCGAGGCCGAGTTCGAGGCGCCGGACGAGGACGAGCCCGACCGGATGCGCATGCTCGTCGTCGACGCGGCCACCTTCGGCATCGACCCGGTGGTCGGGCGCGTCGCGAGCGCGCAGATGCGCGAGACGGGCGCGGCGGTCGGCTACCAGGTGCTGACCCAGCAGGAGACGATCGGCGCCGCGCAGCAGCTGCAGATGCCCTACCCGCCCACGCCCGCCGATCTGTGGCGCGTGTCGTGGGTCGCGCGGGTCCACCGCGGCGCGTTCGCCCGCATCTGGGCCCACGCCGGCCAGTACGTGATCGAGGTGACGGTCGCGAGCCTCGACGGCGCGGGCCCGTTCTTCGCGCGCGGGACCGCCGGGGCCGACGACCTCCGCGCGGTCGTGGACCAGCTCCTGCGCACCGCCCTGCCCGCGCCCGACACGTGGAACCGATCGCCCGGCGAGGAGGCGGCCGAGCCCGACGCCGCGCCGGTCGACGAGCTCGGCGACCTCGACGACCCGGCCGGCGGCGGCGAGGGTCAGGGCGACGCGCAGGAGGACACGCGCGAGCCCGAGCCCGAGCTGCGTCGCTGGGCGCTCACCGTCCAGACCGAGGCGGTCATCGGCGCCTCGCAGGACTTCTTCTACAACCACCTCGTCGGCGCGCGCCTCGACTTCCGGATCACGCCCACGATCCTCCTCGGCGCCTACGTCGCCTACGCGAACCTCAACGCGCGCAACGATCGCGCCCACAACATCCTTTTCATGCTCCAGTTCGAGAACCGTATCCGGATCTCGAGCGACCTCGACCTGACCATCCCGCTCCGCGGCGCGATCGGCTACCTGCCGTTCAACGGCCCGGTCATCCGCCTCGCGGCCGGCCTCAACTACGCGGTCAGCCCGGACTTCGAGATCGGGATCGACCTCCTCACGCCGACGTTCTGGATCCTGCCCGACCGCACCGCGGTCAGCCTCGACATCGGCATCGAGGGCAGCGTCCGGTTCTGAGGGCGAGCGCCCGCCCTCAGCCCCCTGCCCCTGCTCGTTAACAGCCCGTTGAAGAACCTCTACGCGCGCAGGTCGTCGAGGCGGAGCTTCCACACCATGAGCACCGCCTCGAGGAAGATCTGGCGGCTCATCTTGCTGCGGCCCGCGGTGCGATCGACGAAGACGATCGGGACCTCCACCACGCGGAAGCCCCGGCGCAGCGCGCGCCAGGTCATCTCGATCTGGAACGAGTAGCCCTCGGAGCGCACACCGCCGAGGTCGAGCTCCTCGAGCACCTCGCGGCGCCACGCCTTGTAGCCGCTCGTGAGGTCGCGGATCGGCAGGCCGAGGATCGTCCGGCTGTAGAGGCTGCCGCCCTTCGAGAGGAAGTGGCGCCCGGGGCCCCAGCCCTCGACGCCGCCGCCCGGGATGTTGCGCGAGCCGAGGACGAGATCCGCGCCGCCCTCGATCGCGTCGAGGAAATCCGTCAGGTAGCGCGGGTCGTGCGAGAGGTCGGTGTCCATCTGGACGAGCACGTCGTAGCCCGCGTCGAGCCCGACGCGGAACCCCTCGAGGTAGGCGCTGCCGATGCCGAGCTTGCCGCTGCGGTGGAGCACCCGGACGCGCTCGTCGCGGCCCGCGAGGCGATCGGCGACCCGCCCGGTGCCGTCGGGGGAGGCGTCGTCGACGATCAAGACGTGCGCGTCGGGGCGAGCCTCGTGGACGCGGCCGACGAAGGCCTCGAGGTTGTCGCGCTCGTTGTACGTCGGAGTGACGACCAGGACGCGAGGCATGGCGGCGGACTGTAGCAGGCTTGCGGCAATTGGCGGGCGGCATCCGACGGGCCGCCCCCGCGGTCGACCGCGCGCGGCCGCGACAGCCTGGCAGGCCGTCCG
>JAUHXR010000393.1 GCA_030426845.1 Polyangia bacterium | reverse complement strand
GAGGGGCTCGCGCGCCTCACCGTCGTGGTGCACGGCCCCGAGGCGTCGGCCGAGCTCGAGGCGCTGCGCGACGGCGCGCCCGTGGCGCGACGGGCCATCCAGATCCCGACCGCCCTCGCGACCCCTGGACTGACCCTGTCGACGCGGTTGGTCGCGCCGGGCGAGGAGGTCTCGCTCGCGGTCTCGGGCCTCGAGGATCGCCCGGGCGTGATCGTCGACGCCTACCGCGACGGGCGATGGCGCGCGACCGGCTCCTACGCCTGGAGCACCGAGCCGGTGCCGCTGCCGATGGCGCTCGAGGCGGGGGTGTGGACGCTCGAGGTGCGGACCGATCCGTTCAGCGCGGAGCGAGCCGCGGTCCGGCGCCTGGTGGTCGGCTCGGCCCCCGACGAGGTGACGCGCGCCCCGGCGGGCGACGCGACCGATCGGATCGCCTGGGTCAGCGCCGACCACGAGGTGCGCGTGCACCGTCTCCCCGAGCCGGTCCGCGGCCTCCCGCAGGACCTGGCCAAGCTGCGCGAGCGCCAGGCGCTCCTGCGCACCGCCGCGCTCGCCGCGATCGTGCTCGGGCTCGTCGTGCTCCTCACGGTGTTCCTGCGCCGGGGCATGGACGCGGCTCTCGAGGCCCAGCGCGTGATGGACGCGACGGGCGATCCCGAGCTGACGAGCGCCCGCCACCGGCGACGCACCCTCTTGTCTGCGCTCGCGATCGTGGCCACGGTGGCCCTCGCCTTCGTCGGGGCGGCGGCCCTCGTCATCGCCCGGGCCCGGCTGCTCGAATGACCCACCTCCGGCGGGGGTTGAGGCCCCGCGGCGGGCTCGTTGCGCCGGGTCGACAGACCCCCTAACCTCCGCCATTCGCCAGCGGCGACCTTATGTTTCAACGCGTACTCACGAAGATCTTCGGCTCCAAGCACACCCGCACGCTGAGGAAGCTGCGCCCCATGGTCGCGGCCATCAACGACCTCGAGCGGGACGTCAAGAAGCTCAGCGACGACCAGATCCGCGCCCGTATCGCGGGCCTCCGTGAGGAGATCGAGAACGGCCGGAGCCTCGACGACACCCTCTTCGAGTCGTTCGCCCTCACCCGCGAGGGGGCGATGCGCACCCTCGGGATGCGGCACTACGACGTCCAGCTCATCGGCGGGATCGTGCTGCACCAGGGCAAGATCGCCGAGATGAAGACGGGCGAGGGCAAGACCCTCGTCGCCACGCTGCCCTGCGTGCTGAACGCGCTCGAGGGCAAGGGCGTGCACGTCGTCACCGTCAACGACTACCTCGCCACCCGCGACTGCGAGTGGATGAGCCGCCTCTACAACTTCCTGGGCCTCACCACGGGGGTCATCGTCCCGCGCCAGCCGGACGCCGACAAGAAGCGCGCATACCAGGCCGACATCACGTACGGGCAGAACAACGAGTTCGGCTTCGACTACATGCGTGACAACATGAAGTTCTCGATCTACCAGTACGCGCAGCGCGACCTGCACTACGCGATCGTGGACGAGGTCGACTCCATCCTCATCGACGAGGCGCGCACCCCGCTCATCATCAGCGGCCCCGGTGAGGAGGCATCCGACAAGTACGAGCGGATCACCAAGCTGATCTCGCGGTTGCGCAAGGACGAGCACTACCAGCTCGACGAGAAGGCGCACTCGGTGACCCTCACCGAGGAGGGCATCGAGCTCGCGCAGAACATGCTCTACAACAACGGGATCACCGAGGTCGAGAACCTCTACGACCCGGTGAACCTCGAGTCGCTGCACATCTTCCAGCAGTGCCTCCGGGCGCACGCGCTCTACAAGAAAGATCAGCACTACATGGTCAAGGATGGCCAGGTGATGATCATCGACGAGTTCACCGGCCGGACGCTCCCCGGGCGCCGCTGGTCGGACGGCCTGCACCAGGCGGTCGAGGCGAAGGAGCACGTCCCGATCAAGAGCGAGAACCGGACGCTCGCGACGATCTCGTTCCAGAACCTGTTCCGCCTCTACAACAAGCTCTCCGGGATGACCGGTACGGCCGACACCGAGGCGTCCGAGTTCCACAAGATCTACGAGCTCGACGTCGTCGTCATCCCGACCAACAAGCCGATCGCCCGCGAGGACGAAGAGGACCTCGTCTACAAGACGGAGCGCGAGAAGTTCCGGGCGGTGGTCAACGAGATCCTCGACTGCAACGAGCGAGGGCAGCCGGTCCTCGTCGGCACGACGAGCGTCGAGAAGTCCGAGGCGCTCAGCCGCCAGCTCAAGCGAGCCCAGGTCCCGTTCAACGTGCTCAACGCCAAGCAGCACGAGCGCGAGGCCTACGTCGTGGCGCAGGCGGGGCGTAAGGGCGCGATCACCATCGCGACCAACATGGCGGGCCGCGGCACCGACATCGTCCTCGGCGGCAACGCCGAGATGCTCGCGCGCTACGAGGTCCTCGCCGAGGCGCACACCGGCGGCGGTCCGTTCCGCGACTCCGTCGAGGTGCCCACCCAGGAGGAGATCGAGGCCGAGGTCGAGGCACGCACCGACGAGTACGTCGAGCGCTGCAAGGCCGAGAAGATCGAGGTCCTCGACGCGGGCGGCCTCGCCATCATCGGCACCGAGCGGCACGAGAGCCGGCGCATCGACAACCAGCTCCGCGGCCGCTCCGGTCGTCAGGGCGATCCCGGGCACTCGCGCTTCTACCTGTCCCTCGAGGACGACCTCATGCGCATCTTCGCGGGCGACCGCGTGCAGACGATGATGGACCGCCTCGGGATGGAGGAGGACGTCCCGATCGAGCACAAGTGGGTCAGCAAGGCGGTCGAGAACGCGCAGAAGAAGGTGGAGGAGCGCAACTTCGACATCCGCAAGCACCTGCTCGAGTACGACGACGTGATGAACCAGCAGCGCAAGAGCCTCTACGCGCTGCGCAAGCAGGTCCTCGAGGGTCAGTACCGCCAGCTCCCCACCGAGGACGAGGCGAAGGCGGGGAAGGAGCCCGAGCGCATCGTCACCGAGGCGGACCCGGAGATGCGCGAGCGCGCCGCGCCGATCCTCAAGCAGATGGTGCAGGTCCACGGCTCGCCCACGTTCGAGCCGGGCCTCAGCGCCGAGGAGATCCAGGCGTGGCGCCAGAAGGCGTACGACACGCCGGTCGAGGAGCTCGGTGAGCTGCGGCGCACCCGCCTCGAGCGCGACGTCTACGAGTGGTTCGGCTGCCGGGTGCCCGTCAGCAAGAAGCTCGCGAAGAAGCCCGCCAACGCCCTCGACTACCTCGAGGACGAGGTCGCGCTCTCGCTCACCGAGCAGCGCGAGCGCCTCCTCGACATGGTCGACGAGATCATCGGCGCGATGGTCGAGCGCGCCTGTCCTCCGAAGAAGCACTACGAAGACTGGGACATCGACTCGCTCGCGGTGGCGTACAAGGAGCAGTTCGGGGTCGAGGCGACCGGCCTGGAGGACTTCACCGACGCTGAGAGCATCGCCCAGAAGCTCTACAAGGACGCCGAGGCGATCCTGCTCAAGAAGGAGCAGGAGATCACGCCCGAGCGCTACCTCCGGCTGTTCCGCAACTACTACCTCCGCGAGATCGACCGGCAGTGGCTCGAGCAGCTCTCCTCGATGGAGCAGCTCCGCGACGGCATCGGCCTGCGCGGCTACGGCCAGCGCGACCCGAAGAAGGAGTACAAGCGCGAGGGCTTCGAGCTGTTCACGAGCATGCTCGAGCGCACCAAGGGCAACGTCGCGTCCAACATGTTCCGCGTCGAGGTCGTCCGTGAGGAGGATCTCCAGCGGCTCGAGGCGCAGCGGCGCCGCGAGGCCGAGGAGAAGCTCCAGCGCGGCCACACCTCGCACGCCGCGGTGGCGGGCCAGGGGGCCAAGCCCGGCGACGCCGAGGCCGAGGCCGCGCCCGCCCCGGCGTCCCGCAAGGCGCGTCGCGCGGCGCGCGCGCGCAGCAAGGGGCGCGGAGAGGCCCCGGTCGCCGCCGGCAAGCCCGCGACGATCAAGCGCGACAAGCCCAAGCTCGGCCGCAACGATCCGTGCTGGTGTGGGAGCGGCAAGAAGTACAAGCAGTGCCACCAGCGCGAGGATCAGCGCGCGCTCGCGGCCGAGGCGGCGTCGGCGCCCGAGGAGCAGCCGCTCCAGGACCAGCCCCTGCAGGACCAGGGCGGCGCCTGAGGCGCGGCCTCTCGGACGGCGCCTCTGCCGCGCCGCCCTCGAGCCGCCGCAAAAACTGACCCCGGCGGCGTGCGTCTGCCACGATCGCGGGCGTGCGCGCTCTCGTCCTCACGGCGCTCGTCCTCACGGTGTGGCTCGCGGCTCCCGGGATCGGTCGCGCGCAGCCTTGCGCGCCGGACGACGCGCTGACCGAGGCGGCGCAGGAGCTCTTGCTGTCTGGCGAGCGCCCTAGCGCTTCGGCGGTGGCGCGTGCGGCGCGTCGCGCCGGCTCCCAGCTCCCGGTGGTGAGCGCGCTCGTGTCGGCTGATCCGGCCCGGCGTGACGCGTTCCTCCGGAGGCTCGCGGAGCGAGGCCGCGCGCCGCTCCGCTGCGGCGAGGCGCGCGGAGAGGGGACCCGCCTGCTCCTCGCCGGGCCCGCGGCGGGCGAGCTGTGGTGGGGCGACGCCGGTGAGATCGTGGTGGAGCTCGCGCCGGGGTGGACCGCCCCGATCCTCTACGCGCGGGCCGAGGACGGCGCGACCTGGCGCGAGGAGGTTCGCGGGGCGCGCGTGCGGATCCCGGCCGACCTCGGCGAGCGTGCGACCCTCCAGCTCGTCGCCACCGGGCCCGACGGCCCGCGGCCGGTGGCCGAGGTGCGGCCGCCCGAACCGGTCGAGGCCGAGGTGATGCCTCGCTCCGACCTGCCGCCGCGCGTCCGCCTCGCAGCGCTCCGGCGCCGCTCGCCCCTGCGAGACAACCGCCTGCTGCGCCGCGTAGCCGACGCGCACGCGGCGCGCGTCTGTCGCGAGGGCCGCGTCGCGCACGGGTTGGGGGAGGGCGACCCGCGCGAGCGGCTGGCGCGCGAGGGCATCCGCGCGCGCCACGTCGGGGAGACCGCGAGCCGGGCGCCGAGCGAGGCGCAGGCCTTCGACGCGATGCTCGAGAGCGCCTCGCACCGGGCCGCGCTCGTGGACCGCCGGTTCACCGACGTCGGCGTCGGGCGAGCCCGCGACGCCGAGGGTCGCGCGTGCCTGGTGGTGCTCCTCGCGGCCTGGCCGCGCGCCGTGCCCTATCGCTGAACGGCGCGGGCGGCGGGTCGGCGCGCGTGCTGATGGTGGCTCACCAGCGCGAGGAGCTGGCAGAGCCCTCCGGCGGTGACCGCGGCGAAGAGCGGGAGCGCGCCGATGACGAGCCAGCGGTCGGGCCCGAGCGCGGTGGCGGGCGCGCGGAGCGGCCAGGCCGCGAGGGCGACCGCGCCGCCCGCGTCGAGGGCGAGCCAGGCGAGGAACGCGAAGCCCACGTGCCACGCCCCGCCGTGCCCGTTGGGGTCGAGGAAGGTCAGGGCCGCGAGGAGCACGACAGCGACGAGCACGAGCCGCGAGATCGGCACCACCCACGACTGCCAGTCCATGGACTCCACGACCATCCCGTCGAGCCCGCCCGACAGGAAGAGGTAGCCGGCGGTGGCGGCCAGGCCGACTCCGACGAGCACGCGCGCGAGCTTGGAGACGCGGTGGGCGGCCCGGAACAGCAGCGCCGCGACCGTGAGGGTCACGCAGCCGATCAGCAGCGGGGTGGCGGCGCCGGCGCCGCCCGCCGTCGAGAGGTAGCCGAGCCAGCCCGCGCCGGCCGCGCCGGTGATCGCGAGGGCGCCGCCGCGCAGCTCCGAGCTCAACGGCGCGACCCCGGCGGCCGCGCAGAGCGCGAACAACGCGCCGAGGCCGAGCGCGTTGCCCTCGAGCCCGCCGAGCCCGAGCGCGGCCGCGACCCCGGCCACCCCGAGGACCACCGAGCCCCAACGGAGGGTTCGCCGGAGCGGCGTCCGGGGGAACCAGTCCTCCTTGAGGAGCTCCGACGCGAGGAACCGCGGCCGATCGGCGGCCGCAACCTCGCCCGGCTCGATGAGGCGCTCGCGCGACTCGTCCGCCCGGGACCGCCGTGAGACGTCGTGGGTCGGCTGCTCTCCCGTGACCTCGACGTCGCGCTCCTCCGAGCTCGGCTCGGGCCGCGAGGCCGAGCTCGCGACGAACGACGGCCGCTTGCGCCGCTGGGTCGAGGTCGGGCTCGGGAACGCGACGACCTCGCCCCCCTCCCACCGCTCGACCCCCGCCGGGCGCAAGAGGCGCTCGACGTCGTCCTCCGCGGGCTCGTCCGCCCACGTCCCGCTCGGCACCATGGAGTCCGCCGGAGGCGCCCCTTCGTCGGAGGGGAACTCCAGGACCCGCGCCTCCCCTCCCTCGGACGCGTCGTCCTCGGGAGGCTCGGGGCTTTGATGGGGGAAGCTGCCTTCGCCGCTCATGCGACCTCGCTCAGAAGAGAGCGCCGCTCCCATCAAGGGAGCGCCCCAGCATACCCCAGCCCGCCCCCGCGCGCCGCCCGTGCCCCGATCGGTGCCCTACATGTAGGGCATCCGTGGTCCTTCCCTCCCGTGGCTCGCCCCGCGTACCATCGTCCGGTCGATGCAAAGCCTCGCCGATCTCCGCGCCCGAGCCGACGCCGAGCTGCTCCAGGGCAACTTCCACGCGGCTCTGCACGCGTACTCCGCGCTCCTCACCCTCGAGCCGCTCGAGCTCGACGCGCGCCTCCGCCTCGCCGACACGCTCCTCGCGCTCGGCGAGGTGCAGCGCGCGGCCGTGGTCTACACCGCGCTCGCGCGGCACTGCACCCACGGCGGCCACCCGCTGCGCGCGCTCGTCGCCATCAAGATCCTGACGACCCTCGAGCCCCTGCTCGGCCCGCTCCTCCACAGCGTGGCGCAGCTGTACTCCGCGGACTCGCCCCGGCTCGGGCAGGGCATCCGCGTGGCGCCCGGCGACCTCGAGCGACCCCTGCCGGACGGCTTCTCGATGGAGGAGCTCGCGCCGCTCGAGCAGCTCGTCCCCCACGCCGAGAAGCTGGGCGCGGCGGAGGCCGCCGGCCTGGTGTTGCCGGAGAAGCTCCCGCCGATCCCCCTGTTCAGCGACCTGCCGGCCGAGGCCTTCGCCCGGGTCCTCGGCGCCCTGAAGCTCCGCCGCGAGCGGCCCAGCGACGAGGTTCTGCGCGAGGGCGAGCCGGGGCAGAGCTTCTTCGTCCTCGCGCGCGGGCGGGCCGAGGTGGTCAAGCACCTCGCCCAGGGCGGCGAGCAGCGCCTGGCCGAGCTCGGCGACGGCGCGATCTTCGGCGAGATGGCGCTCGTCTCCGCGAGCCCGCGCACCGCGACCGTGCGCTGCCTGACCGACTGCGATCTGCTCGAGTTCGACCGCGCCGCGCTGGCCGCCGCCTCGCAAGAGGTCGTCACGGTCGCGGCCGCGCTCGACAAGTTCACGCGGGAGCGTCTCCTCAACAATCTCCTGTCGACCGCCCCGCTGTTCCGCCCGCTCGATCGCAAGCAGCGCTTCGATCTGATCCGGCGCTTCACCGCGCACGACGTCGCCGCCGGCGTCACGATCGTCGACGAGGGCGCGCCGGGGCGCGGCCTGTTCGTGCTGCT
>JAUHXR010000392.1 GCA_030426845.1 Polyangia bacterium | reverse complement strand
CGGAACGCGGCCAGGAGCTGGTGCAGCCCCTCCCCCGGCGCGAGGGCGAGCCCGCGCTCCTCGAGCGCCTTCATCGGGTCCTCGGGGGCCTCGAAGCCCACCGCCCCGACCGCGCCCTCGCCGTCGGCGACCCAGACCGCGAGCGACTTGAGCACGTCGTTCATCTCGGCCCGCTTGAACGCGAGCGTGAAGGGCCCCTCCACGGGCCCGCTCCGCTCCACGTAGGCGACGCCGTGCTTGAACAGGACGAGGCGCGCGACCCGGGGTGACTCCGTCATGGGCCCGGAGGGTACCCGGCCGCGTAACCGGAAAGTAGGGGGCCCGCTCGGCGGCAAGGGTTACGCTCCAGCCACGGTGGCGAAGCGCGAGACGATCGAGCTCGGTCGGGCGGTCGTGGAGATCGAGGAGCGCCCGGGCTACCTGCTGGTGGTCGAGACGGGGCGCCTCACGAGCCTCGCGGACCTCCGCGTCTACCACGGCGAGCTCGAGCGGATCGTCCGCCAGCGCAAGGTCACGCGCGCCCTCATCGACGCCCGCGGCGAGGTCGGCGACGCGCCGCCCGACGTTCGCGAGGCGATGTGGGACTGGCTGCTCGACCCGGCGCGCGGCTTCGAGGTCGTCGCCTTCGTGCTGCACGCGTCGGTCGCGGTCACCCGCGTGAACATGACCGCCCTGTCCCGCGGCGCGAACCTCCGGGCCTTCGAGTCGGTGAGCGAGGCGCAGCGCTGGCTCGCGCGCGGCGGGCGGCCCAGCTCGCTCGCGCCCCGTCGCCCGTCGGTCTCCGCC
Organism: Polyangia bacterium; assembly: GCA_030426845.1. Lineage (GTDB taxonomy): Bacteria > Myxococcota_A > Polyangia > Polyangiales > Sandaracinaceae > JAUHXR01. The sequence goes on along the minus strand of JAUHXR010000392.1, from coordinate 6,813 downwards.
ACCGCCCGGACCATGCGCCCCGGTGAGCTGGAGCCGGACGGCGGCGCCCAGGCGAGCGCGTCGCGTCGCCGCCCCGCCGCCGCGGTCGAGTCGGCGCCCCCGCGTCGATCCGCGCCTGTGCCCTCGGACACGACGGGGCGTGCGTCGCGCGCCTCGCGGCATTATGTCCCTCGTGCGTCCGAGGAGGAGCCCGGCGAGGGCTCCGATGGCAGCAGCTCGGTCGCCTGACGTCGCTGCCGCACGAGGCACACACGATGGGGTTCTTCTCCAAGCTGCTCGGCATCACGCCGAAGAAGCAGCCGGTACACGTCAACGACGACACCTTCGCGGCGGAGGTCCTGCAGTCGAAGGAGCCGGTGATCCTCGACATCTGGGGCCCCAACTGCGTGCCCTGCAAGCAGCTCGAGCCGATCATCATGGGCCTCGCGGCCGAGTACGACGGGCGGGTGAAGGTCTGCGAGATGACCCCCCAGCTCGCGCCGCGCGCGGCGAGCCGGCTCAAGGTCCGCGGCACCCCGACGGTCATCTACTTCAAGCGCGGCCAGGAGGTCGAGCGGGTGGTCGGCCTGCGCAGCAGCCTGTTCCACCAGGAGACCATCGAGTCGGTGTTCGGCATCCCCCTCGAGGAGCCGAACTGAGGCAGCCATGGCTCGCGCGCGCCGCTACTGGCTGATGAAGTCCGAGCCCGAGTCCTACTCGATCGAGGACCTCGCCCGGGACGGCCGGACCCCGTGGGACGGGGTCCGCAACTACACCGCCCGCAACACGATGCGCGACGAGATGGCGGTGGGCGACCTGGTGCTCTTCTACCACTCGAGCGCCAAGCCGCCCGGTGTCGCCGGGGTGGCGCGGGTCGCGAGCGAGGCCTACCCGGACCCGACCCAGCTCGACCGTGCGTCCAAGTACTACGACCCGAAGGCCACCGCGGAGGAGCCACGCTGGTTCCTCGTCGACGTCGAGCACGTCGAGACCTTCGACGCCCTGCTCCCCCTCGACGCGCTCAAGGCCGAGGCCGACGCCTTCGAGGGTCTCATGGTCATCCAGCGCGGCGTCCGCTTCAGCGTCCAGCCGGTCGCGAAGGCCCACTTCGCCCGCATCCTCAAGCTCGCCGGCGCCCGCACGCGGGTTCGCTGACGGCCGCCACGCGGGCGCTCAGCGCACGCCCGCGCTGAGGCGGATCTCGCCGAAGCGCGGAGCCTCCGGCGGGCCGTGGGCTTCGTCCATCGCGCGCACCAGGTCCTCGTAGGGGACCGATGGGTCGGCGCTCAGGGTGAGGCCGGTCTCGTCGGGGAAGCGCTCGTGGACGCGCTGGAGGCACGCGCCGAGGGCGGCCCAGTCGCGGCCCGGGACGGTCGCGCCGGCGCCGCCCACCCCGTCGCACCCGGGGGCGAGCCGGCCGCCCTCGGCGGCGACGTAGATCCCCGCGTCGGCGACGGTGACGCTCAGCTGGATCGACTCCCGCGGCTCCGGGCAGCCGGCGCCTCGGCACACCCCCGGCAGCTCCACCCCGACCTCGGCCGTCGCGATCACGGCCGCGCTGGTCGCCAGGAGGAAGAGCATCAGGTTGATGACGACGTCGAGCAGCGGGACGATGTTGAGCTCGCCCGCCTCCTCGGAGGGGTCGGGCTCGCGGCGGCGGGTGGCGCGCCGGATCGCGGCGCGCTGAGGAGGGGTGAGTCGGGCCATGCTCAGGTCACGACATCCCGCCCGGCCGGAGGTTCCCGCGGTATCCTCGGCCCATGTTGCGCGTGACGCTGGCGCTCGCCGCGATCGTCGCCCTGTGCGCCTCGGCGACGGCCTCCGCCCAGGACCGGCTGCCCGGGGAGATCGACCCGCCGCCCGCGGTCGCGACCACGAGCGGGGACGCCTCGCTGCTGAGCGGCCGCACCAACGGGACGGGCGAGGTGATGATCGCGGGGGCGGCCGGGTGGCCGTGGATCTGGGCCCAGGTCGACATCGCCTTCGACCCGGCGTTCAACCTCGGGATCCGCGCCTCGCTCCTCTACGGCTCGCCGTTCATGGCGTTCGAGCCGGGGGTCGGCGGCGAGGCCTCGCTGCCCATGCGGTTCCACGTCTACGGCGAGGACCGCCTCGACCTCGCGATCTTCGCGACCCCGGCCGCGGTGTTCGGCGAGGCCGCGACCACCGGCCAGGGGGGGACCGCGGCGTCGGGCGAGTTCGGCTGGGGCCTCCGCCTCGAGGGCGGCCTCCTCGCGGGCTACCAGGCGCTCGACCGCGTCACCCTCATCCTCGGCGCCGGCGGCCACCTCGGGATGGTCAATACGCCTTCCGCGAGCGACTTCAACCTCGTCGGGGCCGCGTTCCTGCGCGCCGGGGTCGAGGGCCTGATCTCGCGCGACACGCTGCTCTTCGTGCTCGCCGACGGCGGGGTGGGCTTCTCGCCGACGCGCACCGGCGGCCCGCTCTTCCGCGAGAGCTTCCCCCCGGTCTTCCGCATCTCGCTCGGCGTGGGCTACCTGCTCTGATCGATCGGCCGCCCGCGTGATCGTCGACGTCGTGATCCCCGCCCTCGACGAGGAGCGGGCCTTGCCCCGCGTGCTCGCGGCGATCCCCGCCGATCGCGTGCGGCGGGTGGTGGTGGCGGACAACGGCTCGCGCGATCGAACCGCCGAGGTCGCGCGCGCGGCCGGCGCCGAGGTGGTCCACGAGCCCGAGCGGGGCTACGGCGCGGCCTGCCTCCGGGCCCTCGCGCGCCTCCGTGAGGATCCGCCGGAGGTCGTCGTGTTCCTCGACGGCGACCACAGCGATCACCCCGAGGAGCTGCCCGCGCTGCTCGCCCCCATCGCGTCGGGCGACGCGGAGCTGGTCATCGGCAGCCGGGCGCGCGGGGTGGCCGAGCGCGGCGCGCTGACGGTCCAGCAGCGGGTCGGCAACCGGATCGCCTGCGTCGCGCTCCGCGGGCTCTACGGGGTCCGCTACACCGACCTCGGCCCGTTCCGCGCGATCACCTGGCGCGCCCTCGAGTCGCTCGGGATGCGCGACCGCAACTACGGCTGGACGGTCGAGATGCAGATCCGCGCGGCCCGGCGCGGCGTCGCCTACGCCGAGGTGCCCGTGCGCTACCGGCGCCGCATCGGGGTCTCGAAGGTCAGCGGGACGCTCCGCGGGACCGTCGGCGCGTCCCGCAAGATCCTGTGGACCCTCGCGCGCCATGCCCTCTGATCGGTCGGCCTCTGATCGGTCGCTCTCCGAGCCGCGCGCCACGGCCGGCGTCGCGGTCGGGATCTTCGCGAAGGCGCCGCTCCCCGGGCGGGTGAAGACGCGCCTCGCCCCCGCGCTCGGCGAGGAGGGGGCGGCGCGCCTCTACGCGGCCTTCCTCGCCGACACCCTCGCGGCGCACCCCGACGCGACGGTGTTCTACGCGGCGGCGGTCGACGAGGCGTGGATCCGCGCGCGCCACCCCCACCGCAGGCTCGCGCCGCAGGTCGGCGCCGACCTCGGCGAGCGCATGCGCGCCGCCCTCGCCGCGCTCGGGCCGGGGCCGGCGGTGGTGATCGGCTCGGACCTCCCGACCCTGCCCCGATCCCGGGTGGCCGACGCCGCGCGGGCCCTCGCCGGCGGCGCCGACGTCGCGCTCGGCCCGGCCTCCGACGGCGGCTACTACCTCCTGGCGGCCCGCCGCCCGCTGCCGTCGCTCGCGGGGGTTCGCTTCTCCACTCGCCACGCCCTCGCGGACACCCTGCGCGCGCTCGAGGGGCTCTCGGTCGCCCACCTCGCGCCCTGGTACGACGTCGACGTCCCCGAGGATCTGCGCCTGCTGCGCGCCCACCTGGCCCTCGACCCGGCGGCCGCGCCCGCCACCCACTCGGCCCTTTTTGACCCGGATACCTCGGGCGAGTAGGCTCCCGAATCGGCCCTTACGGGCGATTCTGGACGGGTTCGGGACGGGATCGAGGCGCCTCATTCATGGCTGAAAACGATCAGCTCTTCGCGCGGTTCGGCAAGGCCTGCCAGCCCGGAGAGGTCCTGTTCCGCGAGGGCGAGCAGGGCGACTTGATGTACGTGCTGCAGTCTGGCTCGGTCCGCATCACCAAGGCGGTCAAGGGCGAGGAGAAGACCCTCGCGATCCTCGGCCCCGGCGAGTTCTTCGGCGAGATGGCGATCCTCAACGCCAAGCCGCGCACCGCGACCGCGGTCGTCGAGGAGCCGAGCCAGGTGCTCGTGCTGGGGGCGCGCACGTTCGAGCAGATGGTGGTCAGCAACGCGGAGATCGCGGTGCGACTCATCAAGAAGCTCTCGCGCCGCCTCGACAGCGCCAACGAGCTCATCGAGGTGCTCATGCACCGCGACCCCAAGGCCCGCGTCATCCTGGGCCTGAGCCGCGAGGCGCAGTTCATCGGCTCGAGCCAGGCCGACGGCTCCGTCCTCGTGAAGATGGACGTCGAGGAGCTCGCCGAGCAGGTGGGCCTCCAGCCCAAGGAGACGGCCGAGGTGATGAGCCGCCTCACCCGCCTCGGCATCGCCAAGGTCACCGACGCGGGCATCGTGGTGACCGACGTGACGCGCCTCGAGGAGTTCTACGAGTTCCTCGAGATGCGCGAGAAGTTCGGAGACGGCTGATGGAGCTTCGCATCCTCGGTTGTCACGGCGGCGAGACGCCCAAGCACAAGACCTCGAGCTTCCTCCTCGACGGCCGCGTGGCGCTCGACGCCGGCGCGGTCACGAGCATGCTCGCCCTCGACGAGCAGCAGAAGATCGAGGCCGCGCTCGTGAGCCACGCGCACCTCGATCACATCAAGGACCTCGCGACGCTCGCCGACAACCGCTGCCAGCAGGGCGGCCCGACGCTCCAGATCGTTGGCATCCAGGCGACGATCGACATCCTGAAGAAGCACTTCTTCAACGACCTCCTCTGGCCGGACTTCAGCAAGATCCCGACGCCGCGAGGCCCGACGATCGAGTTCGTGCCCATCGCGGAGGAGACCCCGAAGACGATCGCGGGGGTCGAGGTCGAGGCGATCGCGGTAAGCCACACCATCGACACCTGCGCCTTCGTGGTGCGCACGGGGCAGGGCGCGATCGCCTACAGCGGCGACACCGGCCCGACCGACCGCTTCTGGCAGCGCCTCTCGCGCGAGCCCGGGCTCCGCGCGCTCCTGATGGAGGTGTCGTTCCCCAACGAGCACCACGCGCTGGCCAAGGCGTCGGGGCACCACACGCCGGAGACGCTGGGCACCGACTTCGCCAAGCTCGACGGCCACCGCGAGCTGCCGATCCTGATGTACCACATCAAGCCGGTGTTCGAGCGCGACGTGGAGAAGCAGCTCATCAAGGTCCCCGGCCGTAACCTCGAGCTGTGCCGCCTCGGCGACCAGTACATCCTCTGACCGCGGCGAGCGGCGAACCGATCGGCGTGCTCGCGCGTACGAGCCGACGGAGCATGCGCGCCCTCCTCGTCCTGCTCGCGTTCGCGACCGGCTGCGCCGCCAGCCTCCCTCCGCAGCGCGCCGGAGGCGGAGGCCTGCTCGAGGAGGGCGCGGACGCTCCAGACTTCATGGCCCTCGACCAGCACGGCGAGGTGCGTCAGCTGAGCTTGCTGCGTCGACGCGGGCCGGCCGTGCTCTTCTTCTACCCACGCGACGGGACCCCCGGCTGCACCGAGGAGGCCTGCGCGTTCCGCGACGCCTGGACCCGGCTCGAGGAGAGCGGGGCCGCGGTGGTCGGAGTCTCTACCGACGGGGTCGACGCGCACGCGCGCTTCGCCGCCGACCACGAGCTCCCCTTCCCGCTGCTCTCCGATCCCGACGGCGCGATCCTCGCTCGCTACGGCGTGCCGAGTCTCCTGGGCATGAGCGCCCGGGTCACCTTCCTGATCGACGCCGACGGACGCATCGCGCGTGTCTATCCGGACGTCGACCCGGCGGTGCACGCCGACGAGGTGATCGAGGCGGTCACGCGGCTCAGCGCTTCGGGGGAGTAGCCCCTCGCCGCACGGTGACGTCGGGGCTCTGACATCGAAGTCCGGGATCCCGTCGAATAGTTGCCCGATTCGCGCTCGGTCGGCCAAGCACGGAGCAGGTCCGCGACGGACCACGGCTTGCACAAATGTCCGTCGAGGCCGCCGAAGTGATGCTCGACGCGAACGACACCCGAGACTCCGTCTTGCAGCGACGCGCCCGGCGCTTCGCGCGGCGGGGGGAGTTCCGCAAGGCCGCGCTCGCGCTCCGCGAGCGCGCCGAGCTGCGCAACGACGCCGCGTCCTTCGTCGCGCTCGGCGACATGTACCGCCGCGCCGCGCGCACCGCGGACGCGCTGCGAGCGCTCAAGCACGGCCTCTACCTGCATCGCCAGAACGGGTCGATCGGCCGCGCGCGCACGGTCGCCCGCATGATCGTCCGGCTGGACCCCTGGGACGCGAAGGCCGTGCGCCTCAGCGCCTGACCGGGGGGCCGCGCCGCGGCGTCGGCCGCGCCGCGGAGGCTCGTCAGTCGCTCTGGATGACGCTCATCGCGGTGTCGTGCGCACGCCGGATCGCCGCCGGCGCGGGCATCGGCATGGGCTCGGCCGCCTCGGCGGTGGCGTCCTCGTAGCCGTACTCCGCGCCGCCCGCCTCGGCGGCGGGGGCCATCGACGGCAGCGCGTCGCGGAGGACCCGCATCTCCTCGACCTGCGCGCGGAGCCGCTCGTCCTGCGGGGCCTGCCGGGCCTGCTGCTCGGCGCGCTCCAGGATCGCCCGCGCCTGGTAGATGTCGCCGCCGCGCGCCGTCTCGATCGCCTGCACCGTGGTCACCGCCGCGAGCATCTGGGCGGCCGCGCGCTCGACCTCCTCGTTGCGGCCCGACTCGAGCTGCG
>JAUHXR010000030.1 GCA_030426845.1 Polyangia bacterium | reverse complement strand
CGCGCGCGAGCGGCGGCGTGGAGCCCGGCGAAGAGCACGAGGGCGGACGCTGCGCGAACCGTCTTGCGCGTGGCGAGCATGCGCAGAGCTTCAGCAGCATCGGTGCCAGCCGCGCTCGCAGGGTCCGGGCCGGGTCCGGGCGGCCGAGGTGTGCAGACCGCTGCACGCCCCGCGCGGCGACGCGCACGACCGCGTATGGTGAGACCGATGGCGCGCACGTTCGAGCTCGCCGACGCGCGCAACGTGGTCGGCTCCCTCGTGAGCGTGCTCGGCGGGCACGCCGGGACGCGGCTCCGGCTCCGGCGCGGGGTGACGTTCATCGGCCGGCAGCGAGGCCTCTGTGAGTACCTCGACCGCGACTCCCTCGCGGGCGTGGTGGAAGCGGCGCAGGTCTACGTGCGCGTCGACGGGCGGCGGGTCTTCGTCACCGACGCGACCTCCACCAACCCGTGCGCCCTCGTGCGCCGCGCCCACGCGGGCCCGTTCCTCGAGGGCGCGCGCACCGCGGCGTCCCTCGCGCAGGCGCCCCCCGTCGACGAGGCGGGGATCGTGCCCGTTGCCCACGAGCCGTTCGGGCGGCCGCGGGACGAGCGGCGCTGGGTCGAGGTCCACCCGGGCGACCTGCTGCTGCATGTCTACGGCGGCTGGGTGATCGAGCTCGAGGCCGATCGCATCTCCGATGGAGCCCCCCGCTGACGGCTTGCTCGGCTCGTCGGACTTCGCCGCGATCTCGACGAGCGAGTGCGCCCCGTTCTGCACCTAAGCGCGGCGGAGGCGGTCCGCCTCAGGGCCCCGGCGGGACGGTGTTCTGGCGCGCGTTCTGCTCGACCGTGAGCAGCCCGCGCCTCACCTCGTCCGGGACGCTCTCGTGGAGCGAGATGCGGTAGGCGCCGTCGTCGCCGCGCACCATCACCACCCGCACCTCCTCGCGCGGGAACGCGTAGGCGCGGTCGTGGGCGGTCTCGAAGCGCAGGTCGTCGCGACCGGCCGCGAGCAGGCCGAGGACGTAGCCCGCGAAGCCCTCGCCGCCTGGCTGGTCCAGGTCGACGAAGCACTGGCGCCACGTCTCCCGGTCGTGGAGCTCGAAGGCGCCGCGCTGGACGATCTGCCGGCGGATCTCCTCCTGCGGGAGATCGTCGAGCCCGTAGGTCCCGAGGAGCGTGGACACGGTGTGCTCGGGGGTCGAGAAGCGCGCGTCGACCGTCTGCACCTCGCCGTCGCCGCAGGCCGTGAGGGCGAGCACGAGGAGCGCGGGGAGGAGCGAGGCGCGGCGCACCGGGAGGTCCTAGCACTCCGGTGGCGCCAGCGTGAGAAAACGAATGTGCCAAGGGTTGACACAGTTTGTGCCACACCCGGGTTGTCTGCGTGCTTTCGGGTGCTTAGGTTCGCTTGGCACAGGGGAGAATCCCCCGGAGAACACCTCAGGAGAGAGCACAGCCATGCGACTCGACCGACTCACCAGCAAGACCCGCGAAGCGCTCCAGGCGAGCGAGCAGAAGGCTACCGGGGCCGGTCACCCCGAGCTCTACCCCGAGCACTTCCTGGTCGCGCTCCTCACCCAGGACGGCGGCATCACCGGGCCGATCTTGCAGAAGGCGGGGGCGTCCCTCGAGACCCTCGGCGGCGAGCTGACCTCGCGCCTCGGCGCCATGCCCAAGGTGAGCGGCGGCGGCCAGCCCACGATCTCGTCGCGGCTGCGCACGCTGTTGACCGACGCGTGGACGGAGACCGAGCGGCTCAAGGACGAGTACACCTCGGCCGAGCACGTCCTGTTCGCGATCGCGCGGGGCAAGGACAAGCTCAAGGACGCCCTGACCAAGGCGGGGGTGACCGAGGCCGCGCTCGAGAAGGCGGTCCAGGAGGTGCGCGGCGGTCAGCGCGTCACCGACCCCGAGCCCGAGGGCAAGTACCAGGCGCTCGAGAAGTACACGCGCGACCTCACCAAGGACGCGCGCGCGGGCAAGATCGACCCGGTCATCGGGCGCGACGAAGAGATCCGTCGCGTCATGCAGGTGCTCAGCCGGCGCACCAAGAACAACCCCGTGCTCATTGGCGAGCCGGGCGTCGGAAAGACCGCGATCGTCGAGGGCATCGCCCAGCGCATCGTCGCCGGCGACGTGCCGGAGAGCCTGCGCGACAAGCGGCTCCTCTCGCTCGACCTCGGCGCGATGCTCGCGGGCGCGAAGTACCGCGGCGAGTTCGAGGACCGCCTCAAGGCCGTCCTCAAGGAGGTCGAGTCCGCCCAGGGCGAGGTCATCATGTTCATCGACGAGCTGCACACGCTCGTCGGCGCGGGCGCGGCCGGCGGCTCGATGGACGCCTCCAACATGCTCAAGCCGGCGCTCGCGCGCGGCGAGCTTCGCTGCATCGGCGCGACCACCCTCGACGAGTACCGCCAGCACATCGAGAAGGACGCGGCCCTCGCGCGGCGCTTCCAGCCCGCCTTCGTCGGCCAGCCCACGGTCGACGACACCATCGCGATCCTGCGCGGCCTCAAGGAGCGCTACGAGGTCCACCACGGCATCGACATCACCGACGGCGCGATCGTGGCCGCCGCGACGTTGAGCGATCGCTACATCACCGACCGGTTCCTCCCCGACAAGGCGATCGACCTCGTCGACGAGGCGGCGAGCCGGCTCAAGATGGAGATCGAGACCCTCCCCGCGGACATCGACCGGGTGGAGCGGCGGATCCGCCAGCTCATGACCGACCGCTCCTCGCTCCAGCGCGAGAGCGACCCCGCGTCGCAGAAGCGCCTCGAGGCGCTCGAGGCGGAGCTCGCCGAGCTCAACGAAGAGAACAAGGTCATGCGCGTACAGTGGGAGCGCGAGAAGGACCTCATCGAGAAGATCAGCGAGGCCAAGGAGAACGTCGAGCGGCTCAAGCTCGACCTCGAGCGCGCGCAGCGCACCGCCGACTACGAGCGCGCGGGGCGCATCCAGCACGGCGAGATTCCGCAGGCCGAGGGCGCGGTGAAGTCGGCCCAGGCCGAGCTCGCCGAGCTGCAGAAGGAAGGCTCGTTCCTCAACGAGCAGGTCACCGACGAGGACATCGCGGCGGTGGTCTCGAAGTGGACCGGCATCCCCGTGAGCAAGATGCTCGAGGGCGAGCGCGACAAGCTCCTGCGCATGGAGGCGGCGCTCGAGGAGCGCGTGGTCGGCCAGCGCGAGCCGGTCGTCGCGGTGAGCAACGCGGTGCGTCGCAGCCGCGCGGGGCTCGGCGACCAGAACCGACCGATCGGGAGCTTCCTGTTCCTCGGGCCGACCGGCGTGGGCAAGACCGAGCTCGCGCGGGCGCTCGCCGAGTTCCTGTTCGACGACGAGCGCGCGATGATCCGGCTCGACATGAGCGAGTACATGGAGAAGCACGCCGTGTCGCGGCTCATCGGCGCGCCGCCCGGCTACGTCGGCTACGAGGAGGGCGGTCAGCTCACCGAGCCGGTCCGCCGCCGGCCCTACAGCGTGGTGCTCTTCGACGAGGTCGAGAAGGCACACCCCGACGTGTGGAACACGCTGCTCCAGGTGCTCGACGACGGCCGCCTCACCGACGGCCAGGGGCGCACGGTGAACTTCCAGAACACCGTCATCATCCTCACGAGCAACGTGGGCTCGCAGCACATCATGCAGCTCACCGATCCGTCGGACATCGAGCGCGCGGTGATGGACGATCTGCGGCAGCACTTCCGGCCCGAGTTCCTCAACCGCCTCGACGAGACGGTCGTGTTCCACCGGCTCGGCCAGCAGCACCTGCGGCGCATCGTGGACATCCAGCTCGCCCGCTTCGCCGAGCGCCTCGCGCGGCGCGACGTGTCGCTGGTGGTGACCGACGAGGCCAAGGACTTCCTCGCGGAGGTCGGCTACGACCCGACGTTCGGCGCCCGCCCCCTCAAGCGGGCCATCCAGCGCCACCTCGAGAACCGCCTCGCCGAGGACCTGCTCTCAGGCACGTACGGCCCCGGGGACACCCTCAAGGTGGACCGCGCGCTCTCGGGCGAGCTCACGGTGCGCAAGCTCGAGGACGGCGAGGCGCCGGCCACGAGCCGCCTGTCGAACTGACGCTCAGGCGGTGGCGACTTCCCAGTCCTCGACGTCCCAGCTCTCGACGTCCCAGCTCTCGGCGTCCCAGCTCTCGACGTCCCACTCGCCCGACGGGTGGGGCAGCGAGACGTCGAGGGATCGGGGGGCCAACGGGAACGCGCGTGATCCCGCGAGGGTGGACGCGCTCCGGAGGCGGCGAAGCAGGGCCTGGTCTCCCGGGCGGTAGCGCTCGGCGCGACGGTAGTAGTAGGTCGCCTCGCCGAAGTCGCCGCGCTGCGCGTGGATGTCGCCCAGCTCGACGTAGACCTCGAAGGACCGACCGCGGTCGTCCTGGAGATGGTGGAGCGCCCGCGTGAGCGCGGCGGCGGCCTCGCGGAGCCGGCCGCGCTCGCGCTCGATCCGGGCGACCCCTCGAAGCGCATCGGCCGCGACGCTCTGGCAGCGGGTTGCCTCCTGGAACGCGACGATCGCCCGGGCGTCGTCACCGCGGACCTCGAGGGCGTGGGCTCGGTCGAGCATCTGTCGGCCCAGGTCGATCGCCAGCTCGGTGTCGCGACGCTCGAGCGGAGACGGATCATGACCGAAGCCGGGGCGGGAGGCACGGAGCTGTCGGGTCGGGTCCACGCCCGGGGTTGTGCAGTCTTCGTACCACGGGCCTCACGGGAGATCCCTCGCCAAGCCGGGGGCCGATCGCGGAGCCGGAGCGGCTCCTGCGCCGCGGAGAGGCGACGATCTGAACGTGGGCGCACCCCATCGCAACGAGCAGAACAGGTCCCGGGGCCCCGTGACCGCCCAGCTCCAAACCCCCCCTGAAGCTCCGATCCGTTGCCCGGGCGTGCCCGAAGCCGTGAGGTCCCATGCGTCGTCTCGAGGGGGCGCTCTGCGCCGTACTCTGTCTCACTCTTGGCACTCCCGTCCTCCTCGGGACCGCGACCGCCGCCGCCGATCCCCCGGCCGCCTCCGTGGCCGAGCTCGACCGGGCGATCTACGCGGCCGAGCGCGAGAGCCGTCGTCTCCTCGCGCTCCTCGACGAGCGGCGGGTGCGGCACGACGCACGCGGCGAGCGGTGCGTGGACGTGCGGCTGGCCCAGGTGAACAGCTTCTCGCGCATGCTGGTCGATCGCCGGCGCCGCCTGGCCGAGGCCGACGCCCACGACGTGCCCCGAGAACAGGCCGTGACCCGGCGGATGGTCCGCCAGCTCCGCGAGGCGGCCCGCGCCGGTCGCGCCTGCGTCTACGGCGGATCCCCGCTCGAGGACGGCACGATCGTGGAGGTGATCATCGAGGCTCCGGTCGTCGCCTCGAACGACCTGTCGCGCGTGCCCGAGCGCGGCCAGCGCTGACTGTGACACCGCCCTTGCGCCTCGCGGCCAACCGTGCAACCTTCCGCGCCCCTTAGGGAAGGAACCGAGGCTTTAGTCCATGAGCGAGCAGATCCCCCCCTCTTCCACCGCCCCCAACCCCGAGTCCGTGCAGTGCAAGCCGGTCGAGGTCGTCGTAGGCGAAAAGGGCGTCGAGCGTGCGATCAAGCACCTCAAGCGCAAGATGGCGTCGGAGGGGATCCTCCGTGAGCTCAAGCGTCGCCGGCACTACATGAAGCCGTCGGTCCGCCGCCGGAAGAAGGAGTCGGAGGCCGCGCGCCGCCGGCGCAAGCGCGAGAAGCAGCTCGTCGGCAACGCCCGCTGAGCCGACGCCTTGGGCAACCGCTTCGCCCCGCTGGGAACCCAGCGGGGCGTCTGCAATTGAGGTCGACCGCGGTCGAGGGTCGACGGTTCGGAGCCATCGGCCGGCGGCACCAACCTCGGCGCCCACGGGCGGCGCCGGATCGACTCAGCCGCCGATCTCCCACGGCCGGCGCTTGGTGTGGACGCTCAGGCCGTCCGGCACCTCCGAGCCCTCGAGGTCGGCGACCACCACGTCGTGCGCGATCTCGCCGCCCGGGTGGACCACGAAGCCGGCCGGCACCTCGGAGGCCTTTCCGACCACCGCGAGCCGATCGCCGCCACCGACCACCGCGTTTGCGCCGATGCGCGCGCGCTTGTCGATGATCGCGTGGCGCACTTGCGCGCCCTTGCCGATCACGGTGTCGTTCAGCACCACCGAGCCCTCGACGACCGCGCCGGCCGAGACCCGGACGCCCGGGCCCAGCACGCTGCGCTCGACCCGCGCGCCGCCGTCGATCACGCAGCCGTGGGTGATCAGGCTGTCGACGACGGTCGCCACCCCGAGCCGGGCCGGCGCGCGGTTCTCGCTGCGGGTGTGGATGAGCCAGCCGAGGTCGTTGAGATCGTAGGCCGGCGGGTTGCTGAGGAGGTCCATGTGGGCCTCCCAGTACGACTCGAGCGTGCCGACGTCGCGCCAGTAGCCGCGGTACGGCCAGGTGAAGACCTTCTCGCCGCGCGCGATCATCCGCGGGAGGATGTCCTTGCCGAAGTCGTGGCTCGAGTCGTCGAGGAGGTGGTCCTCGAGGAGCACGCGGTCGAGCGCCTCGTAGTTGAACACGTAGACGCCCATGTTCCCGACGCCCGGCGGCGGGTCCTTCGGCTTCTCGACGAAGCTCGTCGCCCAGCCCGCCTCGTCGTGCTGCACGATGCCGAAGCGCGGCGCCTCCTCCTTCGTCACCTGGATCGTCGCGAGCGTGACCTCCGCGCCCGCCGCGAGGTGGGCCTCGATGAGGTCGTTGTAGTTCATCCGGTAGATGTGGTCGCCGCTCAGGACGACCACGAGGTCCGGCCGTCGATCCTTGATGAACAGGAAGTTCTGTTGCACGGCGTTCGCCGTCCCGATGAACCAGTCCGCGAGCTCGCGCGAGCGGTACGGCTGGTAGATCCGCACCCCGCCCCAGCGCTCCCGGTTGAGGTCCCACGGGCCGCCCGCGCCGATGTGCTCGATGAGCGAGTGCGGGCGGTACTGCGCGAGGATCATCACGTCGAAGAGCCCCGAGTTGACGCAGTTGCTCAGCGCGAAGTCGATGATCCGGTACTTGCCCGCGAAGGGCACCGCCGGCTTGGTGCGCTTGGCCGTCAGGATCCCGAGCCGCGAGCCCTCGCCCCCGGCGAGGATCACGGCGCAAACTCGCTTGCTGCTCACGGAGAGCTCCCCTCTTTCGGCTCCGCGCCCGCGAGGGCCCGGTACAGCTGAACGTAGTCCCCGGCCGAGCGGTGCCAACCGAAGTCGAGTGACATCCCGTGACGACGCAGGGCCTCGAGCCCGCCGCGTCGGTGGGTGGCGAGCGCGCGCCGGAGCGCGAAGCTCAACGCCCCGACCGTCGGCTCGGCGAAGAGGAAGCCGGTCGGCTGATCGGCGAGGTCGAGGTCGAGCACGGTGTCGGCGAGGCCGCCGGTCTCGCGCGCGACCGGGACGCAGCCGTAGCGCATCGCGATCATCTGGGTCATCCCACAGGGCTCGTAACGCGACGGGATGAGCATCAGGTCGGCGCCCGCGTAGATGCGGCGCGCGAGGCCGTCGTCGTAGGTGAGGAACGCGCGGATCTCGCGCGGCCGATCGCGGGCCAAGGCGCGCACCTGGTCCTCGAGGCCCGGGTCGCCCGTGCCGAGGATCACCGCGCGGAACGGGCGCTCGAGGGTGCGGAGGGCGGCCAGGGCGAGGTCGACGCCTTTCTGGTGGACGAGCCGGCTGACGATCGCGATCAGCGGCGCGTCGGGGTCGTCCGTGAAGCGGAGCTCCGAGCGCAGCGCGGCCTCGGCCGCGGCCCGACCGGCCGGGTGATCCGCGTCGAAGCCGGCGTCCTTGGCCGGGTCCCAGAGCGCGAGGTCGAGGCCGTTGAGCACGCCGGTCAGGTCGGCGCGGCGGGAGCGCAGCAGCGCCTCGAAGCCTGCGCCGTGCTCCGGCTCGAGGATCTCGCGCGCGTAGCCGGGCGAGACGGTGCTGAGCCGATCGGCGCTCACGAGCCCGACCGCGAGCGGTGAGCCGCGCAGGCCGTCGGGGACGCGCGGGTCGTGGGTGCGGCGCATCCCGAAGCCGGCCATCGCGACCTCGGCGCCGACCCCCGCGTAGGGGAGGTTGTGGATCGTGAGGAGCGTCCGCTGGTCGGGCGCGCTCGCGGCGAGGGCGGCGTGCCAGTCGTGGCAGTGGAGCACGTCCGGCGAGACGAGCCGCCGCGCGACCTCGAGCGCGGCCAGCGAGAAGAACGTGAAGCGGTGCGCCTCCTCGTCGATCCGGCCGGTGTAGATGACACCGTCGGCAGGGATCGGCGGGCCGGCGACGAGGTAGACGGGGACGCCGTCGAGGTCGCTCGCGTAGACGGTCGCCTCGAGCGCGCCCTGCGCGTGCGGCACCTCGAAGCTCAGCACCCGCTGCGGCGACGGAGCGCGATCGAGGACGCCGCCGTGCGCGGGCAGGCAGAGGCGCGCGTCGACCCCGTGCTCGCGCAGATACCGCGGGAGCGAGCCGGTGACGTCGCCGAGCCCGCCGACCTTGAGCCAAGGGGCGGCCTCGACCGCCACGAAGAGGACCCTCACCGCCCGTTGGTACCACGGGCCTGCGCCGACGCGCAGGGCCCGGCGCAGAGGCTCGGCTCAGAGGCCCACGTCCGCGGCGGCCTCGCGCAATCGGAGCCTCGCCTCGACCTCGGACGCGCGAAGGGTCGCGAGGCGGGCGGCGAGGCCCTCCTCGGTCCGGGTGACCTCCGTGAGGGTGTCCGCGACGCGGCGACGCGCCTCGGCGGTGCTGCGGCCGCCGCGCTCGTCCAGCGCCGCCACCGTCCGCCGGAGCTCCTCGGCCCGGAACGCGCTGTCCCCCAGCTGGCGCGCGAGCAGGCCGACCTCCTCATCGACGCGCCGCAGCGCCTCGCGCGCCTCGAGGAGGCGTCGCATCGACGCCGCGGTCGGCTCGTCGAGGGCGGCGCCGGCGAGGTACGGCGCCAGATCGGTGGACAGGTCATGGACGAGGTCGAGGGTGCGCGTGACCTCGCGCCGCTCGTCGACCGCGAGGCTCAGGTCGCCGCCCGCGTCGAGCGCGAGGGGCACGAGGAGCGCGTCGGGCGAGGTCTCGGTACCCGCCGGCAGCGCGTGGGGCGCGTGACCCGCCGCGCGCGCGTGCTGCACGAACAGGCGCGCCGGGACCCGGGCGCCCGCCTCGACCCGGTAGACGGTGCGACGGGTCTCGGTGTCCACGAGGCGGGCGAGGCCGCGGCGGAGGCTCACGAGCCGCGCGGGCGCGGTGGCGCGCTCGACGCGCGAGGCCAGGTGGGTCGAGGTGTCGAGCGAGTAGGGGACGAAGGCGTTCTGGCCCGCGCGCAGGGTGTCGAGCAGGCCCTGGCCGACCATCTCGCCCCGCGCGAAGAGCGAGACCGGCCCCGGCACGAGGTCGACGCCGGTGCGGTTGACGAGGCGCGCCGCGCGAAAAGGGTGGCGCGCGCTGGCCGGCGCGCTCGCGTCGGGGCGGAACAGGAGCACGTCCTCGCCCTCGACCTCCTGGTCGAGGATCGTGACCATCGCGGAGCGGCCGGCCGGGATGCGCACCGCGCGCGCGATCGGGAACCGGGTGCCCGCGGCGTCGATCGTGGGGAGCGCGCCGCCCTCGGCCCGGCCGGCGGGCGCGGTCGGGGCGGGGGCGTCGGACGACGAGGGCTCGGCGAGCTCGAAGCTGACGCGCTGGTTTCGCTCGTCGCGGCGGGGGCTCAAGGGAAGCCGGTCACCGAACGGCTGCGCGACCAGGCGCGACGGCTCGACGCCGCGATCGATCAGGGCGGCCCGCACCGCCGCCGCCCGCGCCGCGGACAGACGCCACGGGTCGGCCTCCGAGGGATCGGCGTGTCCGTGGATCCCCACGCGGTCGAGGTGCGGGTTGCCCTCGAGCGTGTCCGCGACCGCCTCGAGCACGGGGCGAGCGCGCTCGGAGAGGGTGGCCGAGCCCGTGGCGAAGAAGATCTGCTCCGCGATCTGGATCTGGGTGCCGACGATCGCGACGTGCCCGACGTCCGGGCATCCGTCGTCGTCGTCGACCCCGTTGAAGGTCTCGCTGTCGTCGGGGCAGAGGTCGACCCCGTCGGGGACGCGGTCGTGGTCCCGGTCGGGCGGCGGGCCCTGGTCTCGGGCGTCGCGGGTCGATCGGGTCGCCCGCACGGGGCCGAGCGCGACCGGCGGCGCGACGTGGCCGGTGACGTCGGGGCGAGCGACCGCGCGCGGGGTCCGCAGGTCGACCGCGAAGGAGAGCGGCGCGTCGGTCGCGAGGGTGAGCTCGACGTCGTCCCAGTCCTCCGCGCTGGTGTTGTCGACCACCGCCCAGGCCTGGAGCGCGGCCGCGTCCGCCCCGCGCTCCGCGGGCAGCACGAGGCGGTAGGACGCGCGCCACGCGCTGGTCGGCGCGGTGTAGGCCATGGTCACGTCGCGCGCGGACCCGCCGAGGCGCACGAGCAGGGTCTGGGACTCGCCCTCCGGCGCGAGGTCGCGAGGGACCTCGGCGCTCGGCGCGGCCGCGGCGTCCGGCCGGGCGTCGTCGAGGACGGTCAGGGTCGTCAGCACGTCGTCCACCTCGTGACGCGCGAGGCGCAAGCGCACGCCGTCCTCGTCGGTCGCGCCGCGCCGCTCGAAGTAGCCGACGCCGTTCTGGTAGAGGACCACGCGGGTGAGGCGCATCGGCGGCGTGGTGGCGCAGGCCGCGAGGGTCGGTGCGGCCAGCAGGGCGGGTAGGAGGGCGGGGAGGAGGGCGGGGAGGAGAGCCGAGAGCAGAGCGAGGAGGGGCGGCGTGCGCATGCCGACACCTAGGGCAATCCCCGCGCCAGACCCCGGCGTCGAGGACGCGCGGCCCGCGGCTGTCGATCGTCGTCCTCAGTTGTCGTCGGTCGACGACACCGGAGCCTCGGGCGCGTCCTCCTCGCCGTCCTCCTCACGCAGCCGCACCGGGCCGAACAGCTCGGGGTAGAGGCCGTGCTTGTCGGCGTAGAACGCGCGGATCTTGTCCATGTCGGCGCGCACGTCGCCGGTCGGCTGGATCGCGGGCCCGAACCCGCCGCGCTTGGTCGCGTAGTCGAGGTAGCCGCAGACGATGGGCACGTCCGCCATGCGGGCGATGTGGTAGAAGCCGCTCTTCCAGTGCTCGCGGCGGCTGCGCGTCCCCTCGGCGGGCACGGTCAGCACGAGGCCCGGGTGCTCGTCGAACAGGTCCGCGAGCTGCTGCACCCGCCCCCGCCGCTCGTGCCGCACGATCGCGATGCCGCCGAGCGCGCGCATGAACCAGCCGTACGGGAACCGAAAGAGCGTGTGCTTGCCCGCCCAGCGGATCGGCACGTCGTAGACGTACGAGAGCGCGAGCATGTGGGGGAGGTCCCAGTTGCTCGTGTGCGGGGCCGCGATGAGGACATAGCTCGACGCGCTGGGGCGGCCGCCCTCCGCGCGCCAGCCGGCCAGCCGGAGGTAGCTCCGCCCGATCGCCCGCTTGATCGCCTTGCGCACGCCCCGTGATCTCAGATGCAGGCCCGCGGGACAAGCACCCTGAGCGGGACAGGCACCCTGCGCGCGGCGTCAGAACGCGAGGACCACCCCGCCACCGAGAGCCTCGAACGCGGCCGGCGCGAAGCGGTAGAGCCGGGCGGGTCGGCCCGCAGGCGGGCGACGCATCTCTCGGGTGGGCTGCACGACGCCGAGCGCCTGGAGCTTCCGCCGGAAGTTCCGCTTGTCGAGCGGCCGCTCGAGGATGACCTCGTAGACCGTCTGGAGGTCCGACAGGGTGAACGTCTCGGGCAGGAGCTGGAACGCGACGGGCGCGTACTCGGTCTTGTAGCGGAGCCGGCGCAGGGCGTAGTCGACGATCGCCGCGTGATCGAACGCGAGCGCGGGCAGGTCGCTCACCGGAAACCAGCCCACGTCGGCCGCGTCGCTGTCGGCCCGCGGCGCGAGCGGCTCGTGATCGACGAGCGCGAAGTAGGTGACGCTGATGACGCGACGCGCAGGGTCGCGATCGACCTCGCCGAAGGTGTAGAGCTGCTCGAGCCAGCGCACCGCGACGCCGGTCTCCTCGGCGAGCTCGCGGCGCGCCGCCGCCTCGAGGCTCTCGTCGTGGTGGACGAAGCCGCCGGGGAGCGCCCAGCGGCCGACGAAGGGCGGCGCGGCGCGCTCGACGAGCAGGACCTGGAGCGCGCCATCGGCGATCGTGAAGAGCACGATGTCGGTCGCGACCGCGGGGCCGCGCGGGATCGGGCCAGTGCGTTCGTCGCTCACCCGTCGCCCTCGCCGCTCGCGGGGCTCGCGTCGGCCAGCGCGCCGACGACCGCCTCGGTGTCGACGAAGCGCACTCCCGCCGCCTCGAGCTCGGCCCGCGCGGTCGCGCCGGTCGCCTCGGTGACCGGGCGCGTCGCGTCCTCCACCACCACGGTCTCGAGGCCGCGCGCGCGCAGCCCGAGCGCGGCCGCGCGGACGCAGTAGTCGAGCGCGACGCCGAACACCACCGCCACCTCGGCGCCCACCTCCTCGAGGACCGCGTCGGCCGCGGGGTTGGTGAACAGATCAAACGCGACCTTCTCGAGGAGGACCGCGCCGGCGCCGGGCTCGCGCTCGGTGCCGTCGGCGGCGATCACGCGGGCGCCCTCGTGCGCGGTCTCGGCGACCCGCTCCTGGCCGGGCGTGCCCGCGAGGCAGTGCGGGGGGAACTGCGCGAACTCCGGGTCGCCCGCGAGGTGCGCGTCGGCCGAGGCGACGATCGGCGCGCCGGCCGCGCGGGCCGCCTCGAGCAGGCGCGCGAGGCGAGGCTTGAGGGTCTCGGCGCCGGGCACGTAGAGGGCGCCGTGCGGCTCCATGAAGTCCACCTGGGTGTCGACGTCGATGAACACGGTGCGAGCAGGGTCGAGGCGCATGTCAGGGTTCCTTTCGTTCGTCGATCGGACGTCGATCGTCGGGGACGCCACGCGCCGCGCGGAGCTCGTCGGCGAGGGTCTGCAGCGCCGGCCCGATCTCGGTCGGCGGCGGGTCGTAGCCCTCGAGCCGGGTGAGGCCCTCGGGCAGGCTCGCGAGCTGGGCCGCGCAGCGGGCGCGCGCGGCGTGGACGTCGGTCGCGTCGGCGGGGGCCGTGACGCGTCCGTCGCGCATCACCTCCTGGAGCAGCGGCTCGACCCGGCCGCCCGGGGGAGGCTGGGGGGCGGGCGCGTCGGCGAGCTCGATCACGTCGCGGACGAGTCGCCCGTCTGCGTCGAGCACCCGGTGGACCTGCTTGGCGGACGGCCAGGTGACCTTGCCCTCCGAGAGCTTCATCACCGGGATGCGGCGGTCGCCCTCGGTGCGCTCGACGAGCTTGTAGACGCCGCCGAGCGCGGGCTGGTCGCGCGAGGTCACCAGCTCGGTGCCGACGCCGAAGCTGTCGATGGGCGCGCCCTCGGCGAGGAGCGCGGCGATCTTGAGCTCGTTGAGGTCGCCCGACGCGACGATCCGGGTCTTCGTCAGGCCGCGCTCGTCGAGGATCGCGCGGCACGCGCGCGAAAGCTCGCCGAGGTCGCCGCTGTCGAGGCGCACGCCCTTGAGCGACGGCCCGATCGCGGCCGCGCGGCGGCACCCTTCGAGGGTGTCGTAGGTGTCGATCAGGAGGACGCAGTGGTCGGGGTAGTGCCGGTGGTAGGCGGCGAAGGCGTCGCGCTCGTCCTCGTAGCTCATGATGAACGCGTGGGCCGCGGTGCCGAGCACCGGGACGCCGAGCTTCTGCGCCGCGAGCACGTTGCTCGTGCCGTCGAGCCCCGCGATCCACGACGCGCGGGTCGCCAGCGTGGCCGCGCCGAAGCCGTGCGCGCGGCGGGCCCCGAAGTCGATCGCGGTGCGGCCCTGCGCGGCGAGGCGCACGCGCGCGGCCTTGGACGCGATCAGCGTCTGCGCGTTGAGCGTCGCGAGCAGGTAGGTCTCGACGAGCTGAGCCTGGGCGAGCGGCGCGCGCACGCGCAGGAGCGGCTCGTTCGGGAAGACGATCGTGCCCTCCGGGACCGCGTCGACGCTCCCGGTGAGCTCGAAGTCGCGGAGCCACTCGAAGAACTCCGGGTGGGCGTGCGCGAACACGGGCAGCGTCCGCAGCCAGTCGACCTGCGCGCCGGTGAACCGCAGCTCCGACAGGTACGCGAGCGCCTGCTCGAGCCCGGCCGCGACGAGGAACGCGCGGCCCTCGGGGAGCCGGCGCACGAACAGCTCGAACGTCGACGTGGCGCGCTCGCTCTCGGGCCGCGCGCGGTACGCGGCCATCATCGTGAGCTGGTAGAGATCGGTGGCGAAGGCGAGCTCGTCGGGCCGCGGGAGGAGGTGCTCCATGAGTTTCGTGTCTCCGTGACACTATCCTGAGTCGGCGGCCAGCGGTTGTCAATGAAGCGCGAGCGCCCGCGCGCTGGATCGCGCGCGGGCGCTCACGGACGGGTCGCGGCGAGGAGCGCCGCGGGCGAGCTACCGCGCGCCGGTCTGGACGACCGGCTGGGCGGCGTTGTCGCTGCAGAGCACCACGAGGAGGTTGCTGACGAGGGCCGCCTTGACCTCCGGGTCGAGCTCGGCGATGCGGCGCGCCGCGAGCTCCTGGAGCGCCGTCTCGACCATCCCCACCGCGCCCTCGACGATCTTCTGGCGCGCGCTGATGATCGCGCTCGCCTGCTGACGCTGGAGCATCGCGCTGGCGATCTCCGGGGCGTAGGCCAGGTGGCTGATGCGGGACTCGATGACCTCGACGCCAGCCGCGGCGAGGCGCGCCTGGATCTCCTCGCGGAGACGGTCGGCGACCTCGCGCGGGTGGCTGCGGAGCGCGACCTCACCCTCGCCGTGCTGATCGTAGGGGAACAGCGCGGCCAGGTTGCGGAGCGCGGCCTCGCTCTGCACCGCAACGAAGTTTCCGACGTTGTTGACGTGGAACATCGCCTCGGCGCTGTCGCTGACCCGCCACACCACCACCGCGCCGATCTCGACCGGGTTGCCCTCCGAGTCGTTGACCTTGAGCTTCTGCGACTCGAAGTTGCGCACCCGCACCGAGACGCGGGTCTTCGAGTAGAAGGGGTTGGTGAAGCGGAGCCCCGCCTCGCGCGCGGTGCCGCGGTAGGCGCCGAAGAGCTGCAGCACCCGCGCCTCGTTGGGCTGCACGACGAACAGGCCGCGCAGGCTCACGAAGCAGAGGGCGAAGGCGATCAGCGACCCCGCCGCGACGGCCGGCCCGAGGCTCGCCGCGCCGGCGCTGAAGCCGACGAAGCTCGCGGGGATGCCCAGCAGGATGACGGGCAGGACGAGCCAGCCGTTGAGGGTGCGCGCGCGGCGCTCGCGGATGACCTGGATCACTTCGACCTCCTCCTCCGGTCCGGGCGCGCCGAGACGGTCGGCGGCGCGGACTCGTAGGAGAAGACGCGGGAGCGGGGCGCGGGATTGCGAGAATCGGCCGTCGCTGATCCGATTCTCCGCGGACGCTCACGTCAGATGCAGTCGCCCTCGGGGCGGCACCACTCGGCGGTGTCGAGGCGCTGCCCGGGGGGCAGGATCACGAGCAGGTAGCGGGTCGCGCCGACCGTGAAGCCGTCGTCGCGCTTGATCACGTAGCGCCACGGGTAGGCGCGGATGCACGAGCGCGGGAGGTTGTCGCCGAACGCGAAGCGCACGTCCCAGAGGAGCTGCGTCTGACCGAACACCCCGACGAAGCGCTGCTCGGGCTCCATGACCTCGAAGACGTTCTCCATCGGCGTGGCGCCGACCGCGCGGGCCTCGTCGAGCAGATCGAGCGCGGTCAGGTCGAGCGTGTCGGTCACGCGCAGCGGCTCGAAGCCTCCGGTGAAGGTCTGGCCGCTCGCGCGGACGGTCAGCGCGATGGGCCACTGCTGGGTGGCCTGGGGCGTCTCCTCCATGAACAGCAGCCCGTCGCGGTCCGGCGAGCCCGGCTCGAGCGGGCGGTAGCCGAGCTCCACCTCGACCCGGTCGGTCAGGCCGTCGCCGTCGGAGTCGGGGCGGGCCGGGTCGGTGCCCATCGCCGCCTCGGTGGTGTCGCAGAGGCCGTCGAGGTCGGTGTCGAGGCCGAACGGCGCGCCGGCGTCGAAGTCGACCGGCGGGCCCGCGTCGATCGGCGGGCCCGCGTCGAACGGGGTCGGGCCAGGGCAGCCAGCGAGGAGCGCCGCGGCGAGGGTGGCCGTGAGCCCCGGTGCGACCGAGGAGGGCCCGCGCGGGGGCCGGGTGGCTCCAGGGGGCAACGCACGCTGCGACGGTGGAGCCACTGCTTGGAAGCATGAGGCGCGGGGCCCCCCCGCCGCAACAGGCCGGTGCGCGACATGGGCGCGGGAGCGCGTCACGGGCGTGCGTGATCGGGACCCGCGACGGGTACGGGCCGGCGTGACGATGCCCAGGGACGCCGCTTGACCCTCGACGGGCCCGGATACTACGTCTGCCCAATGGGACTGAACCCCGAGGCCACCGGCCGCACGACGGACCCCATCGAGCACACCTACAACTGGCGCGACGTCGCGCTCTACGCGCTGGGCATCGGCGCGGGGGCCGACGACCTCGACTACGTGTACGAGAAGCGCGGCCCCAAGGTCCTGCCGACCTACGCGGTGGTCCCGGCGTTCGAGGCGTGCCGCCAGCTCTTCGACGTGATCGGCGGCGACATGGGCGGGGTCGTCCACGGCGGCCAGAAGATCACCATCCACAAGCCCTTCGCGCCGTGCGGCACCCTGACCACGGTCGGCGAGGTCGCCGGGGTCTACGACCTGCGGCGGATGGCCCAGTCGGTGATCACCACCCAGACGCGCGACGAGGCGGGCGAGCTGCTCTGCGAGACGGAGTGGACGATCATGTACCTCAAGGACGGCGGCTACGGCGGCGAGGCCCCGCCGCGCTCGCTCAAGGTCCGCCCGCCCGAGCGCGAGCCCGACTGGATCGTCGACGCGAGCACCACCGAGTCCCAGGCGCTGATCTACCGCCTCGGGAGCTTCGACCTGAACCCGCTGCACGTGGACCCCGAGGCCGCGATGCTCGCCGAGAAGGTCACCCAGGGCCGGCCGATCCTCCACGGCCTCTGCACCTACGGCTACATCGCCCGCGCGATCATCGCCCAGGAGCACGGCGGCGACGCCGACCAGCTCAAGACCTTCTACGGCCGCTTCAGCAAGCCGATCTGGCCGGGCGAGTCGATCCGCACCGAGGGCTGGCGCGAGGACGGCCGGATCATCGTGCGGGCCGCGGCGACCGAGCGGCCGACCGACCACATCTTCACCAACGCCTACGCCGAGACGCGCGGCTAGTCCCCAAAACCCAACGGAGTCCCGCCATGAAGAAGCTGAACAAGGAGATCTGGATCGTCGCCGCCAAGCGGACCGCCTTCGGGAAGATGAACGGAGGGTTCGACCGGGTGAGCGCGATCGAGCTCGGCGTCCACGCGTCGAAGGCGGCGCTCGCGCAGAGCGGGCTCGAGGCGAACGAGATCGACCACGTCGTCTTCGGCAACGTCCAGCAGACGAGCCCCGACGCGATCTACATGGCGCGCCACATCGGCCTCAAGGCGGGCCTGCCGATCGAGACGCCGGCGCTCACCGTGAACCGGCTCTGCGGCAGCGGCTTCCAGTCGGTGGTCAACGGGGCGCAGGAGATCCTGCTCGGCGACGCCAAGGCGGTCCTCGTCGGCGGCACCGAGAACATGTCCCAGGCGCCGCACTCGATGTGGGGGCTGCGCGGCGGGGCGCGCTTCGGCCAGCCGCCGAAGATGGTCGACACCCTGTGGGAGTCGCTCACCGACAGCCACTGCAACACCGCGATGGCGGTGACGGCCGAGAACCTCGCCGAGAAGTACGGCATCAGCCGCGAGGACTGCGACGCCTACGCGATCCGCAGCCAGCAGCGCTGGGCCGCGGCCCAGGAGTCGGGCGGGTTCGCCGACGAGATGGCGCCGGTCACGCTCAAGACGCGCAAGGGCGAGAACACCCTCGACCGCGACGAGCACCCGCGCCCCGAGACGACGATGGAGACCCTCGCGGGCCTCCCGCCGGTGTTCAAGAAGGACGGCGTCGTCACCGCCGGCAACGCCTCGGGCATCTGCGACGGCGCGGGCGCGCTCGTGCTCGTGGACGGCGAGTGGGCCAAGGGCCGCGGGCTCAAGCCGCTCGCCAAGCTCCTCCAGTGGGGCGTCGCCGGCGTCGAGCCGACGCTGATGGGGATCGGCCCCGCGCCCGCGATCCGCTCCGCGCTCGATCGCGCCGGCCTCGAGGCCTCGCAGATCGACTGGTACGACGTCAACGAGGCCTTCGCCGCGCAGTGGCTCGCGGTGCAGAAGGAGCTCGACCTCCCCGACGACAAGGCCAACCCGAACGGCGGCGCGATCGCGCTCGGGCACCCGCTCGGCGCCACCGGCGCGCGCATCACGACGAACCTGGTCTACCAGCTCCGCCGCACCGACAAGAGCCTCGCGATCGGCTCGGCCTGCATCGGCGGCGGCCAGGGCATCGCGCTCGTCCTCGAGCGTGCGTGAGGCACATCGAGCTGAGGTACATCGAGCTGAGGCATATCGAGCTGAGGCATATCGAGCAGGGGTGCAGGGGGGCCGCGTCGGCGGTCATACTCGAGAGGTGAGCATGAGCGAAGACGCGAGCACCCGGGCCGCGGAGCTGGACGACACCAACCCGAGCGCGCTGATCTACGACTGGAACTCGAAGCGCTACCGCGGGCCGGTGATCATCAACCGGCAGTTCGAGCTCCACGACGAGACCCTGCGCGACGGGATCCAGAACCCCTCGGTCGTGGACCCGGAGATCGGGGACAAGCTCGAGATCCTGCACCTCCTCGATCAGATCGGCGTCGACACGATCGACGTCGGGCTGCCGGGCGCGGGCCAGCGCGCGTTCGACGACGTGCTGCGCCTCTGCCGCGAGATCGCCGACAACAACCTCCGCATCCGCCCGACCTGCGCGGGGCGCACGCTCGTCGCCGACATCGCGCCGATGGCCGAGGTGTCGCAACGCGCGGGGATCCCCGTCGAGGTGATGACCTTCATCGGCTCCTCGCCGGTGCGCGCCCTCGCCGAGGACTGGTCGGTGGAGCTCGTCCGGCGCCGGTCGGTCGAGGCGATCGCGTTCGGCGTCAAGGAGGGCCTCCCGGTCAACTACGTCACCGAGGACACCACCCGCTCGCGGCCGGACGTGCTCTGGGAGCTGTTCCGCGCGGTGATCGACCACGGCGCCTCGCGGCTGACGCTCTGCGACACCGTCGGCCACGTCACCCCGGACGGGGTGCGGAACCTCGTGCAGTTCACCCGCCACCTCATCGACGCGTCGGGCGCCGAGGTGGGCATCGACTGGCACGGGCACAACGACCGCGGGCTCGGGGTCGTCAACACGATCTGGGCGCTCGAGTTCGGCGCGGACCGCGCGCACGGGACGATCCTCGGGATCGGCGAGCGCGTCGGCAACGCGTCGCTCGACCAGATCCTCGTCAACCTCAAGCTCCTCGGCGAGCTCGGCGACCGCGACCTGAGCCCGCTCGCGAAGCTGTGCACCAAGGTCGCCGAGGCGACCGAGTTCCCCATCCCGATCAGCTACCCGGTCTTCGGCGAGGACGCGTTCCGTACGGGGACGGGCGTGCACGCGGCGGCGATCATCAAGTCGCTCGAGAAGGGCGACCGCGTGCTCGCCGACAAGGTCTACAGCGGCGTGCCGGCGGGCGAGTTCGGGCGGGAGCAGGAGATCTGCATCGGCCCGATGAGCGGCGTGAGCAACGTGAAGTTCTGGTGCCGCAAGCGGGACATCGAGCCCGACGACGGGCTCGTGAAGGCGATCCTGACCAAGGCCAAGAGCGGCAAGAGGCTGATGACCGACGACGAGGTGCGCGCGGTCGTGGCCGAGCACGCTGGCTGAGTCAACCGAGCCCCTCGACCGGCCCCTCGACCGGCTCCGGGTAGTGGCTGAGGGCGACGAGCGCGCCGTCCGGGTCGCGCAGGTAGAGCGTGTAGTCGCTCGTGCGCTCCACCGGGACACCGGCCGCCTCCAGCCGGGCGCGCCAGGCGGCGCGGTCCGATCGCTGGATCCGGAGCGCCACGCAGTGCCACCCGGCGGCCGCCTCGTCGCGGAGCGGGCCACCAACGACCCGCTCGAGCGCGAGGAAGGCGTCGGCGCCGAGGTCGAGCCAGATCGCGCGAGGTGACCCGTCCGGCGCGCTGTGGCGCTTCGTCACGGTCAGGCCGAGGACGCCGGAGTAGAAGCCTTCGGCGCGCGCGAGGTCAGGGGTGCACACCGCCAGGTGGTGCACCGCCCCGGCCCGCAGGCTCACCGCGACCCCCGTGGCGAGGCGTCACAGGGCAGGGAGCCCCCGAACGACACGGCTTTTCGGATCTGCAACGGCGACCTTTCAACGTTGGGACCAGAACGGTCACATTCAGGGCGGAACCCCCCCGTAACCGACAGCGAGGGGGTTGGCACGGCCCTCGCTATAGATGGATTCGACATGGCGCCAAGCCGGCGTGAATGCCCCCCCGATCGCCGGCTAAGCCATGTCAATCTTTGGCGGCCCTTCGAGCAACCCCCCCCACGCTCGGAGGGCCGCTGCTTTTAACCCGACCCGGGTTCGGGTCCAACGGCCTGTTCGGGCGGTTGACGACCGAGACCCAGGCCGCGACCGTAGACGGATGCGCCGATGGGTTCGATATGCGCCTCTGGCGATGGTGGTGGCGATGGTGTTGGCGATGGGGTGCGATGGCGGGGGCCCGACGCAGTGCACCGAAGGCACCACCCAGGCGTGCGCGTGTGCCGGCGCCGCGACGGGAGTCCAGGTCTGCGGCTCGGACGGCGCGTTCGGGACGTGCGACTGCGACCCGGGCCCCGACGCAGGCGCCCTGCCCGACGGTGGCCCGACGGACGCCGGCCCGTCCTGCCCGGACGGGGTGGTCCAGGACGGCGAGGGCTGCGACGACGGCAACGACACCCCGAACGACGGGTGCTCGAGCTGCACCGTCGACGACGGATACGTCTGCGACGGCGCCGAGCCCAGCGTGTGCGCGCCGGTGTGCGGCGACGGGAGGGTCGTTGGCGACGAGGGGTGCGACGACATGAACGACACCGCCGACGACGGCTGCGATGGCTGCGCTGTCACGGCCGGATACCTCTGCGACGGCGAGCCATCGGTGTGCAGCATCGACTGCGACCACCCGAGCACTCCGTTGTTCGCGACGCTCACCCCACCGCACACCTCGGCCTGGAGCTTCGGCGGGGAGGTTGGCATCGCCGCCGGCAACATGCAGTGCGCGTCGCTCGGCGCCGACCACGTCTGCACCTACGAGGAGCTGCTGACGGCGCAGGCCCGCGGCCAGCTCGACGCCGTTGGTGCCGACACCGACATCTGGCTGCACCGCGTGAGCCTCACGGTGATGATGGACGGCGGCGCAATCACCTCGCCACCTGGCGCCGGCGGCCGCTGCAACGACTGGACCCTCCCTGCGGACCACATCGCCGATGGCGAGTATGCCCGGCTCAACTTCGTAGACCCCACGGGGGTCGCCGAGGTCATCGGCCCGCACTCCTACTACTTCGACCAGGACACGGCCTACACCGCCAACGTGGCCGATGGGCACGCTGGCTCCGGCCCAAACGATGGCGGTCGGTGCGGCGGCGTCACGCGGGCCATCGCCTGCTGCTACGCCTGCGAGTAGGTCTGCTGCGGAGCGTCCGCGCATTTGACGCGGTCCGGGCGGCGAGGGAGAACGCGGGCATCGTGCGGCTCGCGACCACACTCGCCCTCGTGGGCGCCCTCGCGGGGTGCGGCTCGCCCACGGAGGCGGAGGCTCCGGCCCCGCCCCCGCCCGTCCACGTCGACGCGGTGATCGCGGAGACGCGCGCGCCGCTCGCCACCGGCACGAGCGAGCTGCTGGCGCTGCGTCGGGCGACCCTGTCGGTGGAGGCCCCCGGGCGCGTGGTCGAGGTCGCGATGGAGCGCGGGCAGCCGGTCACCCAGGGCGACGTGCTCCTGCGCCTCGACGTCGGCCGCACGGCGGTGGCGGCGCAGGCGGCGAGCGCGGGCATCCAGCAGGCGGAGGCGGCGCTCGCCCAGGCCGCGCGGGAGCGGAGCCTCGCCGAGCGCCTGCTCGAGACCGGGAGCGCCTCGGGCCGCAGCGTCGATCAGGCGCGCGACGCGGAGTCGCTGGCCCAGGCCGCGCTGACCGCCGCGCGGGCCCAGGCGAGGGTGACCCGCCGTGGGCTGACCGAGGCGGTGCTCCGGGCGCCGTTCTCCGGCACGATCGTGCAGCGGAACGTCGAGATGGGCGAGTACCTCGCGCCGGGCCGACCGGTGGCGGACCTCATGGACGCCAGCGTGCTCCGCGCCGAGGTGCTCCTCGATCCGCGCGAAGCGCTCGACGTCGAGCCCGGCGCGCGGGTCCACGCGAGCGTCTTCGCGCGGCCGGGCGAGGTCTTCGAGGGCGAGGTCCTGCGGGTCGGCGAGGCGATCGACCGCCAGACCCGGCGGCTCCCCATCGAGGTCGAGATCCGCGACCCCGATCGGCGCCTCCGCCCCGGCCTCGTGGCCCGCTTCGAGGTCCAGACCGGCGCGCCCCGCGACGTGCGGAGCGTCGACGCAGACGCCGCGTTCGAGCGCTTCGAGGCGCTCCAGGTCTACGTGATCGACGCCGAGGACGTGGCGCGGCGGCGCGTTGTGCGGCTCGGCCCGGTGCGCGGCGGACGCGCGGAGGTGCTCGAGGGCCTCGAGCTCGGCGACCGCGTGGTCGTCGAGGGACAAGATCGCGTGCTCGATGGAGAGCCGGTCCAGGTCGTCGAGCGGGGCGCGGAGGCGGACCGTGGCGCGGCGGCCGAGCCCGCCGAAGACACCGCCGAAGACACCGCCGAAAACACCGCCGACGAGCCGGCCGATGAGTGAGCCCGAGGAGGACGGCTCGCCGTCGGTCGCGCGCTTCAGCGTCCGCCAGCCCGTCCTCGTGAACCTCGTCGCGCTCGCGATGATGGTGAGCGGGGCGATGGTGTTCTCGCAGATGACCCGCGAGGTCTACCCCGCCGTCCCGATCGGCGCGGCCGCGATCACCACCTTCATGCCCGGCGCCTCGGCGGAGGAGGTCGAGCAGCTCGTCACCTCGCCCCTCGAGGACGAGCTCTCGGACATCGACGACGTCGAGCGCATCGAGAGCAACTCGCGCGACGGCCGCAGCTTCATCTGGGTGCAGTTCGAGGCCGAGGTCACCGACACCGGGCGCAAGGTCATCGAGGTCACCAACGAGGTCAGCCGGGCCGAGCTGCCCAACGCGGCCACCACCCCGGTCGTCCGGGAGGCGGCGGTGCGCGCGCCCGCGATCGCGGTGGCGGTGCGCGGCTCGGCGCCCGAGCCGGTGCTCCGCGCGGTCGCGCGCGACCTCCAGGATCGGCTCGAGCGGGTGGACGGCGTCGCGAGCGCCAACCCGACGGGGATCCGCGAGCGCGAGATCCACGTGGACGTCGACCCCGATCGGCTCACCGCGTTCCGGGTCCCGCTGTCGCAGGTCGCGGGCGCCCTCTCGATGCGCGGCGCCAACGTTCCCGCGGGCCTGATGGACACCGGGCGCCGCAGTCGGATCGTGCGCGGGATGGCCCAGACCGCGACCGCCGCTCAGATCGAGGAGGTCGTGGTCCGCCCCGATCCGTCGGGCGGCGCGGTGCGCGTCGCCGACCTCGCCGAGGTGAGCGACGGCTACGAGCGCGCACGCACGCTCGCGCGGGTCGACGGCGAGCCCGCGATCGTCTTCATCCTCCTCAAGGACGACGGCGCCGACGCGCTCCAGATCAGCGAGGACGTACGCGACCTGCTCGCGCGCATGGAGTCGGACCTGCCGCCGGGCGTTCACCTGAGCGCGTTCGGCGACACCGCCAACTACGTCCGCAACAACCTCGAGACGCTCTACGCGAACGCGTGGATGGGGCTCGCGCTCGTGCTCGCGATCCTCTGGGCGTTCGTGGGCCTCCGCAACGGGCTGATGGCCGCGCTCGGGATCCCGGTCGCGATCGCGGGCGGGCTGGTGGTGATGCACCTGCTCGGGATCACCATCAACCTGCTGTCGCTGCTCGCGCTGATCCTGTCGCTCGGGGTGATCGTCGACGACGCGATCATCATCATCGAGAACGTCTTCCGTCACGTGGAGGCGGGCACACCCCGGCGGGAGGCCGCGATCAAGGGGACCATGGAGGTCTTCTGGCCGGTGGTGGCGTCGACCGCGACGACCTGCTCCGCGTTCCTCCCGCTGCTCCTGATGTCGGGCGTGCTCGGCGAGTTCTTCGCGATCATCCCGAAGGTCATCGTCGCCGCGCTCGTCGCCTCGCTGATCGAGGCGTTCTTCGTCCTGCCGAGCCACCTCGCGGACTTCGGCGAGCAGGCACCCACCGAGCGCGCGGCGCCCAAGCCGCCGGGCGTCGTCGCGCGGGCCGGCGCGTGGGTCGAGGCCCGGTTCACCAAGCTGCTGCGGCGCGCGCTCCGCCACCGGCTCCTCGTGGTCGGCGGCACCTACCTGCTCTGCGTCGGGCTCATCGGCACCGCCGCGGCGGTCAAGAGCCTGACCTTGCTCAGCGAGGGCGACGCCGAGCTGTTCGACGTGCGCGTGCGGATGCCGACCGACGCCTCGCCCGAAGAGACCGACCGCGTGCTCCAGGAGATCGAGGGGCAGATCCTCGCTCTCGACAACCCCGACGTGGAGGCGGTCTCGACGATCCGCGGCTACTCGCGCACGCGGACCTGGGACGCGCTCGGCGACTACGTCGGGATGGTCACGGTCTACATGAGGCCGCGCGGCCAGCGCTCGGCCCAGGACTCGGGCACCCGGCTGCTCGCGGACGTCTCGGGGATGTTCGACGCGCTGGTCGGGCCCGCGAGCCTCGAGTTCGTGAAGTGGGAGGACGGGCCGCCGAAGGGCGCGCCGGTGGCGGTGCGGATCATGGGCGAGGACCTCGACCAGCTCGCCGAGCTGAGTGAACGTGTGCAAGCCGAGCTGCGCCACCTCGACGGCACCCGCGACGTCGGCGACGACCACGAGCTGGGCAAGCAGGAGCTGCGCGTCACGGTCGACGAGGCGCGCGCGGCCCTCCACGGGATGACCACCGCCCAGGTGACCGGCTGGCTCGCGACCGCGTTCGGCGCGGCCCCCGTCGCGACGACCCGCGACGGCGACGAGGAGGTCGACATCCTGGTGCGGCTCCGCGAGGACGCGCGCGAGGATCCGCTCCGCCTCGCCGAGCTCACGCTGGTGACCCCGTCGGGTCAGACGGTCGCGCTGCGCGAGGTGGCGACCCTCGAGCCCGGGCGCGGCGTCTCCACGATCCGCCACCGCAACCGCCACCGCGTGATCACGGTGACCGCCGACCTCGCGCCGGGGGCCGGGGTGACCTCGAGCGACGTGAACGCCGCCCTCGCGGATCGGCTCGAGGGCCTCATCGCGGCCAACCCGGACGTGCGCTTCGAGCTCGGCGGCGAGTTCGAGGAGACCCAGGAGTCGCTCGAGAGCCTGTTCCTCGCGTTCATCGTCGCCGCGCTGCTCATCTACACGATCCTCGCGACGCAGTTCCGCTCGTTCATCCAGCCGCTGATCGTCATGACCGCGATCCCGCTCTCCCTGATCGGGGTGAGCATCGGCTTCCTCGTGAGCGGGGAGGCGGTCGGGCTGATCGGCCTGATCGGGGTGGTCGGCCTGGCCGGCATCGTGGTCAACGACTCGCTCGTGCTGGTGGACTTCATCAACCAGCGGCGGCGCGACGGGCTCGAGGTGGACGACGCGATCGTCGAGGCAGCGCGGCTGCGGCTCCGCCCGATCTTCCTCACCAGCGTGACCACCATCGCGGGCCTTCTCCCGCTCGCGATCGGGTTCGGCGGCCGCTCGGAGCTGCTCGGGCCGATGGCGACCGCGATCGCGTGGGGCCTGACCTTCTCGACCGTGCTGATCCTCGTGATCGTCCCGTGCCTCTACCGGAGCGTGGACGGCATGGGCGGGCGGATGCGCCGCGTGCTCGGGCCGCTCATCCGGTTCGCGACGGGCGGGCGAGATGTGCCGGCGGCCGATCCCGAGCCGGCGGAGTAGCTACTCGGGCGTCGTGGGCTCGGGCGTCGTGGGCTCGGGCGTCGTGGGCTCGGGCGTCGTGGGCTCGGGCGTCGTGGGCTCGGGCGTCGTGGGCTCGTTCGTCGTGGGCCCGGACGTCGAGGGCCCGGACGTCTCGCCCGGCGGGTCCGAGGGCGCCTGGTCGACGAGCATCTGCTGGGTCACGAACCACGCGGCCCCGACCAGCAGCAGCACGGTCGCGGCGAGCATCACGCTGAGCATCCAGCTCATCGAGGCGCGCTCGCTGAAGCGGTCGCGGTAGTAGCGGCCACGGCTCCGGTTGCGGAGTCGCTCCTGGACCCCGCGCAGCAGGTCGGGCGGGGGCAGGCCGTCGTCCGCCTTGCCGAGGTCGCCGACCATCTGGAGGGTCTCGACGAAGTCGTCGTACTCCGCCTTCAGGTCGTCGTCGGCGGCGAGGGCCGCCTTGAACGCGTCGCTCTGGTCCCCCTCGAGGTCGCCCTCGTAGGCCTCGCTGAAGAGGTCGCGCGCTTGGTTCGAGTCCATCACTTCGGCTTCTGGGTGGGGACGCTGGAGCGGCGCCCCTCGGCGAGTCGCTTGACCTTGTCACGCAGCGCGTGGCGCGCCCGGTGGAGCCGGCTCTTCACCGTCCCCTCGGCCAAACCGGTGATCGTCTGGATCTCTTCGTAGCTAAGGTTCTCGATGTCCCGGAGGACGATCAAGGTCTTGTGCTCGTCCTCGAGGGAGTCGATGGCGATCTTGAGGATCTGCTCCTTCTGGTAGGCCTCGACCATCTGATCGGGCCGCGCGACCGGGCTCGTGGGGTTCATCGTGGCGCTCGAGACCGCGTCGTGCTCCGCGATCTCGTCGAACTCCTTCTTCTTGCCACGCGCGCGACGCTGCAGGTACTTGATGCGGTTCTTCGCCTGGTTCGTCGCGACCCGGTAGAGCCAGGTCGAGAGCAGCGAGTCGCCGCGGAAGCCGTCGATCTTCTTGAAGACGGTGATGAAGACCTCCTGGGCGAGGTCCTCCGCCTCGGCGCGGTCGCCCAGCATGCGGAACACGAGCCGGAAGATGCGCCCCTGGTAGAGGCGGATCAGCTCGTTGAACGCAGCCTCGTCCCGCCTCTTGAGGCGCTCGACCAGCCTCTCTTCGTAGCCGTCGGGCATGGGGACGTGGAAACCGGCCGCCGCCGCTGCGCGCTCGATGTCGATCACGGCGCTCACTCACACCAAGCGACACCCGCCGCACGGCTCGGTTCCGCGGAAGTTAGCCAGGCCGTCGCGTCGAGGTAAAGGTGATAGCTTACCGGGGCCGATGAGCGGCGGATGCTCTCACTGCGGGACGGCCCACGACGCGCTGCCCCGCTGCCCCGTGACGGGCGCCCTGGCGAGCCGGCCAGGGCCGTGCGGATCGCAGGTCGATCGCTACTTCATCCGCCAGTGGATCGGCGGCGGCGGCTTCGCGTCGGTCTACCTCGCCGAGCAGCCCGCGATCGGGCGGGTCGTCGCGATCAAGATGCTCCGGCACGAGCGGCTCGACGACCCGGCCCAGACCGAGCGGCTGCTGCGCGAGTCCCGGGCCGGCGGGGCGATCGACCACCCGCACGTCGTCCAGGTCTACGACGCGGGGGTGACGCCCGAGGGGCTCCCCTTCGTGGTGATGGAGCGGATCGAGGGGATCGACCTGCGCGCGCTCCTCGGGCACGAGCGGG
The DNA here is from genome assembly GCA_030426845.1 of Polyangia bacterium. GTDB lineage: Bacteria > Myxococcota_A > Polyangia > Polyangiales > Sandaracinaceae > JAUHXR01. The sequence goes on along the minus strand of JAUHXR010000030.1, from coordinate 18,450 downwards.
CGCTGAGCCCGGCCCGGGCGGTCGGGATCGCCCTGCAGGTCCTCGACGCCGTGGCGGCGGCCCACGCCGCGGGGGTGCTCCACCGCGACATCAAGCCGGCCAACATCATGCTCGAGGGCGTCTCGCTCGAGGAGCCGCGCGCCGCGGCCCACGTGAAGCTGCTCGACTTCGGGATCGCGAGCCTCGCCACCACCCCGGGCCTCGGCGGCCTCACCGACTCCGGCGCGACCCTCGGCACTCCCGGCTACATGGCCCCCGAGCAGCTCCTGTCGCTGCGCGCGGCCGACGCGCGGGCGGACCTCTACTCCGTCGCGGTGGTGCTCTTCGAGATGCTGACCGGGCGCATGCCGTTCGAGGCCGAGACCTACGCGCAGCTCGTCCTGGACGTCTGCAGCGGGCGCGCCCCGCCCCTCGGGAGCCTGGTCGACGGGCTGCCCGCGTGGCTCACCGCGGCGGTGGACCGCGGCCTCGCGGTGGATCGCGACGCGCGGTGGCCGGACGCGCCGAGCTTCGCGGACGCGCTGCGGCAAGCCGCGCTGCCAGACGCGCCGATCACCGTGATGCTGCCCGGGATCACGCGCCGGCCGCACACGATCGACGAGTCCGCCGACACGATCGCCGAGCCGATCGACCCGGGCCTCGTCGGGTCGGTCACCCGTGAGCGCGCGCGCGGCGGGTTCGTGGGTCGGCACGCGGAGCTCGCGCGCATCGAGCGCCGGCTGGCCGAGGGGCAACCGCTGGTGACGCTCCTCGGGCCGGGTGGGATCGGCAAGACCCGGCTCGCCGAGCGCTACGCGGCGACTCACCCGCCGGCGACGATGGTCGACCTGAGCGAGTGCGCGACCCTCCCGGAGGTCTGCGCCGCGGTGCTGGGCGCGCTCGGCACCGCGCCGAGCCCCGAGCCGGCGCAGGTCGCCGCGGTGCTGGGCCACCGCAACGCCGGCACGTTGGTCCTCGACAACGTCGAGCACCTCACCCGCGCGATCGCGCCCGCGATCTCCGGCTGGATCGAGGCGGCCCCGGGGGTGCGCTTCCTCGTGACCTCGCGCGAGCGGCTCGCGATCGGGGCCGAGCAGGTGATCGCCCTGCCGCCTCTCGACGGCCCGATCCCCGGGCGCGATCCGCTCGACGCCGACGCGGTGCGCCTGCTGCTCGAGCGGGTCGCGCGCTACCACCCGGGCTACGACCCGGCGCCCGACGCGGCGCTGCTCGCCGAGCTGGTGGGGCTCCTCGACGGGATCCCCCTGGCGATCGAGCTGGCCGCGCCGCGGCTCGCGATGCTCGGCGCGCGGGAGCTACTGCGCCGCATGCACGACCGCTTCGACGCGCTGAGCACCGGCGACCACGACTCGACCGGCCGCCACCGCACCCTCGAGGCGGCGATCGCCTGGAGCTGGGAGCTGCTGGACGCGGAGGAGCGCTCGGCGCTGGCCCAGTGCTCGGTGTTCCGCGGCGGCTTCCGCGCGGCCGACGCGGAGCACGTGGTGCGGCTCGAGGGCGGCGACCACGTGCTCGACGTCCTGGGGCGGCTGCGCGACAAGTCGATGATCTACGTCTGGCCGAGCGACCGCTCGCCGGCCGGGCCGCGGCTCGGCTGCTACCAGAGCATCCGCGACTTCGCGGCCGCGCGCCTCGCCGAGTCCGGGCGCGAGTCGGGGGCGCGGACCCGCCACGCGATGCGCTACATCCAGGAGTGCCACCGCCTCGGCGAGATCGAGGGCCAGGCCGAGCCGGAGCGCGAGCGCTTCGTCCAGCTCGGGCTCGAGCTCGACAACCTCGTGCAGGCCGTCCAGCACGTGGGTCGGAGCGACCCGATGACCGGGCCCGTCGCGATCGTGGCCGCGATGGGGCTCATCGCGCTGGTCAACGCCCGCAAGCTCGGCCGCGGGCTCAACGGGGCGATCGAGCTCTTCGAGGAGGTGCGCCACCGGGTGGACGGCGCGCTGCCGCCCCACCTCCGTCCGCGCCTCCTGCTCGCGCGGGCCCAGCTCGCGACCGAGCAGGGGCAGTTCCACGAGGGGGCCCGCCTCGCCGAGCTCGCCTACGGCGGCGCGATGGCGCGCGGCGACGCGCTCCTCGCGGGCCTGGCCCTGATCGACGGGGGGATAGCGCTGAGCCAGATCGAGCGGGCCGACGAGGGGCAGGCGCGGATCGAGCGCTCGCTCGAGCTGCTCATCGGCAAGGATCACCAGGGCGCTCAGGCCCTCGCGCTCGCGCGGCTGGGGATCGTGCGCTTCGTGCAGGGCGAGCCTCGCGGCGCGCAGGCGCTGTTCGAGGAGGCGCTGCCGATGCTCGAGGCCGCGGGCAAGACCGAGCTGCGCGGGATGGCGTTCTGCAACCTCGGGCTCGCGCGCCACGCGCAGGGCGAGCTCGAGGGCGCGGCCAACGCGTATCAGCGGGCGGTCGAGATCGGGCGGAGCCTCGGCAATCACCTGATGGAGGCCTTCGCGAGCGCCACCCTCGCCGCGCTGCGCCACGAGCAGGGCGCGCTCCTCGAGGCGGACCGGCTGCTCGTCGAGGCGGCGGCGCTCGCGGCCCCGCACCCGACCTACCACCGGCACGTGATCGCGGGGTACCGGGCGCTGCTCGCGCTCGAGCGCGGTGAGGTGGACGCGGCGCGCGCCCAGCTCGACCTCGCGGCCCCTCGGCTCGAGAGCGAGGACGACAAGGACCGGTGGACCTACCGCTCGATGCGGGCCGTGCTCCGCGCGATGGAGGGCGACGCCGAGGGCTGCGCGCGCGCGCTCGATCGGCTGCTCGACGCGATCGAGCCGTCCGACTACGTGGCGCGAGCCCTCGTGGCGGCCCAGCGCGGCCACGTCCACGTCGCGCGCGCGCTCCGCGACCCGGCGGCGGCCGAGGTGGAGCTCGCCCTGGCCGAGGCGGCCCGCGCGCCGCTCGCCGCGCCTGGGCCGAGCGGCCGCCCCGCCCCGCGCGACACCTACCTCGAGGCGCGCCTCGCCGAGCGCATCCTCGCGGCCGCGATCGCGAGGGCCACCGCGTGAGCCGACGCGCGATCCTGCTGATCGACCACGGCAGCCGGCGAGCCGCGTCGAACGAGCTGCTCCACGAGATCGTCGAGGCGCTGCGCGCGCGCACCGACGACCTGGTGGAGGCGGCGCACATGGAGCTCGCCGAGCCGACGATCGCTCAGGGCTTCGCGGCCTGCGTGGCCGCGGGGGCCGACGAGGTGGTCGCCGTGCCCTACTTCCTCGGGCCCGGGCGACACGCGAGCGAGGACGTGCCGCGCCTGGTCGCCGAGGCCGCCGCCGCGCACCCCGGCGTGCGTCACCGGGTCGCGCCCCCGCTCGGCCCGCACGAGCTGCTGCTCCAGCTCGTCCTCGCGCGCGCCGACGGTCAGTAGAGGTAGGAGGGCAGACGCCCTGAGCGCCTCAGCCGAGCACGGCCGCGAGGCGGCTCGCGGCGCGCTCGCGGAGCGCCGACGCCAGCCCAGCGTGCTCCGGCTCCGACAAGAGGCCGTGCGAACGTAGATCGAGGCCACCGTCGAGGCCCGAGGTGCGCTCGGACGGCGAGGCGTCGCGGAGGGCGTCGACCGCGTGGCGGACGTCGTCGCCCCCCGCGGCGACGGTCCACGCGAGCACGTCCCAGGCGAGCTCGGCGTGGCGCGCCTCGTCGCGGGCGATCGTGAGCTGCATCGCGCGCTGCGCGGCGTGGGGCGCGAGCTGCGACTCCCGGGCGACCGCGGCGGCGGCCTTGCCTTCGCCGAGGCATCCGTCCACCCAGCTCTCGGCCGCGAGGCGGCGCAGCGCGTCGAGCCCCTCGGCAGGCCGGCGGGTGTGCGGGGAGACCGCGCCGAGCGTGAGCGGCGCCCCGCCGTAGACCATCGACGCACGCGCGGTCGCGATCGCGTGGCGCGCCTCGTCGGCCGCCGCCTCGCGGGCCCGGCGCACGAGCGACGCGGGCGCGGCGACCCGCGCGAGCTGATCGGCGAGCTGGAGGAACGCGGGCACCGACGCCCACTCGCCCTGCGCGCGGTGCGCCCACTCGGTGGCGAGGACGGCGGCGAGCTCGGGATCGACGTCGTCGGGCGGACGCTCCTCGTCGAGGCGCGTCACCGCGGGGAGCGCGGCGTGCCCCTCCTCGGCGTGGAGCGGGCGCCCCGGCACCGCGAACCCGACGAGCATCTCGCGGGGCATCCAGCTCACGCCGCCGCCGACCGCGCCCTGCCAGAGGAGCGGATCCAGGCGCACGAACGTGCTCGCCGCGTGGACCTGGAGCTCGAAGCCCAGCGGCATGCTGAACCCGCCATGCGGGCCCCACCGGTGCCCGAGCGTGACGTCGAACACGCCGAAGACCATCCCGAAGCCCCCTCCGATCTGCCCGCCGAAGTGGAGCTGAGGGTCGAGGTTCACGAAGCTGAACCGACCCACCGCGTTGGCGGCCATCGCCGGGCCGCCGAACTGATCGGCGAGCATGACGCCGCCGCGCCCCTCGACGCCCCAGAGCAGCCCATTGCCCGCGTTGTCCTCGGCGCCCCACTGGTAGCCGATGAGCACCCCCCCCGCGCCGTAGGGCGTCACGAGGTCTTGCGCCTCGGCCGGGGTCGCCGTCATCAGCAGCCCGGCCGCGCCCGCGGCGGCGAGGGAGCCCGCCACCCCCCGCGCGACGGGGTGCTCGAGGATCGGGTCGTACCAGCGCGTGTGACTCATCGGGCTTCCTCCGGCACGGGCTGGCACGGATCCGGCCCGTTCCGGGGAGAGCAGCAGGCGTCGTGCCAGGTCGGATCAGTCGGCGAAGACCTGCGTCCAGTACATTCTCCCCGCACACTCCTCGAGGCCGACGCCGATCCGGCCGAAGGCGCCGTTGAGGATGTTTCGGCGGTGGCCGCTGCTGTTCATCCAGGCGTTGTGCACCGCGGCCGCGTCGCGCTGACCCTGGGCGATGTTCTCCCCCGCGGTCCCGAAGGTCACGCCCTCGTCGCGCATGCGGTCGAACGGGCTGCGGCCGTCGAGGCCCTGGTGGCTGAAGTAACCCTGATTGCACATGTCCTGGCTGTGCTTGCGCGCCGCCTGGGCCATGAGGGCGTCGCAGGTGAGCGCGCCCGCGCCGTTCGCCGCCCGGGCCTGGTTGGCCAGGTCGATCACCGCGAGCTCCTCGGTCGAGCCGCAGCCGGGGGGCGGGGCGACCGGGTCGACGCAGCCCGCGCGTCCGCCGCTCGCGCCGACCTCGCAGGTCCGACCCGTGCTCGCGCAGTCCTCGCTCTGCGCCTGCCCGCCGCTGCACCAGCGCGCGACCGTGCCCTCGCAGGTCCCCTCGGCGGGCAGGGCGCACCCGGGCGCGCCGGGCCCCGCGTCGCCGAGCGGGATCGCCGGACCCGCGTCCGCGCCCGAGGCGCCCGCGTCGATCTCCACCCGCGGGGTCGAGGGCCGGCCCGCGTCCCCGCCCGGCCGCTCGATCAGGAGCTGGCCCTCGCACCCCGCCGCGAGGCCGGCGAGCAGCGCGAGGAGGACGAACGGGCGCGGGCTCATCCCCGCCTCCGACGCAGGAGCGCCGTCGCGAGCAGGAGGAGCGGCCACGACGGCCACGAGGACGACGGCGAGGCGGACGCCACCCCGCAGCCGCTCACGCCCTGCGGGCGACCGCTCGGATCGACCGCGGTGGACGGCTGGCAGACCCGGATGCCGACCGTGCCGCTGTCCACGCAGCTCATCGCGTCGGGGCAGGGCGAGCTCGCGTCGCAGATCCGCGTGCAGTAGCTCCGCTCCTCCTCGAACGCGCAGATGTTGGTCGCGCAGTCCGCGTTCGCCTCGCAGGCGCCGCCGAGCGCGCCGCCGTCCGGTACGCAGACGTCGGTCACACCGGCGCTCTCGCAGCGGTAGCCGGTCGGGCAGGGCGAGCTCGCGTCGCAGAGGTCGGTGCAGAACTGCCGGCCCTCCGACGTCGCGCACATCCCCGAGCCGCACTGCGCGTTCGCGTCGCACGGGTCGCCGAGGCTCCCCGCGACTCCGCAGCCGCCCCGGCAGGCGAGGCTCCCGACGCGGCAGACGCCGCCGCTCGGGCAGGCGCCCACGGTCTGGGGATCGCACGGCTCCGCGCACGCGCCGTCGAAGCAGTACTGGCTCGCGCAGTCGGGATGATCGACGCACGCGTCGCCGTTCGCCGCCGCGCCGGTCCCGCCGGGCCGGCAGACGCCGGGCCCGCACGCGCCGGTGGCCTCCCCGTCGCAGTAGAGCCCCGCCGGGCAGCTCCCCGAGGGCCAGTCGCAGCTCTGGCTGCACGAGCCCGCGAAGCAGAGCCCGCTCGCGCAGTCGGCGTGGGCCGCGCACGCCTCGCCGAGCGGGGCGCCCCCGGCGCTGTTCGGGACGCACGCGCCGCTCGCGGTGTCGCAGCGCTCGCCGCTCGCGCAGTCGGTGTCCGCGCTGCACCCGCTCGGCGCCCCGCCCCCGCACGACGGGGTGTCGCCCACGAAGCGGACGCACTGGCGCGCGCCGTTCGACAGCGTCTGGCACCGGTCGCCGCCGCAATCGGCGTCGCCCGCGCAGGCCCGGCCGCAGTAGCCCGCGCTGTCCGGGTAGGTGAGGCAGAAGTCGTCGGCGTCGCCGCAGGCGCTGTGGCCGGTGCAGGGCGCGCAGGTGTCGCCGCCGCCGCCGCTCGGGACGTCGGGCACGCAGCTCCCGCTCTCGCAGCGCTGCCCGCTCGGGCAGCCGGTCACCGTGCAGTCGGACGGCCCGCCACCGCCGCCCGGGTAGAGCGCGCAGATCCCCGCCTCGTCGTCCGCGCGCATCGCGCCGATGCCGCCCGAGTACGCGTAGAACATGATCGCCTGGTTGTCGCTCGAGTGACCCAGGCCCATGTAGTGCCCGCCCTCGTGGAGCGCGATGGAATAGACATTGACGTTGCTCCCGCTGCCCGAGGCGGTCGTCCAGGTGAAGTGGACCCCGTTCATCTCCATGTCCGCTTCGACGAGGCGCGAGCTGGTGTAGCGGGTGCCCGTCACGCCGATCGCGTTGCTGCTGTGGCGCCAGCCGCTCTCGATCCAGCTGATGACGCTCTCGCCGTCGGAGACGCCGGCGGTCCGCGTGGTGACGCCGTCGTAGCGGGTCGACAGACCGGAGCAGGCGGGGCCCGTCCAGTCCTCCATGCCGCGGCGCGTCTCGGTCTCGGTGACCGTCGGCCCGAGGTCGTCGGAGTTCGGGTTGATCGCGTAGGGCGCGGGGCCGTCCCACACCGGCCGCGAGGGCGCGATCGGCTCCCAGGCGTAGGCTGGGCCGGCAGCGAGGCAGGCGAGGGCTCCGAGCGCGGCGAGGGCGCGGCCGGTCCCCGAGGCGATGACGACGACGCTCACTGGGCCACCCCGGTCGGGCCGCGCGGTCCCGTCGGCGCGGGGTGGTAGCCGCGGGCGATCTGGCGGACGTAGGCGAGGAACACCTCCAGGCTGGCCGGGGGCTCGCCGCCCGGGCCGACCTCCATGCGCCCGCGCCGCCAGCGGGCGAAGGCGACGTCGGACAGGTCCCGGGTCACCGCGTCGGGCGCGCCGCCGACCCCGCGGCGGATCTCGAACCGCCCGAGGGCCATCCCGTAGGTGCGGAGCGACGAGCCGGCGCGCTCGAGGAAGAGGACGACCTCCTGGCCGGGCGCGTACTCGGCCGTCCCCGCGATCGCGAGGCCCTGCCCCATCGCCTCGCCGCCGAGCTCCTCCACCACGACCTCGCGCCCGCCCGGCCCGACGATCCACTCGTGGACCTGGACGGTGGTGAAGGTGTGCGGGTCGGCGCCGCGGGCCGGGTCGAGGACGAGGCGGGCCTCCGAGCGGACGACCGTGCCGACGACGATCACGTCCGCGTCGCGCGCCATGTCCTCGAGCGGCACGTCGACGAGGACGGTCGCGCGCGCCGGCGCGGCGAAGGCGAGCGGCGCGAGGAGCGCGAGGGTCAGCCAGGGGGCGGCGAGGGCAGCTCTCGATGCGTGGGCGGTCATGGTCACTCGGAAGAGCAATCGGCGATCCATCGGGCTCCCCGCGTCGCGGGCGCGCCGGTCGTCACCGGCCAGGTGACACCCCGCCGGGCGGCCGGCGCGCGCGCCGCTCCCTCACCGGGCGGCGCGGTAGCCGACCCAGCTCAGGTAGGGCAGCTCGCTGCCCGGATCAGGGACGACGTGGCCGCCCTGGACGTGGCCGGCGCCGTAGCGGACGAGCTCCCCCTCCTCGACCTGGGCGCCGTCGGGCAGGAGCGTGTAGGTGCCACCCACCAGCCAAAGCTCGACCGGCGCGCCGTCGGGGAGCCCCGTGGTCTCGGGCAGCCGCATGCCGGCCCCCGGGTCGATCCCCGCCTCGGGACCGAACGCCCACAGCCCGTCGAGCGCGGGCGCCTCCTCGCCGGAGCCCTCCTCCTCGAACCCCCAGCAGGGCGCGGCCGCGGGATCCACCGGCCGGGCCGCGAGTCGGTCGTAGGTGTCCGGGAACTCGAGGTCGCGCGGGACCACGTCGAGCTCGAGCCCGCTCCCGAAGCGCAACGTGCGCATCGAGCCGGGGTCGCCCCTCGCGGGGAGCTCGGTCGGCGCGTCGAGGCGGTGCAGGACCAGGTCGTCGGGCGCGTCGAGCACGCCGTAGACCGGGCGCATCGGGAGGCGGCAGAAGGCGACGGACGTCGGCTGGTCCTCCTGCGTGACTCGCAATGTCACTTGCTCCAGACACCGGATCTCGCGATCGAGGACGACCCGGTACCAGCCGTCGGCGTCGATCGGCTCGGGCGCGAGGCAGAGCTGGCTGTGGTCCTCGGTGCGCAGGCACATCTGGACGAGGCCGGAGTCGACCGGCTGGCCGAGCTCGTCGCGCACCCGCCCGCGCACACCGGCGACCCAGCGCGCGCCGCAGCTCTCGTCGGGGAGCCGGTCGTCGATCGTGAGCTCGAGCGGCGGTCGCGCGTCGGCGCCCGGGCTGGCGCAGGCGCCGAGGAGGAGCACCGCGATCGCGGCCCTCATCGGTTGGCCACCTGGCGGACGGCCGAGTCGCTCATCGGCTGGATCGGCGCGGCGAGGACGTTGCCCTCCTCGAGGAGGATCTTGATCTGCGGACCCGCGGTGTAGAACGTGGTGAGGAACGAGCTCTGGTCGCCGAGCCCGATCGGGATCGACCCGAGCCCGTACTCGGCGCGGATGCGCTCGGCGTCGGCCTCGGTGGGCTGGCCGCGGCTGTAGTTCTGGGCGTAGTAGATGACGAGCTGGAAGCCCTGGCCCGCGAGCTCGGCCTGGAGCGCCGCCGCCGCGGTGCGCATCCAGCCGCGGCAGTAGCCGCACCACTCCGCGAAGTAGTAGACGAGCGTCGTGCGGTTCGCGCAGGTGTCGCGGATCGACATCGTGCCGCCGCCCGCCAGGGGGAAGCTCAGGTCGGGCGCGACGTCGCCGGGCTGCCGGCCTACCGCCCCGGTCGGCGGGCAGAGGGGGCTCGTCGGCGGGGCCCCGACGCACTGGCCGGCGCTGCACGACTGACCGCCGGCGCACTGCCCGCAGCTCCCGCCGCAGCCGTCGTCGCCGCAGCTCCGACCGTCGCAGCTCGGGGTGCAGCCGGGGGCGCCAGGGCCCGCGTCGCGGTCCGGGCCCGCGTCGCTGTCGGGCAGGATCGAGACGCCGCCGCCGCCCTGGCCGCCGCCCGCGTCGACGGTGACGGACGGGCCGCCGCCGGGGCGCTCGGTGGACGAGGACTCGATCGCGAGCGAGCCCTCGCAGCCGACGGCGAGGAGAAGGAACAGAGCGAGCTGGCGCGAGAGGGCCTTGGGCATGCGGGGGACCGCAGCAAGGTTCGGACCGCGACCGCGGGCCTGCGCGCGGCGGGCCGAGGTGTACCCCCGGAGGAACGCGCCCCGCGCGGCGCCCTCCGCGGTGTCACTCGGCCAGTGACAGATCCGCGTCGTCGCGCGCGGTCCGCCCGCGTGGTCCGGTTCTTCCAAAGAGCCGCCTCATGCCGCTCCTCACGCCGCACCGCCTCGCGCCGCGCCGCCTCCTCTTCTTGGCCCTGGCCGTCGCGAGCCTCCTCCCCTCGGTCGCGGCCGCCGACGCGCGGATCGCGATCCTCCCGTTCCGCGGTCCGTCGGCCGACGACGCGCGCGCGCAGACCCACGAGGCGCTCCGGGATCAGCCGGGGGTCCGGGTCGCGCCGCTCGCGCGCACCGACCGGGCGGTCGATGGCGCGACCGGCGCGCGGGCGGGCGAGCTGGCGGTGCGGCGGCTGGACGTCGACTACCTCGTCTCGGGTCGGGTGCAGCGCCGCGGACGGCGCGCCCGCGTCTCGCTCGTCCTGCGCGACGCCGACGGTCGGGTCGTGGCGCGGGCGAGCGTCACGATCCGGGGCCGGCGCGGCCGCTTCGGTCCCGCCGCCCGCACCCTCGCGCGCGCCGCGGAGGAGCCCTTCGAGGCGGAGGCCGAGGATCGCGATGAGGCGCCCCGCGAGGAGCCGCGCCGGGCGCCTCGGTCCCGCCGCGCCCGCCGCCCGTCGAGGTCCCGCGACGGCCGCGACGCGCCAGTGCTCGACGCGCACGTCGGCGCGAGGCTCGAGGGCCGGCTCGCGCGCTTCGTCACCACGACGGGCGACGTCCACCGCAACGACGTCGCCTACCCCGTGCTGACGGCCGCGATGTCGGCGCGCCCGTGGATCGGCGAGGAGGGCATCGAGCGCGGCATCGAGCTGCGCGGCCTGTTCGGCTACGCGGTGGGGCTGCGCTCACGCAACACCCTGACCGACGAGGCGGTCGACACGTCGTTCTTCCACGTCTACGCCGACGTCGGACTCCTGTTCGAGGTCGAGCGCGGGGTGGAGCTCGGGCTCGGGGCCGGCTTCGGCTGGGACTCCTTCTCCTTCGGCGAGCAGTCGCTCGTCGTCGTGCCCTCGGCCGAGTACGCCTACTTGCGCCCTCACCTGCGCGGCCGCTTCCAGATCGAGGAGGAGCTCGCGGTCCTCGGGATCGAGGTCGGCTACCGCGGCGTCCTCGCGCGCGGGGCGCTGAGCGAGCACTTCGGCCAGGAGGGGCAGACCCAGGGCTTCGACGTGGTCGGCCGGCTCGGCGGCTCGCTCGACATGGGCCTCTCCTACGGGCTCGAGGCGGGGCTGGCGGGCTACTTCCACTTCTTCGACGGCGACGCGATCACCGCGCCGGCCACCGAGGGGACCGACTTCGCGCTCTGGCTCGGCGCGCAGGTCGGGTTCGCGTTCCGCTGAACGTCAGCGGAGGACCACGCGCGCGTCGCGGTTCGCGCGCACGGTGACGGTGCGCTGGATGCGACGGCCGCCGCCCACGATGACGACCGCGTGCGTCCCGGCCGGCATGCGCACGCGGCCGGGGACCTGCCCGACCTCGCGGCCGCGGAAGAGGATCCGCGCGCCCCAGAGCGGCCCGGTCGGCGCGGAGAACATCACGTTGCCGAAGCCGCTCGGCGCGGGGGCGGCGACGCGGCGGCGGCGAGCGCGGCGGCCGGCGGGCTCGTCGGCGGGCTCGTCGGCGGGCTCGTCGGCGGGCGCGGTCTCCGCCGGGTCCTCGCCTGCGGCCGGCCCGGCGGCCTCGTCTGCGCGCTCGCCCGGATCTCCGGCCGCGTCCGGCCCCGCGGGCGCGTCGTCGACGGGGCCCGGCGCGACGGGGTCGCCGGCCACGATCGCGATCGGGTCGATCACCGGCGCGGTACGCGCGACCGGCTCGACCTCGGCGAGCCCCGGCTCCCCCTCGGAGCGCGCGGCGAGGCGCACCGCGCCCTCGCTTGCGCGGCTCGACGGCGGCGCGTCCTCGGTCGGCAGCGTCGCCCGCAGCCGCGGCTCGGCGTCGGGCCCGGTCATCCGCGCGATCCCGAAGGCGAGCGTCGCCGCCACCACCGCGATGCCGGCCACCGCGAGGATCGGGATCCCGCGCCCGCCCCGTCGCCGCCGGCTCCGCTCGCTGAGCTGGCTCGAGGGGGTGAGCTTCGCGCGCTGGCCGGTCGTGTCGGGGCGCAGCAGGTCGCTCGAGTAGCTCGTGAGGAGATCGCTCTGGTGCTCGGACTCGCCGGGGAAGAGCCCCGCCATCCAGTCCTCGACGTCGCCGGCGGTGACCGGCGGCCCGAGCTCGGCCCCCGCGCGGACGAGCGCGCGCGCCATCTCGCGGCAGCTCTGGAAGCGGTCCTTCGGATCGCGGCGCAGCGCGCGCATCGCGATGCGCTCGAGGGGCGACGGAACGCCCGGCGAGACGAGACCCGGCGAGGGCACGTCCTCGCTCACCACCAGGAGCACCGTCTCGGCGGGCGAGTCGCGGCGGAAGAGCCGCTGCAGGGTGAGCAGCTCCCAGAGGATCACCCCCATCGAGAAGACGTCGGCCCGCCGGTCGACCGGCTTCCCGAGCGCCTGCTCTGGAGCCATGTAAGCGAACTTGCCCTTCACGCGGCCGGTCGTGCTCTCGGCGAGGCGATCGACCGCGCGCGCGATGCCGAAGTCGAGGACCCTCGAGGTGCCGTCGAAGGTGACGAAGAGGTTGTGCGGCGAGACGTCGCGGTGGACGACCTGCAGGAGGTTGCCGTCGGGCCCGCGCAGCTCGTGGGCGGCGTGGAGGCCCTCGCACGCCTGGGCGAGCAGGTAGGCGCCGAAGCGGAAGCGCTCGGGCGACTCCTCGGGCGCCGCGGTGCCCAGCGCGCGGAGCAGCTCCGAGAAGGGCAGGCCCTTCAGGTACTCCATCGCGATGAAGTAGATGGAGTCGGCCCGGCCGAAGTCGAACACCGAGCAGACGTGCGGGTGCTGGATGCGCGAGGCGATGCGCGCCTCGTCGAGGAACATGTCGACGAACGCCCGCTCCCGCGAGAGGTGCTCGTGGATCTTCTTGAGCGCGACGAGCCGGGTGAAGCCGCCCTCGCCCCGCTCGCGCGCGAGATAGACGCGGCCCATCCCTCCCTGGGCCAGCTCCTTGAGCAGCTGGTAGGGGCCGACGTCGCCGAGCGGCTGGTCCGGCGACGCCGGGGGCGGGCCGATCATCGGGATCGAGTCGTCGGGCCGTAGGGACGCCGTGGCCATGCGCGATCGTCAAGCTACCAACGTGGCTCGATCCGCGAAAGCAAGCCGCGAAAGCGAGCCGCGAAAGCAAGCCGCGAAAGCAAGCCGCGAAAGCGAGCCGCGAAAGCAAGCCCTGCGATCAGCGCAGGCCGTGCCGGCGCAGCAGCCGGTGCAGGTACGGCCGCGCCATCCCGGCCGCGCGCGCGGCCGCCGACACGTTGCCCCGGTGGTGGTCGAGGAGCGCGGCGACGTAGTCGCGCTCGAACTGCGCGAGCGCGAGGTTGCGCGCGTCGGCGTAGGGCTTGGACGGGTCGACGTGCCACGGGCGCGGCTCGTCGTCGGCCGGGGTGATCGGGAGCACCTCGCCGAGCACGACCACCCGGGAGAGGTAGTTGCGCAGCTCCCGCACGTTGCCCGGCCACCGGCCGTTGGCGAGCTGGGCGCGCAGCTCCGGGGTCAGGAGGCGGTCGGCGTCGGCCGGCGACAGGCCCATCCGCCGCAGGAGCACGTCGGTGAGGCCGGGGATGTCCTCCGGGCGCTCGCGCAGCGGCGGCACGCGCAGGTGGAAGACCGCGAGGCGGTAGTAGAGGTCCTCGCGGAAGCGGCCGGCGCTCACCTCCTTGCGGAGGTCGCGGTTGGTCGCGGCCACCACCCGCACGTCGACGGGGCGCGACGCGGTCTCGCCCACCCGACGGACCTCGCCGCGCTCGAGCACGCGCAGGAGCGCCGGCTGCATCCCGAGCGGGAGCTCGCCGAGCTCGTCGAGGAAGAGCGTGCCCCCGTGGGCCGCCTCGAAGACGCCCTCGCGCGCGCTGACCGCCCCGGTGAACGCGCCCTTGTCGTGCCCGAACAGCTCGCTCTCGAGGAGGTTCGGGGGGATCGCGCCGCAGTCGAGGGTCACGAACGGCCCCTCGGCGCGCCGGCTCTCCGCGTGGATGGACGACGCGACCTCCTCCTTGCCGGTCCCGGTCTCGCCCTCGACGAGGACGGTCGCGTCCGACGGCGCGACCTTCTCGAGGATCGCGAACACCGCGCGCATGCCCGCCGACGCCCCGAAGAGGCTGCCGAACATGTCGGAGCGGCTGAGCGGGACGCGGTTGACGCCCCCGAGCGCCTCGAAGCGGAGCAGCGTCTTGCCCACCCGGACGCTGCTGCCGTGGCCGAGCCACGCCCCCTCGACGCGCACTCCGTCGACGTAGGTCCCGTTGCGGCTCTCGAGGTCGCGGATGAACGCGCCGCGCGGGCGGATCTCGATCTCCGCGTGGAAGCGCGACACGGTCGAGTCGGCGATGACGACGTCGTTCTTCTCGTGAGCGCCGAGGGAGCACCGCTCGGAGGTCGACTCGTAGGGCGCGACGACCGTCTTGCCGCCGACGTGGCGGAGGCCGAAGCGGCGGACCTCCAGGCCGTGGCCGCCCGCCGACGTCGCCTCGGTGGTCCAGCGGTCGGGGTCGTCCCAGCTCGAGCTCGCCATGGCGCACGAGTATAGCCGCCGCCGCCGCCGCGCGGCGCGCGGACCGAGACTCCGCAAGATGGCTTGAGCATCTCTGCCCGCGCGCGACCGATCAGGGGTCCATGACCCAGACGGGCCCGGAGACGCCGGTCGGGGCCGTCGCGTAGACCACCACGCTGATCAGCACGACGAGCGCGACGGCCGCGCCCGCGCCGATCGCGAGGTAGCCCCAGTTCTCGTCGAGCCAGCTCGGCGCCTCGCCGCCCGCGTCGGCGCCGCGCCAGCGCGCGCTCGCCTCGGCCGCCCGCCAGCCGCCGGGGCCGAAGAGCGCGGCCGCGCACTCGAGCTCGCGCTCGCCGGTGACGCTCAGCCGGTCCGAGTCGGTCGACGCGACCTCGCGGCCGCCGCTCGTGCAGACGAGCTCGGTCCGACGCACGAGGCCGCTCGGGTCGCCCTCGGTCTCGAGCCGCACGAGGACCGGCCCGCCCGGCTCCGGCTGGATGCGGACGCTCGCCTCGATCGGCCGCGCGCCTCGGCGGTGGCGCTCGAGCTCACGGCGCAGCGGGTCGGGCAGCGCGCCCGGCTCACGCCCCTCGAGGACGCGCGCGAGCGAGGCGAGGTCGCGGCTCGCGTCGCGGTCCCGACCGAGGGCCGAGCGCACCACCGCGCGCAGCCGCAGCAGCTCGGCGACCCCGGCGCGGTCGAGCCCGCGGTCGCTCTCCGCGATCGACTCGAGCAGGTCGGCCGCGCGCTCGAACTCGGCGTTCTCGAGCAGGCGCTCGGCGGTTGCGAGGTCGTCCTGGGCCGCCGCCACCGGCGCCCAAAGCTGCGCCGCCAGCGCGAGGCCGGTCGACAGTACCGCCGCCCACCTGCTCACCGGCCGACCGTAGCAGCTCGGGCCTGCGCGCGGGGCCGGGTCGCGCGGCGATTCGTCGTCGCGTCGCGCCGAGGCGCTCGGTCCGGCCGAGGCGTTCAGTGGACGAAGTAGCGGAACGACGCGAGGAGCCACGTGTCGAGCGGGCCGGTGACCTGCTGGCGCCACGCGATGTCGATGCCGAGCTGCTCGTTCATCCAGCCCGCGCCCGCGGTGACGTAGTGGAGGTCGCGGCCCGTGTCGTACATGTAGCCGGCGCGGATCGGGACCTCGCCGGTGAAGTACTCGACCCCGCCGCCGAAGAGGCCCTCGGGGCGGATGGTCCCGTCCTCGTAGTCGAAGGTGCCGAGGTCGGCGAGGCCGTCGAACGCGAGGGTCAGCGCGCCGTCGATCGTGTAGCTGACCGAGCCGCCCACCTGCATCGGGGCGAGCGAGCTGCCGACGTCGATGAGGTTGTAGCCGAGGGCCGCGAAGTGGAGGCCCTCGACCGGCGAGACGCGGATCGAGGCGTCGAAGGTGATGTGCTCGGCGTAGGGGTCGGCGTTCTCGTCGGCGCCCTCGCGCCAGAAGCTGATGTAGCGGCCGGTGACGCCGATCGCGAAGTGGTCGCCGAACGGGACGGCGAGCGCGATGCGACCGTCGTAGCCGCCGTGGCCGGTGTCGCCGTTGCCGTGCACGTAGCGGAAGCTGGTGCCCATGTTGACCGGGCCGCTGTGGCTGTCGATGAGCGCGCCCCCGACGCTGAACCGCGAGCCTTGGGGCTCGTACTGGGCGACGCTCTCGATGTGGTAGAGCCGCCCGATCGAGAGGCCGGCCGCGTTGTAGGCGAGGCCGCTCGTCGAGGTCGCGGACGCGCGCGCCCCGAGCCCGAGCGCCATGCCGCGCGCGGTCTCGTAGGTGTCGGCGAGGAGCGGGCTGCGCGAGCCCACCTCCACCGCGGGCTGCGTCGAGGCGGACTGCGCCGACGCGTGGACGGGCCAAGCGGCCAGGGCCGCGAGCGCCGGGAGGAGCGCCCGGAGGACGTGCGTACGGGAGGAGGTGGTCGGCATCGCGGTAGGCCATCCTTAACCGGGCCGAACCCGATTTCCAAGAAAGCGGTGCGGCACCTCAACGCGGCCAACACCCCGCGTTCTTCCTCCACCCGCCACCGACCGCGCGGGGGCATCCCTCCGGGGGCATCCGGGGCGATCCGCCGGGTCCGCTGGGCCCCGCGGAGGGCCGAATCGCACGCGATCCGGGCCGGTGGGCGGCCAGAAGCGGATCGTCCTTGAAAACGTCTGTCGATCCGGGCACTTGGGGATCAGGCCCGAATCGGCCGGTCCGGGCCACAGCGCGTCCCCAGGATATCCCCGGGTCGAAACGCCCACGATCTCGAAGGGTTACAAAATGGTCCGATCTCGGTCGTAGACGAGCATGCGGCCGTTTGCTAGCGTCGCCCTTCTCGCTCGACGACTCGATGAGCGATGACCCGGCGACGGGTAACGCCCGCGCTGAGAGTTATCCACAGGCCGTCCACAATCCCATCCACAGCTGTGGATGACTTGTGGAGGCGGTGGCCAACTACGCCTTTTTGCTCGGAAAAGACGGCATGAATCAACTGTGGGAATCCGCCCTCTCCACGCTCCGTCCGCGCCTCTCGGAAGAGAACTACCGGACCTGGCTCGAGCCGCTGCAGCTCGAGGGCATGGAGGACGGGAAGGTCACCCTCCGGATCCCCAACCGCTTCTACGCTGACTGGATCAGCAGCCACTACCTCGACCTGATCCTCGAGTCGCTCTGCCGCGAGGCGGGCGTCGACGCGCTCGAGGTGGAGTGGAGCGTCGACGAGAGCCTGCAGGCGCAGCTCGACGAGAAGGCGGAGCGCGCCCGCATCCGCGGCGAGGACGCGCAGCGCCGCCGCGAGTCGGTGACCCCGCCGGCCGCCTCGAGCGCGACGCCCGAGGACAACGGGCTCAACCCGAAGTACCGGTTCAGCAACTTCATCGTCGGCCCGAGCAACCAGCTCGCGCACGCCGCCTCGGTCGCGGCCGCGTCGAGCCCGGGCACGCGCTACAACCCGCTGTTCATCTACGGCGGCGTGGGGCTCGGCAAGACGCACCTCGTGAACGCGATCGGGCACCGCGTGATGCAGGACAAGCCCGACGCGCGCGTCCTGTTCCTGAGCGCCGAGCGCTTCACCAACGAGTTCATCTGGGCGCTCCAGAACCACCGCATCAACGAGTTCCGCGAGCGCTACCGCACGCGCTGCGACGTGCTCTGCATCGACGACATCCAGTTCCTCGCGGGCCGCGAGCAGACGCAGGAAGAGTTCTTCCACACGTTCAACGCGCTCTACCACTCCGACCGCCAGATCGTGGTCACCTCCGACGTCTACCCGCAGCAGATCAAGGAGATGGAGGAGCGCCTCATCAGCCGATTCCAGTGGGGCCTCGTGGCGGACATCCAGGCGCCCGAGCTCGACACGCGGATCGCGATCCTCCGCAAGAAGGCGGAGCAGGAGCAGATCCACCTCGCCGACGACGCGGCCCTCGCGATCGCGCAGCACGTGGCGAGCAACGTCCGCGAGCTCGAGGGCACGCTGCTGCGCCTCGCGGTGAAGGCGGAGCTGCTCAAGCGCGAGATCGACCTCGAGTTCTGCAACGAGGCGCTCGGCACGGTCGCGCCGCGCGTGCCCGAGAAGCAGACGACGGTCGAGGACATCCAGCGGGCGACCTGCGACTACTTCAACATCCGCCTCGCGGACCTCAAGTCGCACCGCCGCCACCGCGCGATCTCGTTCCCGCGGATGGTCGCGATGTACGTCTGCCGTCAGCGCCTCAAGCTGAGCTACCCCGACCTCGGCGACCGCTTCGGCGGCAAGGACCACACGACGGTCATGAGCGCGGTGAAGAAGATCGGCGGTCTCCTCGAGAAGGAAGACGCCGACGTGCGCATCGCGGTCGCCGCGATCGAGCGCAAGGTCGGGCTGGGTTAGCTGGGCGGTCCCCCCCATCGCTTCGCGATGGGACCCCCCGCGCCGGCGCCCCTCGCTTCGCTTCGGGCTGGGCGGCGCGAGTACCTGGGAGGCTCGACCGCTTCGGACACGCCGGCGCCCCTCGCTTCGCGTCGGGGCTGGGCGGCGCGAGTACCTGGGAGGCTCGACCGCTTCGGACACGCCGGCGCCCC
>JAUHXR010000029.1 GCA_030426845.1 Polyangia bacterium | reverse complement strand
GCGGGCGCGCCCGAGCGCACGCCGCTCGAGTCGATCGCGTCGGCCGCGGCGTCGTTCGGGATGCTCAGCGTGATGCTGCTGTCGTCCATGCTCTTGCACTGAGGGCCCGCGTTCTTGGTGACGACGAACACGTAGACGAGGCCGCCGATGATGGAGCCCATCATCGCGAGCAACCCGATCGCGGCCCCGCTCGAGCCGGCCATCATGAGCAGGAAGCCGAGCACGACGCCGCCGATGATGACCACGGCGGGTATCCACTGCGAGCGCTTCCACTTGGCGTGGGCCTCTGGGGTGAACGGCACCATGATCTCGGCCTTCTGCGAGAAGAGCAGCATGCCGATGGCGCCCAGGAGGAAGCGCGCCCAGAACGGCGTGTACTGGAGCTTCACCTGGAAGTACTGCACGTCGGTCGTCGCGCCGGTGGCGACGCAGATCTCGGGCAGCTCGGGGGAGTGACGGGGGATGACGACGTCTCGACTCATGCCAGGAGGATACTCCAAGGCAGCGCGTGAATTCCCCCCTCCTGTAGCGGCTCAGAGCTTGGCGCGGGCGGCGAGGCGCCAGGGGCTCATCGCGTTCGAGGCCGCGGGCGCGCCGGTCGCGGGGGCGCGTCGGCGCGACTCCTCCTCGCGGAGCGCCTGCACGATCGCGGCGCCGAGGAACATCGCCTCCGTCGCGTCGCCGGTCGTGCCGCTCGTGAGCAGCGCGTCCTCGTGGTGCGCGATGAAGCTCGTGTCGTAGCGACCCTCGACGAAGTCGGGCTCGCGCATGAGCGCGATGTGGAACGGGAGGTTGGTGCGGATCCCGAGCGCCACGTACTCGCTCAGCGCGCGGCGCATCCGCTCGACCGCCTGGCGGCGGGTGGGCGCCCAGACGCAGAGCTTGCTGACGAGCGGGTCGTAGAAGCTCGAGATCTCGGCGCCCTCGTAGGCGCCCGAGTCGTCGCGGACCCCCGGCCCGCTCGGCGTGCGCAGGACCTCGATGCGCCCCGGGCTCGGCAGGAAGCCGGTCGCCGGGTCCTCGGCGTAGATGCGGCACTGGATCGCGTGGCCGCGCGCCACGACGTCGTCCTGCGTGTAGCCGAGCGGCTCGCCGGCCGCGACGCGCACCTGCTCGCGCACGAGGTCGATCCCCGTGATGAGCTCGGTGATCGGGTGCTCGACCTGGAGGCGCGTGTTCATCTCGAGGAAGTAGAAGCTGCCGTCGGGCGCCATGAGGAACTCGACCGTGCCGGCGCTCTGGTAGCCGACCGCCTGCGCGGCCTTCACCGCGACGTCGCCCATCTGCGCGATGAGCGCGTCGGTCCGCGCGGGCGCGGGCGTGGGGGTCTCCTCGACCACCTTCTGGTGGCGGCGCTGGATCGAGCAGTCGCGCTCGAACAGGTGGACGCAGCTGCCGTGCTCGTCCGCGAGCACCTGGATCTCCACGTGGCGCGGCTCGACGATCGCCTTCTCGATGTAGACGGTGTCGTCACCGAACGCCTTGCGCGCCTCGCTCTGCGCGCGCTCGAACGCCGAGACCACGTCCTCGGGCCGCTCGACGAAGCGCATGCCCTTGCCGCCCCCGCCGCCCGCCGCCTTGAGCATGACGGGGTAGCCGATCTCGGCCGCGATCTTCGGCAGGTCCTCGATGCGCTCGAGCGTCGCGCCGGGGACGACCGGGACGCCGGCCGCGATCATCTTCTCGCGCGCGGCGGTCTTGTAGCCCATCGCCTCCATCGCGCTCGGCGGCGGCCCGATGAGCTTGATGCCAGCCGCCTCGAGGGCGCGGGCGAACCCGGCGTTCTCGCTGAGGAACCCGTACCCCGGGTGGACCGCCTGGGCGCCGGTTTGCTTGCAGGCGGCGATGATCCGCTCGCCCACGAGGTAGCTCTCGGCGCTCGGCGCGGGGCCGATCGCGACCGCCTCGTCCGCGCAGCGCACGTGGAGCGCGTCGCGGTCGGCGTCGGAGTAGACGGCGACCGAGCGGATGCCCATCTCCCGGAGCGTGCGCATGACCCGGACCGCGATCTCGCCGCGGTTGGCGACCAACACCTTCTCGAACATGCGCCGGAGGATGCCCCACTTCGGCGGGGCCCGCGACCCGCGATGCGAGGCGCTACTCGATCAGCTCCTCCTCCTCCTCCTCCTCGAGATCCCGCGGCGGCGCGGGGGCGAGCTCGGGGGTCGGCGCGATCGGCAGCGCGAGCCGATCGGCCTGGGCCGCGCCGCCGTCGTGCGCCTCGACGTCCACCGCGAGCGCGCCGCCGTCCCAGGTCAGGACGACCCGGACGAGCTCCGCGCCCCCGAAGCGCTCACGGGCCAGCGCGAGGCCGCGGGCGAGCGCGCCGGGGTCCGCTTCGGCCGCCGCGAGGACCTCCGGCGACACGGCGGGCCCGGGGTCGCGGACCTCCTCGCCCTCGCGCGCGACCGCGCCGGTGACCGGGTCGAAGAACAGCTCCACCCGCTGGCCGCCCTCGACGAGCTCGACTTCGAGGAGGACGGCGCCGTCGAGGCGCTGGCGCTCGACGTACACGGGCGCGGCCGCGGGGTGGAGCCGGCGCGCCTCGGTGAGGACTTCCTCGAACGAGACCTGCGGGCCGCGCGTCGGCTCGGGATCGACCAGCCCGGTCGGATGCGCCTGCGCGCCGCAGCCGATCGCGAAGGAGAGAGCCGAGAGCGAGAGGAGCCCGACGGGTCGCATGGCCGGGAGGGTAGCGCGGCGGGTGAGGGACCGCCTTGCCGGGAGCGCCGGCCGGCAGTAAACGCGGTCGATGTGCGGCGTGATCGGGTTGGTTCACGAGCGCCCGCGCGATGACCTCGGGGTGATCGCCGGCGAGCTGCTCGAGACCCTGCAGTACCGGGGCTACGACTCCACCGGAGCCGTGATCCAGGGCGACGAGGTCGTCCTGAAGAAGGGGGTGGGCGCGCCGTCGCAGCTCATCCACTCGCTCGGCATCGTGGACCTCGCGGGGGATGTCTTCTGCGGGCAGGTCCGCTGGGCGACCTTCGGCGCGGTCGACGACGCCAACGCGCAGCCGCACGTGGTCCGCTGCAAGACGTTCCTCTACGGGGCGCACAACGGCAACGTGACCAACTGCGACGACCTCAAGGGCTGGCTCACCGAGCGCGGCCACGAGGTGAAGAGCGACAACGACGGCGAGATGGTGGTCCACCTCGTCGAGCACTACTTCGCGGCCGCCCTCGAGGAGACGGACGACCGCGACGCGGCGATGCGCCAGGCGGTGGTGCGCGCCTCACGGCAGCTCGAGGGGAGCTTCGCGGCGGTGGTGGTCGACCCGGTCACGCGCCGGCTCTGCGCGATCAAGCGCGGCTCGAGCCTCTACTTCGGCGTCGGCCAGGACGAGCACGGCGACGCCTTCGCGATCGCGAGCAGCGATCTGTCGAGCGTGCTCAAGCGCACCCACGTCCTCGTCGGCCTCAAGGAGGGCGAGTACGTGCAGTTCGACGCCAAGGGCCACGAGGTGCGCGTCATCGACGGCACGCCCGAGGGCACCGTGCTCGAGCGGACGCCGCTCCGCTCGCGCCTGCGGGTCGAGGACACCGCGCTCGCGCCGGAGCACGCGACCTTCATGGCGCAGGAGATCGCGGCCCAGCCCGAGACCGCGCGCGAGGCGCTCCGCATGTTCGAGGGCGGCACGCCCGGCGCGCAGCGGGTGGCCGCGATCGCCCGCGACTGGTCGGCCGGCGCGCGCGAGGCGCTCGACGCCCAGCTCAAGGAGCTGCGGACCCAGTACACAGACGACGCGCTGACGGCAGGCTGCGAGGCGATCGCGGCGACCGAGGCGGGGCGGGCGCTCGAGGCGCTCGACCTCGCCCACCCGCTCGTCTCGGAGGAGCGCGCGTTCTTCGGGGACCTGATGGCGCTCTGCCCCGCGCGCGCCGCGCTCGTGCGCGGCCTCGACGCCTACGTCGAGTCGATCGAGGCGCAGGAGCTGCTCCGCGGGGTCGAGGCGAGCGTGCGCACGATGAGCGACGCGGTGTCGGCCGGGCGCCGGATCTACTGCGTGTGCTGCGGGACGAGCTTCCACGCGGCGAAGGCGGCGAGCCTCTTCTTCGCCGAGCTCGCGCGCGTCGAGGTCATCCCGCTCTTGCCCGGCGAGTTCCGCGGCCAGTACGCCAAGACGATCGCGGATGGCGACGTCATCGTCGCGGTGAGCCAGAGCGGCGAGACCAAGGACCTCATCGACGTCATCAACGGCGTGCGCGCGGACGGCCGCCAGGTGCCGCTCATCGGGGTGGTGAACAACCTCAACTCGACCCTCGCGCACGAGAAGAGCGACGTGGTGGTGCCGCTCCGCTGCGGCCCCGAGATCGCGGTCCCCGCGACCAAGAGCTTCGTCAATCAGTTGTGCGTATTCTATGGGTTGGCGCGCGCGCTCGGCGCGGCGCGTGGGCGCGACGTCGGCCCCGCGCCGGACATCCCCGGCCTCATCCAGGCGACGCTCGACGGCTCGCGCGAGGCGGTCGAGGAGGCGGCGGGGCTGCTCTACCTCGCGCCGTCGATGCACCTGCTCGCGACCCGGCTGCTCGCGGTGGCCAAGGAGGGCGCGCTCAAGGTGCGCGAGGTCGTGCTCAACCACACCGAGGGCTTCGAGGGCTCCGAGTTCAAGCACGGGCCCAACACGATCCTCGGCTTCAACACGCTCTTCGGGCCGCAGGAGGTCGAGGCGCTCCTCGCGCGGCTCGCGCGCGGGCTCGCGGACGCCGAGGACCCGGCCGCCTACGTCCGCGACGGGCTCACCCACTCGCTCGACGCGCTCTACCGGGACTACCCGCTCGTGTTCATCACCGGGCCGGAGCGCCGCGACGTGGACCTCACGATCTCGCAGCTCAACACCCACAAGATCCGTGGCGCCACCACGGTGGTGGTGGCCGAGGAGGACGAGCGCCTCCGCGCGGCCGCGATCAAGCCGCCCGCGAACAACCCGGGCTACCGCGCGGTCTACATCCCGCTGCCGGCGACCGGCGACACCCTGATGGCGACCTTCACCGCGTCGGTCGCGCTCCAGCGGCTCGCCCTGCGGATGAGCGAGCGCAAGATGGAGTACCTCGAGTCGCTCGGCTGCCGTGACCACGGCGTGCACCCCGACGTCCCCAAGAACGTCAGCAAGTCGATCACCGTCGACTGAGAGCTTGATTCATCACCGTCGCGGGGCCGTCTTCGGGGCGGCAAGCGTCCGGCTCGCCGCCGGCGAGGGTGAGCGCGGCGACAGAGGCTGCGGCGACAGAGGCTGCGGCGACAGGGACCGCGAGGACAGAGACCGCGGCCCTCACGGATCGTCCTCGACCTGCGGCGCGCGCGAGGCGCCCACGTAGCCGATGGCCTCGAGCTGGCGGCGCAGCTCGTCGTCGATCGGCGCGCGCTCGCCCTCGTGGGCGCCGCTCGCGCCGGCGAGGGTGAGGCCGAGCATCGCGCGCAGGTAGCGCACCGTGATCGGGCGCTCGGCCGCGAGGTCGCGGGTCTCGCCCGGATCCTCCTCGAGATCGTAAACCATGTAGCGGGCCGGGGTGCGCTGGATGAGCTTGTACCGACCGATCACCACTGTCCGCCAGCCGTTCATGAAGCCGGTCACCGTGGCGCGCGGCGCGTCCTCGGTCTCGCCCGCGAGGAGCGGGGCGAGCGAGCGACCGCTCAGCCCGTCGGGGGGCTCGACGCCGAGCGCCTCGAGCGCGGTCGGGACCACGTCGACGAGGCCGACCGCCTCGTCGATCCGCGCGCCGGGGTCCGTCAGGCCGGGCCAGCGGACGATGAGCGGCACGCGGATCAGCTCCTCGAACACGCTGTGGCCGTGGCCCACCGAGTCGTGGTCCCAGAACTCCTCGCCGTGGTCGGCGGTGAACACCACGAGGGTCTCGTCCGCGAGGCCGCGCGCTTCGAGCGCGCGCATCATCTCGCCGAAGTAGCGGTCGTGGTAGGTCACCTCGCCGTCGTAGAGCGCCTCGAGGTGCGCGCGGTCGCGTGGGCCGAGCGAGATCCGCCCGCTCTTGACCTTCTCGAGGAGCTCGCGGTCCTCGCGGAAGTCGACCACGCCCTCGTAGGGCTCCGGGTCGTAGCGCGCGAGGTCCTCGTCGGGGGGGATGTAGGGGACGTGCGGGTCGATCGTGTGGACGTAGAGGAAGAACGGCTCGCCGGGCGGCTGCTCCTCGAGCCACGCGGTGACGTCCTCCGCGACGTAGCGCGCCATGTTGCGCCGGCCGAGGCGGAGGTAGTTGTGGAACGTGCCCCAGCCCTGATCGAAGCCGAAGCGGTCCGAGACGAAGCCGTTGCTGATGAACGCGCCGGTGCGGAAGCCGCGGGCGCGCAGGGTCTCGCTGATCAGCTCGACCGACGCCGGCACCACCGCGTCCTCGCTCGTGGCGTTGTGCTCCCATGGGTAGAGCCCGCTCAGGAGCGTCGCGCAGCTCGGCTTCGTCCAGTTCTCTTGCGAGTGCCCGCGCTCGAAGATCGCGGCCTCCGCCGACCACGCGGTGAGGCTCGGCGTCTGGACGCGAGTGTCGGGCGCGTAGACCGTGAGGTGGTCGGCGCGCAGGGTGTCGGTCAGGTAGAAGATCGCGCTGCGCAGGCGCGGGCGCTCGCGTGGCGCGGCTCCGTCGCGGGGCCCGTCGAGGGTCACGATCGCGGGGTCGGCGACCGTCACCGCGCCCTCGGCCACGAGCGAGAGGCGCACGACGCGCCCGGCGTGAGCCGCGAGGTCGAGGTCGAAAGCGCCGGCTCGGGTGACGCCCAGGTCGACGTCGGGCTGGCCGTCCGAGGAGACGCGCACGCGCAGGGCGCCGTCCCCCGCCACGTGACCGCGCAGCCGCGCGCCCGCGGGCACCTCGAGCGGATAGGCGACCGTCCAGCCGCCGGCGATCCGCAGGCCGGGACGCCCGTCGACATCGACCGCGGGATCGATCGGCGCCTCGATCGGCGGCGCGTCGTCCGGGCCGATCGTGATCCAGTCGACGAGCGCGGACGCGCGGCCCACGCCCGGCACCGCGCCGGTGCTCGGCGAGCGCAGGCGCAGCTCGTGCTCGCCCGCGGCGCAGCGATCGTCGGGTACCCGCGCCTCGACCGTGGCGTAGCTTCCGTCGGTCGGCACGGTTACGTCGCCGATCGGGTGATCGTCGAGGTAGAGCGCGAGCCGGCGGTCGGCGACGCCGCGCGCGCGCAGGCGGACCCGGCATCGGCCCGGCGCGTCGATCGGCACGACGAAGAAGCCGGTCACGTGGCCGACCGCGGCCGCGCGCGCACCCTCCTCGGTCGCCGTGTCACCGGTGCGCGTCCGCCAGCCGCCGAGGGTGTGCTGGTGGCCGGCCGCCTCGCCGAGCTGCATCACCCGCGTCGCGCCGCGGAACAGCTCCGCGCGCTCGAGGTGGGCCGCGAGGGCGAGGCGCACGCGGGGCGGTCGCGCGTCGGGCGGCGCTTCGGACGGCGCCTCGGACGGCCTGGCCGGCGACGGCGTCGCGGCGGAGGGAGCGGAGCCGGTCCCGGTCGGGGGCTCGGAGGGCGTCGTCGACGACGACTCGTCCTCGCCGCAGCTCGCCAGGGTGAGCGCGACCGCGGCCGCGACGAGCGCGGCCGTGCGGCGGAGGCCGTGTTGCCTGGCGCTCACGCGTCGAGCAGGCCGCGGAGGGTGTCGAGGTCGAGCGCGCGCGAGGTCTCCATCCCCGCGAGCAGGTCGTCCGCGAGCGCGCGCTTGTCGCGGTGGAGCGCGAGGATCTTCTCCTCGATCGTCCCCTCGCTCACGAAGCGGTAGACGGTGACCGGGCGCCGCTGGCCGATGCGGTGCGCGCGGCCCGTGGCCTGGTCCTCGACCGCCGGGTTCCACCACGGGTCGAGGTGGATGACGTAGTCCGCGGCGGTGAGGTTCACGCCGACGCCGCCCGCCTTGAGGCTCATCACGAAGACGTCCGTCTCGCCCTCCTGGAACTGCGCGATACGCCGCGCGCGCTCGGGCGCGGGCGTCGATCCCTCGAGCGTCAGGTAGCTGAGCCCCGCCTCGTCGAGGCGCCCGGCGACGCGGGCGAGGCTCCCGAGGAACTGGCTGAACACGAGCGCGCGGTGGCCCTCCTCGCGCAGCGCGAGGAGCTGGTCGACGAGCGCGTCGAGCTTGGCGCCGGGCGGGCCCGACTCGGGGTCGACGAGGCGCGGATCGATCGCGGCCTGCCGCAGCCGCGTGATCTCGGCGAGGACGTGCATCCGAGAGCTGCCGTCGGGGAGCGAGAGCGACGCGAGCGCGCGGCGGCGGAGGGCCTCGTAGAACGCGCGCTCGTCGGCGGTCGGGGTGACCTTGAGGGTGATCTCGGTGCGCTCCGGCAGCTCGTCGAGGACCTGGGACTTGGTGCGGCGCAGGAGGAACGGCCGGAGCAGCGCCTTGAGGTGCTGGGAGCGCTCGCGGTCCCCCCCGGCTGAGCCGAAGCGCTGCTCGAAGCGCTTCTTGGTGCCGAGGAGGCCGGGGACCGTCGCGCGCATCAGGCTCCACAGCTCGCCGACGTGGTTCTCCATCGGCGTACCGGTGAGGCCGAGCCGGACCCGCGCGCCCAGGCCGTGAGCCGCGCGCGCGCGCTTGGTGCGGTCGTTCTTGAGGTAGTGGGCCTCGTCGAAGATCACCGCGTCGAAGTCGACATTCTGGAGCCGCTCGGCCTCGGTGACGAGGAGACCGTAGGTGCAGACGAGCACGTCGCGTGGACCGAGCTCGCGGACCGTCTCGTCACGCCCGCTCGCGCCGAACGCGTGGAAGCGGAGCGTGGGCGCGAAGCGTCGGGCCTCGTCCATCCAGTTGCTCGCCACCGACGCGGGCGCGACGACGAGCGCCGGGCCCTCGCCGCCGCGCGCGACGAGGAGCGCGAGGGTCTGGACCGTCTTGCCGAGGCCCATGTCGTCCGCGAGGCAGCCGCCGAGGCCCGCGTCCGCGAGGCGCATCATCCAGACGAAGCCCGCGCGCTGGTAGTCGCGCAGCTCCCCCGCGAAGGCGCGCGGGATCGGGTAGTCGCGCGTGCCGATCGAGAGCAGCTCCTCGAGGCGGGTCTGCGAGGCCTCGTCGAAGGCCCGCTCCTCCGAGCCCACGGTGAGCTCGTCGATGAGCGGCAGCAGCGCGGGGCTGACCTCGAGGGCCGCGCCCTTGGCGCGACCGAGCCCCGCGAGCGCCTCCACCCGGCGGGCGAGCTCGCGGGTCATCGCGACGAAGCGCCCGGGCTCGATCTCGACGAAGCGCCCGTGCCGCGGCAGGTCGAGCAGCTCGCGGAAGCCGAGGACCCGGCCCTCGTCGATCGGGATCGAGGCGTCGACGTGGAGCCACTCCTTGACGCTCCTGACGCGCACCCGGAGCGAGCCCTCGTCGCGCACCGAGGGCGCGCTGATCCGGGGCCCGCGCGGCCACGCGACGACCACCTCGTCGCCCGCGGCCGACAGCTCGAGCAGGACCTCGAGCGCCGCGTCGAGCCCCTCGGCCCGGCGCTCGCCGCGCTCGCTCGAGAGCGACGCGAGGGTGGGGCACGCGTCGAGGAGGGCCTCGTGGCGCGCGACCTCGTCCGCCAGATCACGGCGCGCCCGCATCGCGACGCCGCGGACGATCGAGGCGAGCTGGGACTCCCCCTCGCCGGCGCGCGGCTTGGGTCCGTCGAGCCCGAGCGGCGCGACCCGCAGGCGCACCGCGAGGCGGGTCCCGGTCCACTCGAGCAGGGCCACCGGCCGCGGATCGGACGCGCGGTCCTCGCCCTCGATCGGGACCTCGCCCGCCGCGTCGATCGGCACGCGCTCGCCCAGGCGCGACAGGACCTCGCCGAGCCGGTCGCGGCCGCGCTCGGGGATCTCGACCCGCCCGCGCTCGAGCACGCGCGCGACCTCGGTGATCGCGGGGGTCCGTTCGTAGACCACGAGGTGGCCGGGGCTCGGCTCCTCCCACGCGATCGGCGCGTGCCGCATCGCCTCGGGGCGCACGTCGATCGAGAGGCCCGCGGCGGTGGAGGACACGCTGATCCCCGGCTCGCCGCGCGTCACCACCAGCGGCCGTCCGTCCGGCTCCATCACCGCGGGGTGGTCGACGAGGCCGAGGAGCGCGGTCGGCCCGAGCACCGGGTTTCGCCCCCGCCGCCGGCTGAAGTAGGTCGGCTCCTCGTACTCGACGTGGGCGAGCACGCGCTGATCGGCCTCGCCGAGCGGCCCGAGCTCGCCGTCGAGCACCCGGGTGAGCGCGATCGGCCGACCCCTTCGGGCCCGGCGGCCCTCGAGGACGCGCGGTCGGATCTCGACCTCGTCCTCGCGGAGCGTGAGCTCCCACGCGAGGCGCGCCTCGTCCTGGGCCTCGGTCGGCGTGGCGTCCTCGGTCGCGATCGCGGCGAGCGCGTCCAGCGCGACCTCCCACGGCTGGCGCGGTCGGTAGGCGCCGGCCAGCGAGTCGGCCGCCGGCTCCTCGCCGCGCAGCGCGGTGAGGGTGGCCGCGATCGCGTCCGCGACCGGCGCGTAGCCGTGCTCGCGCGCCCGCCCGCGCCACGCCTCGAGGGCCTCGACGAGGCCGCGGTCCGGGTCGTCCACCCCGAGCCAGCCGTGCGCGAGACCGACCACGAAGGTGCTCAGCCAGCCGTCCTCCGCGAGCGCGCCGAACGCGCCGCCGGCGTGACGCAGGGCGCCGACGTCGGGCGCGCCCCCGGCCGCGGTGCGGCGCATGATCTCCATCGCCTTGCGCGCGCTCGCGTGCTCCCGCGTCGGCGGCGCCGAGTCGAGGTCGCGCTGGAGCGCCTCCCACTCGCTGGGCCGATCCCGCGCGATGACCACCCGGGTCAGCCGGTGCAGCGTGGCCGCGGTCGGCGAGAGGTGCGCGCGCCGGCTGCGCTTGCTCAGCGCGTCGATCGCCTCGAGGCCGATGTGGTGCGCCTGCGGGTAGCGGCCGGCCCAGAACGCCGCCGCGAGGGCCGCCTCGAAGCGATCGCGCGGGGGGGCCTCGTCGAGCTCGAACGCGCGCTCCGGGAGGCCCCGCATCGCGTCGTGCCACGCGGCGAGGGCGCGGGTGGAGAGGCTCGCGCGCGCCTGCTGCAGCGCGACCTCGCCGACCGGCCACAGCAGCTCGCGCGCGCCGTGCAGGAGCGTCTCGAGGTAGAGCGGCCCCTCCGGCCCGAGGTGGGCGAACCAGCGCGCGCTCGGCGGGTCCACGCCGAGGGTGCGCGCGAGCCACGTGCCGCGATCCTCACGCGGGCCCCGGGGCACCTGCGCGACCACCGCCTGGGCCGCCTCCGCGTCGTCGCGCACGAGCGCGACCCGCAGCGCCGAGCCCGCCGCCTCCCAGCCGACGTCGCCGCCGGCGTAGCGCCGCGCCCCGCCCGCGGCCCGGTGGCGCCGCACCGCGCGGTCGAGCGACTCGAGGCGCCCGCGCTCGCGCGCGTCGGCGAGGTGCTGCAGCGCCTGGGAGGGCGTCGTGGCGTAGAGCCGCCGGCGCGGGCCGACGCGCTCCTCGAGCAGGCCCTTGCGCACCCCGCGCTCGCACAGGCGAGCCATCGTGTCCGCGCTCGCGCGCACGTCGGCTCGAGTCAGCAGCTGGGTCCACTCCCCGAGGCTCACCGGCGCGTAGGCCAGGGCGAGGACCGCGAGCGCGTCGCGGTCGGCGCCGCTCATCGCGGAGAGCTCTTCGGAGACGGCGGCCACGTCGGGGTCTGTCAGGCTAGGGGGGTCGACGCAACGGGCCCGCGCGCTTGCGTGAGCGTCCAGGCGTGGCAGCACCGGAGCATGGCGAAGGGCAAGGCGAAGCACGAGGCGCGGCTCCAGGAGATCTCGCTCCTCGGGAAGGACCTCGCGCGCCGCGCGAAGCAGCGCTGCGAGCTGTGCGGCGGCAAGGGTGACCTGCGGCCCTACGACGCGGACCCGAACCAGGCGCCGACGATGAGCTCCATCGCGCTCTTCTGCGCGGACTGCCGCGCGCGCGCCGAGGGCCGCGACGACCCCGAGGCGGAGCTGCGCTTCCTCGAGGGCGCGATCTGGAGCGACATCCCCGCGGTGGGCGAGACCGCCCGCGCGATGCTCGGTCGGGTCGACGCCGGCTGGGCTCGGGCCGCGCTCGAGATGCTCTGAGCCTCGCCCGCGGCTATCGTCTCGACGATGCCGCGCACCGTCCTCGCGTCCGCCGGGCTCTTCGCGCTCGCCCTCTCGGCCTGCGGTCCGGCCGAGCCCTACTGCGGCCTGCCCCTCGACATCACGATGCGGCAGACCGTCTACTGCCCCGACTCGAACGAGGATCCGGTGTGCGATCTGCCGGGCGACGAGGCGCGCTACGAGGACACCGCCTCGGGCCTGCGGCTGACCGGCGGCATGCCGGCGGTCTGCGACGCGGACGACGCGGTGACCTGCCCGGGCGGCACCGTCGGGCCTCCCCGCTGCATCCGCGACCCGGAGCTCTGAGGCGCGGGGCACGACGCCCCGCCCGCCCCCGCGAGCTCCGGCGCCGCGGTCAGGCGCCGCGGTCAGGCGCGCGGCTGCGCGCCCGGCTTGGGCTGCGCGTAGAGCGCGTCGATGATGTCCGCGTACTTGTCGTTGACGACGTTGCGCTTGACCTTGAGGGTCGGCGTCAGCTCGCCGGTGTCCACCGAGAAGACCCCGTCGAGGACGTGGATCTTCTTGATGGTCTGGTAGCGCGCGACCCGCGCGTTGCAGTCCGACTCCACCCGCGCCTCGAGGAACTTCTTCACCTCGGGGTGCTTGGCCGCGGTCGGCACGTCCTTGAGGCCGGCGACTCCGCTCGCCTGCTCGAGCTCGGGGAGCGCCTCCGGGTCGAGCACCACGAGCGCGCTGAGGTACGGCTGCCGATCGCCCACCACGACCGCCTGGCCGACGCCGGGCAGGCCCTGGATGTAGCCCTCCATCTCGGCCGGGGCGACGTTCTTGCCGCCCGCGGTGATGATGAGGTCCTTCTTGCGGCCCGTGATCTTGATGTAGCCGTCCGCGTCGAGCTCGCCGAGGTCGCCGGTGTGCATCCAGCCGTCCGCGTCGTAGAGCTCGGCGGTCTTCTCGGGCAGGCGGAAGTAGCCCTTCACCATGTTGCGCCCGCGCAGCATGATCTCGCCGTCCTCGGCGATCTTCACCTCGCTCGCTGCGAGCGGCAGGCCGATGGTGCCGAAGCGCGGCCGCCGGTGCGGCTGACCGCTCGCGAAGGCGGTCGTCTCGGTCATCCCGTAGCCCTCGTGGATCGCGATGCCGATCGACGCGAAGAAGTCGAGGGTCGAGCGCGAGATCGGCGCCGCGCCGCTGAGCGCGAGCTTGAGCTGGTCGAGGCCGAGCGCGCCCTTGATCTTGCTGATGATGAGCGTGTTCGCGAGCCCGCGGAGGAGCGGCCCGCCGCCGCCGTTCATCTCGGCCTCGAAGCCGGCCAGCTCGGTGCGTCGGGCCCAGCCCGCGAGCCACGCCTTGAGCCCGGTCGCCTCGGCCATCTTGCCGCGGAGCGCGGCCTCGAACTTCTCCCAGACGCGGGGCACCGCCATGAAGAAGTGCGGGTGCACGTCGGTGAGGTAGCCCTTGATCTGCTTCATGTCGGGGCAGAAATAGATCTTGCCCCCCGAGACGACGCCCGCGAAGTTGGTGAACCCCTGCTCGGCTGCGTGGCAGAGCGGCAGGTAGCTGATCGAGCGCAGCTCGTGATCGAGGAAGAACGGGTAGCGCTCGATCGCGGACTCGCCGATCGACGCGATGCCGTCGTGCGAGAGCATCGCGCCCTTGGGGAGGCCGGTCGTGCCCGAGGTGTAGATGAGGAGCGCGGTGTCGTCCTTGTCCACCGCGTCGAGGCGCGCGTCCTGATCGGCGTCGCTCACCGACTCGCCGCGCTCGATGAGCTGAGCGAGCGTCATCACGCGGGGATCGCTCGCGCCGAGGTCGTCCATCGTGACGACGTGCTCGAGGGTCGAGCCGTCCTGGTCGGCGATGTGGAGGAACTTGCCGAGCTGCTCCTGGTCGTCGCAGATGCCGACCTTCGCCTGCGCGTTCTCGACGATGTAGGCCATCTGCTCGGGGAGCAGCGTCGCGTAGAGCGGGGCCGGGATGGCCGCGGCCGCGTTGATGCCGTGCTGGCACTTCACCCAGTCGGCGCGGTTGGCGCCGACGATCGCCACGCAGCCGCCGGGCTCGACCCCGAGCGCCATCAGGCCCTTGCCGATCGCGCGGGCCGCCTCCCAGTACTCGCCCCAGGTGGTGACGTCCCAGCCGCCGCCGTCGGCCCGGTCGTGCAGGGCCGGCGCGGTGGGCCGCTCCTTGGCGTGACGCTCGATGTGGCCGAGCATCGTGAAGTCCTGAGCCATCGTCTCCCCCTCGCGTGGAAGAGGCGAACCTAGCCCATCGACCCAGCGCGCGCACCCGGACTCGCGTGGCCCCCGCCGGGCCCGGCCGGTCGCGCGTAGGCCGGCCTCGCGAGGGGCTCAGCCTGCCTTGCGCTCGGTCCCGAGGCGGCGGCCGTCCGGCAGCAGGTCCTCGGGGGGGATCACTCCCCGCTTCGCCGACACGTAGCGTGAGCAGCTCACGAAGCTGCCGCGGCAGTAGAACTCCTGGAGCGCCTCGCGCCCCATTTCGTTGAGCCTCGGGTAGATCACGCACCGCTCGACGTTTGGGCAGGAGGGCTGCATCTCTCTCCCCGATGAACGACTTGGCGGCCGCGTCGTGAACCCCGCGCGCCACGATTCGCGCCGGGCGGGCCCGAGCCGCGCTACCGTGGAGCGGATGCGCCGCTGCCTCCCCGCGCTGATCGGCCTCGCCCTCCTCGGATGCGGCGCCCCCGCGGACCCGGACGCGGGAGCCGAAGCCGGGCCCGAGGCCGACGCGGGCGCGCCTCACACGCCGCGGCCCTTCACCCCGACCGAGGCCACCCGCGCCTACTGCCCGGGGGACGACGACGCGATCGAGGCGCGCATCACCGCGATCCTCAGAGAGCTCAGCGTCGAGGAGAAGGTCCGCCTGATGGCCGGCGCGGGGCTCGAGCTGGTGGACGGAACCTGGGGCGTGCCGGGCGACGGGGCGCGCGGGCTGCCCGGGCTCCACATGCTCGACGGCCCGCGCGGGCTCAGCCGGTTCAGCGGCAAGCGCGGCACCGCGTTCCCGGTGGCGATGATGCGCGGCGCGACCTGGGACCCGGAGCTCGAGCGGCGGGTCGGCGCGGCGATCGCGATCGAGGCGCGCTCGGCCGGCGCCGACGTGCTGCTCGCCCCGACGATCAACGTGCTCCGCCACCCGCGCTGGGGCCGGGCCCAGGAGACCTACTCCGAGGACCCGCACCACATGGCCGAGCTCGCGGTGGCCTTCGTCGAGGGCGTCCAGGCCGAGGGCGTGCTCGCGAGCGCCAAGCACCTGGCGGCCAACAGCATCGAGGACACGCGCCACGCGGTGAGCGTCGAGCTCGACGAGCGCACCCTCCGCGAGGTGTACCTGCCGCACTTCCGGCGCGTCGTGCAGGAGGCCCACGTCGCGTCGGTGATGAGCGCCTACAACCGGGTCAACGGCCTCTACTGCGACCTCAACCCGCACCTCTTGCGCGACATCCTCAAGGACGAGTGGGGCTTCGCGGGCTTCGTCGAGTCGGACTGGATCCTCGGCACCCACGGCGACGGCGAGTCCGTCCGTGCGGGCCTCGACCTCGAGATGCCGTCGAACGCCAACTTCCGCTTCATGCGCCGCGCGCTGCTCGCGGGGGAGATCACCGAGCACGACCTCGACGACGCGGTCCGCCGCATCGCGCGCGCGCAGCTCTGCTACGGCCTCGACGCGCGCCCGCGCACCCTCGACGAGCCGGGCATGCGCGAGACGCCGGCGCACCTCGCGCTCGCGCGGGAGGCGGCGCGGCGGGGCGCGGTGCTGCTCGAGAACGCGGCGCTCCCGGGGGGCGGCGACGCGCTGCCGCTCGACCGCGCGACCGTCGGCGCGGTGGTGGTGGTCGGCCGCAACGCCGCGGTCGAGAACATCGGCGACGACGGCTCGAGCAGCGTGACCCCGACCGAGGTGGTGACCGCGCTCGAGGGCCTCGAGGCGGCGGCCGCGCCCGCGCTCGTGACTCACCTGCCCGGCGATCGGGTGGCCCCCGCGAACGAGGCGGCGGTGCGGGCCGCGGGCGCGGTGATCGTGGTGACGGGCCTCACCAAGGACGACGAGGGCGAGGGCGAGATCGGCGCCGGCGATCGCGACACCCTCGCGCTGCCGGCGTCGGAGCGCGCGCTCATCGCGCAGGTCGCCAGCCTCAACGATCGCGTGATCGTGGTGCTCGAGGGCGGCGCGGCGATCCTGGTCGAGGACTTCGTCGACGACGTCGAGGCGATCCTCATGGCGTTCTACCCGGGCGCGCAGGGCGGCCACGCGATCGCGGAGCTGATCTTCGGCGACGCCGCTCCCTCGGGGCGCTTGCCCTTCAGCTGGCCTGCGCGCGAGGCGGACCTCCCCGCGTTCGACAACACGTCGAGCATCGTCGCGTACGGCTACCTCCACGGCTACCGGCACCTCGAGGCGAACGGGACGGCGCCGCGCTATCCGTTCGGTTACGGCCTCGGCTACACGACCTTCACCGTCGGGAGCCTCGCGCTCGCGCGCCCCGTCGTCGGCCCGGACGACACGGTCGAGGCGACGGTCGAGGTGGTGAACACCGGCGCGCGGGCCGGGCGGGCTACGGTGCAGGCCTACGCGCGCGCGATCGGCTCGGCGGTCGAGCGGGCCCCGCGGGATCTGCGCGCCTTCGCCCAGGTGGAGCTCGGGCCGGCCGAGACCGCGACCGTGACGCTCGGTTTCCCGGCGCGCGACCTCGCGATCTACGACGAGGCGGCGGGCGCGTGGGTCGTCGAGGCGATCGACTACGAGCTGGCGGTCGGCACCAGCGCGCTGGACCTGCCCCTCACCGCGACGTTCTCCGCAAGCGAGTAGGCCAGCGCGCGGGCGGACCAGTGTGCGAACGCACACTGGCGACCGGGGCGCCGGAGGCTACAGCTCACTCACACCCTGGGGGATGGGAAAGAGAAGCGCATGGCACGACCCGATCGGATCAAGTTCTCCGGCCGCATCCTCTACCTCACCGAGGACCCCGAGCTGCTCAAGCGTCAGCTCGCCGGCGAGGACCTCCCGTTCGATCCGGGTCGCGCGCTCATCTCCAACATCAGCACCGACGAGATCACGCCGGGCTGGGTCTGCTTCTACTACGACGAGACCCTCGGCGAGTTCTCGATGGTCGGCCTGCGCGGCGGCCACTTCGAGCGCAACACGCTGAAGGGCGGCGGCTTCGACGTCATCGTCTCCGGCACGAGCAAGGGCTGCGGCAGCTCGCGCGAGACCGCCCCCTACTCGGAGCTGACCGCGGGCATCCAGCTCGTGATCGCCGAGAGCATCGAGAAGATCTACGGGCAGAACTGCCAGAACATCGGCCTGCTCACCTCGACCGACTTCTCGCTCCTGCCGCGGATCGCGGCCGGCGAGGAGATCCCGATCGAGGAGTTCACCGAGGGCCTCGATCCGATCAGCGCCGACATCGTCCGCGCGGGCGGCCTCTTCGCCTACAACACGGCGCGCATGGCCGGGGAGGTGAGCCCCGCGCTGCCGGCGACCGGGAAGCGCCCGATGACGATGGTCGAGAAGATCATCGCGGCCCACGCGGTGGTTGACGCCAAGGCGGGCACGCTCGGGATCGACGCGGTCAAGCCCGGCGACGCGCTCTTCGTGCGGACCGACGTCCGCTTCAGCCACGAGTACGTGACGCCGATGGCGGACTCGCTCTTCCGCCAGGGCTTCGGCCCGGACGCGACGGTGACCAAGCCCGAGTCGGTCTTCACGTTCCGCGACCACCTCACGTTCCTCGGCGACGTGATGGACGACAAGAAGCGTGCGATGGGCCTGCTCGAGCACGCGGACGGCCTCGCGGTGACGCAAGAGAAGTTCGCGCAGAAGCACGGCCTCAAGCTCTACGGCGAGGTCGAGGCGGGCGGCTCGGAGGCGATCTGCCACAACGCGGTCATCGAAGACCTCGCGCTGCCCGGCCAGGTGGTGACCGGCACCGACAGCCACACCTGCATGGCGGGCGCGCTCGGATGCTTCGCGTTCGGCGTCGGCAGCACCGACATGGCCAACTCCTGGTACACGCAGGACGTCCGCGTGAAGGTCCCCGAGACGGTGCGCTTCGTCCTCACGGGCGCGCTCCAGCCGGGGGTCAGCGCCAAGGACGTGATGCTCTTCATCCTGAGCCAGCCGTTCTTCCGCACGAGCAAGGGCATCGGCAAGGTGCTCGAGTTCGCGGGGCCGGGCGTGGCCGCGATGCCTTTCGACGAGCAAGCGACGCTGACGAACATGGCGGTCGAGGCGGGCGGCTTCACCGGGATCATCGAGCCCGGCGAGGTCGTCGTGGAGTACCTCCACGCGATGCGCGGCCTCGACAAGGACGCGGTCCGCGCGCGCATCGTCCGCGGCGACCCGGACGCGGAGTACCTCGAGGTCTTCGAGTACGACCTCGGGGAGATCCCCGTGATGGTCGCGACCCCTGGTGACCCGCGCAACGGGGTGGCGCTCACCGCGCTCGACGCCGACGTCGCGATCGACATCGCCTACGGCGGGAGCTGCACCGGCGGCAAGAAGGCGGACATGGACATGTACGCCTCGGTGTTCCGCCGCGGGCTCGAGCGCGGGCTCAAGGTCAAGGACGGCGTCCGCTGCTACATCCAGTTCGGCAGCCAGCACATCCGCCGCTACGCGGAGGAGCGCGGCTACGTGAAGATCTTCGAGGAGGCCGGGGTCGAGCTCATCAACCCGTCCTGCGGGGCCTGCATCAACGCGGGCCCGGGCAACAGCGCGACGCGCGACGAGGTCTCCGTGAGCGCGATCAACCGAAACTTCCCGGGGCGCTCCGGGCCGGGGCAGGTCTACCTCGCCTCGCCGCTCACGGTGGCCGCGAGCGCGCTCGCGGGGCGGGTGGTCGGGCCCGAGGACGTGCTCGGCGAGAGCGCCAGCGCGGCGTGACGTCGCGCGGTTCGAACGCGCGGAGGGGGCGTCCGCGCACGCGGTGGAGCAGCCCCGGCTTGAGCCTGGCGCTCGTCGCGCTCACCGCGTGCGGCGGGGCGAGCGCGACCGCACCCGAGGTCGAGGCGCCGCACCCGGAGGAATCGATGAGCGAGCCCGAAGGCGCGATGGCGCCGACCCCGTACACCAGCGCGCAGATCGCGGCGGCCTGCGCGCCCGGACGCTTCAGCCTCTTCGAGGACACCGACGCCGACGGCGCGGTGACCTACTCGCGCACCACCTTCGTCGAGGGCGCCGAGGGGCTCGCGACCTTCGAGATGACGGCGGCCGACGCGGACGGCGCGCCGCTCGGCGAGGCCCGCACGGTGAGCGTTCCGTGGGACGCGCTGCGTGACCACGCGAGCTACCCGGCGTCGCAGACCACGATCACCGACGCGACGATCGAGACGCCGGCCGGCCGCTTCGAGACACGCCACTACGAGGTCGCGGGCGAAGACGGCACCACCACCCACGCGTGGTTCGCGCGGTCGCTCCCGGGGCCACCGGTGCGCCACGAGGTGCGCGGCCCCGACGGGGCGCTCGTCTCCTCGATGGTCTTGCGCGCCTTCCACGACCCGCGCTGAGCGGGGGCAGCGAGGGGCTCAGCGCTCGCGCGTGAGCTCGTCCAGCATCTCGGCCGCGGTCTCCGCGACGCGGGCGTTCGCGGAGAACGACGCGCCGGCCTCGACGCGGTCGACGGTCGCGCCGATCAGGCTCGCCTCCTCGGAGAGCGTGACGCGATCGGTCACGGACCGGGTCGCCTCGACGCTCGCGTGCGCGGTCTCGCTCGCGGCGCCGGCGAGCTTGTCGGTGGCGGCGACCATCCCGCGGCGAGCGTGTCCCAGCGCGTCGATCACGAGAGAGTCGAACGGCGGCGCGCGGGCCGAGTTGATGGGAGGCTCCGCCACATTCGTGCCTCGCTCGACGCTCAGGGGTCGGAGTCGGTCTGCGCGAGCGCGAGCCGCAGGCCCACCAGCCGGATCTCGCTTCGAAAAGGCGCGGTGCCCCGGTGGTACGAGACGTACTCCCAGTCGTCGTGCGCGAGCTCGGGGTGCGCGAGCTCGGGGTCGCTGTAGGCGTGGTCGCCACCCGGGACGCCGGCCATGAGGCGCCCAACCCTCGCGGCGGAGCCTCCGCAGAACGAGCACTTCAGGTTTCGCTTCGCTCAGTCGAGGCCCTCGAGGGGGTCGTCGCTCCCCGCGAAGTCGAGGGCGTCGGTCTCGACCTCGGGCGCGGCCTCGCTCGCTCGCGGCCGGGCGGGGGTGATCCGGGATCGGACATCGCCCGCGGAGAACCGGCGGGTCGATGGCGCGATCACGCGCTCCGGCGCCTCGGGTGCGGCGCGTTCGGCGGGCTCGGGGGTGGGGGCGCTCGTGGACGGAGTCGTCGGGAGGGCCTCCGGCGCGTCGAGGGCGCGGCCGGCGTGGCGGGGCAGCGCGACCGACTCCACCGTCGCCACCGCGCGGGGCGCTTGGATCCGGACGCCGAGCGCGTCGAGGCCGTCGTCTGCCTCCTCGCTGGGTGCGTCGGTCGACGGCGCGTCGCGGTCGGCCACCCCGAAGGTCATCGGCTCGGTCGCCTCGTCGCCGAGCTGCACGCCGATCCCGAAGAGCACCCAGACGTCGGGACCCGCCTCGTAGAAGCTGACGTGGAGGTCGCCGGAGAGCGCGAACGCGCCCAACCGCGCACCGACCCGCGACGCGATCCCGGGCCCCGCGAACGCCTCGCAACCCAGCGCCGAGGCGGCGGTGGTCTGCCCTGCGTCGACCGCGCAGCGCAGGCTCGCGTCGAAGGACGGGCCGGCCGCGACCTGGAAGATGCCGTAGCTCGCCTCGACCATCGCCGCGTTCCAGCCGAGGCCGACCGCGATCGTCTCGTCCGGGCTCACGAAGGCCCCCGCGAGGGCCTGCCCCTGCCAGTAGAGGGCGACGTGCTCGTGGACACGCGCGCCGAGCTGGAGCCGCAGGCCGCCCGCGCCGCCGTCGCCGCGGCCAGCGAGGCCGCCGTAGTCGATGCCGATGCCGAAGCGGACCGGCGAGGCGTAGGTCTGGGCGGCGGCGGGAGCCGGGGTGACGCTCGCGCTGAGCGCGAGGCCGGCCAGGGTGCTGAGGGTGAAGGCGAGCGCGGGTACTGCGTGCGTGCGCGACATCTCGAGGGTGGGTTCCCTCGACGAGGCCCCACGTTCATGGGCGCGCCCATTTGAGCCGGTCCGGCGAGGTGGCGCGTCTGGACGCGCGGGCGCGTCAGGGGATGGCGTGGAGGCGGACCACGCCGACGGGGGCGAGGTCGCGGTTGGCCGCGGTGCGGAAGGCCCCGCCGTGCGCGTCGCGGGGGGACACCCGGGTCGGGGAGCGCAGCTCGACCCGCGCCCCGGCGGCGAGCGACCAACGCCGCGCCGCGGTCGCCGGGACCGGGCCCTCGTCACCCTCGCCCTGCTCGGCCCACGGGGCGCCGCCGATCGCCTCGACGAGCGCGCGCGCGCCGTCGTCGTCGATCGCCTCGAACGTCCCGGGCGCGCCGGTGAGCTCGATCGGGCCGCCCGGCACGTGGACCCGGCGGCCGTCGTCGAGCTCGATCACGAGCGCCCGGGCGCGCGCGCGGTGCAAGGTAACGTGAGAGTCTGTAGACGCGCGCGGCTCCCCCGCGACGATCGCGAGGCCGGCGACGAGCGGGCCGTCGCTCGCGCCCGGGCCCGGCGAGAGCGCGCCCGTGACGGCGCCTGTGGTCGACGCGTCGCCGCAGACCCCGTCGGCCCCGGCCGCGGCGCGGTGGTAGAAGCGCGCCGGCAGGGGCAGGCGCGTCGCGAGCGCGCCGACGATCACGAGGCCACCGAGGCCGCCCGCCATCGCGACCCACGGCGCGGCGCCGGGGTCGGTGTAGAAGAGCGCGAGCCCGCCCGCGAGCAGGCCGGTCAGCGTCGCGCCGCCGAACGCGAGGACCAGTCGCCAGTTCGTCCCGAGCCAGCGGCTCTTCGGGACCGTCTGCCACGCGAGGTCGCGCAGCGCGGCCCGCTCGGTGGGCTCGACGAGGGACAGCGCGCGCGGTGGCTCGGCCCTCGGGCACCGCTCCCCCGCGCCCAGCCCGCGGCGGCACCGCGCGCAGACCCGGTCGATGCCGTCCTCGAGGCTCCCTTCGGGGCTCCCGCTCGGTTGTTCGCGGTCCATTGCTCGACCGAGCATACTTCGAGGTGTGCGCGCCCTCTCCCTCGGGATCGTCCTCGCCGCGCTAGGCGCGATCGCAACGGGCGCGTCGGCGCAGGCTCCGCCGGTTCGAGACACGGCGACGCGAGACACGGCGACGCGAGACACGGCGGCGCGAGACACGGCGACGCGCGACACGGCGACGCGAGACACGGCGACGCGAGACACGGCGACGCGGCGTGCTGCGGTGCAACGTGCGGCCGCTCGTCGACGCGGGGCTGCGCGACGACGGGCCGCACGACGACGGGCCGCACGACGACGGGCCGCCCGACGACGGGCCGCCCGACGACGCGCGTCGGCGCGAGACCCCGAACGGGAGGCCAATCAGCCCGCCGCGCACCTCGATGCGCCGGATCCGGCGGCGTCCACCGCCTCTCTCTCGATCGGCCGGGCCAACCGCGGGCGCCTCGAGCGCGGCGCCGAGATCACCCCCACCGAGCACCTCGTGCTCATGCCGACCGGCCACGCGCGGGGGACGGAGGAGCTCGTCGGCTTGATCACGCGGAGCGCGGCGCGGCTGCAACGCGCCGACGCGGGCCCGCGACTCCTCGTCGGCGCCCTCTCGCGCGCGGGGGGCGGCCGCCTGCCGCCGCACTCGAGCCACCAGAGCGGGCGCGACGCCGACCTCGGGCTCTTCGTCACCGACGACGACAACACCCCGCGCGAGCCGGCGCGCTTCGTCCAGCTCGCCGAGCCCTCGGGCTGCGGCGCAGATCGCGGCCAGGCCTACTGCCTCGACGCGGCGCGCACCTTCCGCTTCCTCGCCGCGCTCCTCGAGGACGAGGTGGCGATCCAGTGGGTGCTCGTCGCCGCCGACCTGCGCGAGCTGATCCTCGCGGCCGGGCGGCGCCTCGACGCCTCCGACGACGTCCTCGACCGGGTGGCGACGATGACCGAGCCGCGCAGCGGCAGCGCGTCGCACCGGAGCCACCTCCACGTGCGCATCCTCTGCCCGGCCGACGATCGCCCGCGCTGCCAGGACTGAAGCGACACTCCCTGCGTGGCTCCTGCCCGCGCGGCCGGAAATCGCGGAGCGCCGCGCGCCCCGCGGTACGATGAGGCGTGCGCGACGACGACGAGCTCACCCGACCGAGCGCGGCCCGGATCACCTGGGAGCTCGAGGGGCACGAGGGCTTCCGCACCGAGAAGCTCCGCGACGTGAGCGCGCGCGGGATGTTCGTCGTCTGCGACGACCCGCCGCCGGTGATGACCGAGTGCCGCTTCGAGCTGCTCGGCGAGAGCGACGAGGTGCTGGCGCGCGGCCGCGGCCGCGTGGTCTGGGTGCAGGCGGGGCTCGGAGTAGGCATCGAGCTGCTGTCGACCCAGCTCGGCGCCGACACCCTCGACTCGCTGCGCGCCGAGCAGCTCGCCCCGCCGCGCGCGGCCGAGGTGAAGGCGAAGAAGGCGACGGCCGAGGTGACGCTCACCACGATCGGCGTCGACCTCGGGACGAGCAACACCTGCGCCTCGATCGTCGAGGACGGCCGCCCCGCGATCCTCCCCGATCGCTACGGCAGCAACACCGTGCCGTCGGTGATCACGCTCGACGGCTCGGGGGAGATCCTCGTGGGCGCCGC
This sequence comes from Polyangia bacterium, assembly GCA_030426845.1. GTDB lineage: Bacteria > Myxococcota_A > Polyangia > Polyangiales > Sandaracinaceae > JAUHXR01. The sequence goes on along the minus strand of JAUHXR010000029.1, from coordinate 22,836 downwards.
GGCGGCCAAGCGGATGCTGCTCGCCCCCGACAAGACGGTGTACGGGAGCAAGCGGCTCATCGGCCGCGCCTACCGACCGGAGGTGGCCGAGGAGTTTCAGCCGTTCTTCGCCTACCCGATCGTCGAGGCGGCCGAGGGGCGCTTCGGCGCGCGCCTCGACGGCCGCACGATCAGCATGGAGGAGGTCGCGCGCCACATCCTCGGCGAGGTGCTCCAGGTCGCGGGCCGGCACCTCAAGCGCCGGATCGATCAGGCGGTCGTCACGGTCCCGGCCTACTTCAACGAGGTGCAGCGCGACGCCGTGCGGCGCGCGGGCCTCGCCGCCGGCCTCGAGTCGGTCCGGATCCTCAGCGAGCCGACCGCGGCCGCGCTCGCCTACGGCTTCAACCGTCGCGAGGAGGCGCGCGTCGCGGTGTTCGATCTCGGCGGCGGCACCTTCGACATCTCGGTCGTCGACGTGAAGGACAACCGCTTCGAGGTCGTCGCGACCGGAGGCGACTGCTTCCTCGGCGGGATCGACTTCGACGATCACGTCGCCGCCCATCTCCTGGACGAGTTCCGCCGCGCCGAGCGGGTCGATCTCGAGCCCGACGCTCAGCAGCTCGCGCGCCTCCGCGAGGCGGCGGCCGACGTGAAGCACGGCCTCTCGGTCCAGCGCCGCTTCGCGGTCTCGCTGCCGCAGTTCGCGGAGGTGCGCGGCGAGTGGCGCGAGCTGTCGGTCCAGGTCGACCGCGAGCGGCTCGAGGCGCTCGTCGCGCCGCTCCTCGATCGGATGATCGAGATCACCGGCGCGGTGCTCGGCGCCTCCGACATCGAGGTGACCAGCGTCGACGAGGTGCTGCTCGTCGGCGGGATGACGCGCGCGCCGGTGGTGCAGGAGCGGGTCGAGGCGTTCTTCGGGAGGCGCCCGTCGCGACGCATCAACCCCGACGAGGCGGTCGCGATCGGCGCCGCGCTCCTCGCGCGCGAGATCGAGCTCGAGCGCGGCGCGGTGAAGCTCATCGACGTGCTTCCGCTGAGCATCGGCATCGCGGGCGAGGGCCGTCGGTTCCTGCGCCTCCTCTCGCGCCAGACGCGGGTGCCGACCGAGCGCACGTTCCTCATCGAGACCCGCGAGGACGACCAGGCCACCTACGCGCTGCCGGTCTTCCAGGGCGAGCGCGGAGACGCGGCGGCGAACGAGTACCTCGGCACGGTGGTGATCGAGGACATCCCGCCGGGCTCGGCTGGCAGTCAGCAGTACGAGCTCGAGGTGCGGCTCGACGCCGAGGGCGTGATGCACGTGAGCGCGCGCGAGGCCAAGTCGCGCACCCGCGTGCCCGTGCGGCTCGACCGCGCGCGGGACGTCCGCGAGGTCCTCGCCGCGCTCGGCCCCTACGAGGGCCCGGAGCTGCCGCCGGAGCGGCCGCGACCGGTCAGCCCCCTCGGTCGGATCTTTCGCTCGCTGCTTGGCCTGTTCCGCCGGGGCTGAGCGCGCCGCGTCGCTCGGTCGGGTCCGGGTCCGGGTCCGGGTCCGGGTCCGGGTCCGGGTCCGGGTCGAGCAAGTTTGCGTGCGCATGCACGAGCACGTGGACGCACGTTGGAGCGGCGCGGGGGCTCAGGCTGCGAGGGCGCGGAGGCGGGCGTGGGTCGGGACGCGGTGCAGGAACGCGTCGCGCCAGCCGAGGTCGCTGATCCGCGCGGCGCGGGCATCGAGGCGGTCGACGGCGTCGCGAGCCGCGGCGCGGGCGCGGTCGGGGGCGCCGGCGGCGAGGAGCGCCTCGGCGTGGACGAGGTGGACGAGCGCCTCGCCCTCCTCGAGCGCGTGCCCGTCGAGCTCGCGGCGGCACGCCTCCGCGAGCGCGCACGCCTCATGGACGTCGCCGGCCGCGAGGGTGGCCCGCGCGAGGAAGGCCCGCGCGACCACCTGGAAGCCAGGCGCGTCGTCGAGCAGCGCGACGGCCCGCGCCGCGTCGCGGATCGCCGCCTCGGCCTGCGTCGCCTCGCGCGACTCCGCGAGGTAGAGGAGCGAGCCCGCCTCGAGGATCGCGTCGCCCAGGCGCTGCCCGCGCTCGACCGCCCGCGCGAGCGCGTCGCGCGCCTCCTGGGCGCGCCCCTGGCGGAGCAGCGCGTGGCCGAGGTTCTGGAGCGCGTAGCCCTCGACGAGCGACAGGCCCATCCGCGACGCCGACGCGAGCGCGCGCCGAAGCTCGCCCTCCGCGCGCGCCGGGTCGCCGAGGCCCACGTAGGCGTTGCCGAGGCGCACGCGCTGGTTGCACGCGTCACGCAGATCGCCGGCCGCCTCGTAGGACGCCGCCGCCTCCTCGGTGCCGTCCACGAACGCGCCGACGTCGCCCGCGCGCAGCGCCTCGGACGCGCGCAGCGTCCGGATCCACGCGCGCGCCAGCGGGTCGCGCGCGGCGCCGGCGCCGGCGAGGCCCTCGGCCCGCGTCATCGTGGCCTCGTAGCGCCCGGCCTCGCCCCGGGCGAGCGCGAGGGTCGCGGCGCGGCAGAGCGCGACCACCTGGGCCGCGTCGGCGCCGGCGGCCGCGACCGCCTCCATCGCGCGCCCGCGCCAGCGCTCCGCCTCGTCGTGCCGCCCGAGCCGGCCCGCCGCCGCGAAGAGCACGCCCAGCGCGCGGAACCACGGCCGCGTCCCCTCGGGCAGCGCCTCGGCTGCCTGGGCGGCGTGGCGCATCGCGTCCGGGTAGGCGCCTCGCCAGCGGTGCGCGTCGGCGAGGGTGACGTGGAGCTCGCCCGCCTGCGCCGGGTCGATCGCGTCCAGCGCCCGCGCGCCGCGCGCGACGCAGGCCTCGAGGTCGTCGCCCTCGAGCGCCTGGGCCGCGCCGACCGCGAGCCACCCCGCCGCCGCCGCGTCGTCGCCGCCGCGCGCGTGGTGCTCGGCGAGCCGCACCGCGTCGCGCTCCCCCGCCGCCTCGAGCCAGCGTGCCGCGAGGCGGTGGCCGAGCGCGCGGTCGTCGTCGGTGAGCGTCGCGTAGGCCGCCTCGCGCGTCAGCTCGTTCCTGAACGCGAGCTGCGGCTCACCCTCGAATCGAGAAGGATCTTGACGCGCGACGAGCTCGCGCCGCCGCAGGACCGAGAGGTGCTCGTCCACGTCCGGCGCGCGCGCGTCGCCCCCGAGGAGGGCCTCGACGCCGCCGCGCCAGAACAGCCGGCCGAACACGCTCGCCGCGCGGAGGACCCGACGGGTCGGCCCCTCGAGCTCGCCGAGCCGCGCCTCGACCATCCCGAGCACGGTGGTCGGCAGCTCGGTGCGCGGCCCGCCCTCGGCGACCGCGCGGATCAGCTCCTCGAGGAAGAAGGGGTTGCCGTCGGCCCGCTCGACGAGGGCGCGCGCGAGGTCGCCGTCGATCCCCTCGAAGGCGTGCCGCACGAGGCGCTCGGCGGCGCGCGGGCGGAGCCGGGCGAGGCGCATCGAGAGCGCGTCGCGCTCGGCCCAGAGCCCCTCGAGCCGCTCGTCGATCTCGGGGCGGCCGGCCGCGATGACGCAGAGCGGCCGGTCCTCGAGGGTGCGCAGCGCGTCGTCGAGGTAGGCGAGGGACGGCCGGTCACCCCACTGGAGGTCGTCGAGCGCGATCACGAGCGGGCCGCGCGCGAGCTCGGCGTCGAGGAGCGACAGCCACGCGTCACGCATCGCGTCGCCGCGGAGGCGCGGGTCGTCCGGGGGCATGGACGCGGTGGCCTCGAACGGTACACGGCACAGCTCCCCGAGCCGCGCCGCGAGGACCCGGCCCGGCTCGCCCTGCACCCGGGCGCCGACCGCGGCGAGGAGCTTGTCGCGCCGCGCGGGGAGCGGCTCGCCCTCGGCGATCGACGCGAACGCGCGCAGGAGCTGGCCGAGCAGGCCGAACGGCGAGCCGGCCGCGACCGGATCGCCCCCCGCGCGCCACACCCGCGGCGCCTCCTCGTGATCTTCGAGCGCGTCGAGCAGCTCGTGGAGGAGGCGGGTCTTGCCGAGCCCGGCGGCCGCGGTGATCACGACCGCGCGCGCGACCGGCTCCTCCGCGCACTCGTCGTAGATCGCCGTCAGCGTCCCGAGCTCGCGGCGCCGGCCGACGCAGGGGCTCGGCGCGCCGCGCAGCCGCCGCGAGGTGGTGGGGCTCGCGCGCTCCGGGCCGAGCTCCGCGCCGCCCGCGCCCCGCTCGACGACGAAGCGGTCCTCGACGAGGCCGGCCATCGTGGCGTCGAGGCGGATCGGCAGCGGACCCGGCGGCGGCGGCGGGCCGCCGAGCGCGCCGCCGCGGAGCGTGCGCGAGCCTGCGTCACCGGCGAGGAGCGCGAGCCCCCGCTCGATCACCTCGCCGACCGGCACCGGCCCGCCGAGCTGGCCGCGCCCCGCGACCACCGCGAGGGGGATATGGGGTGCGACCTCGCGCATCGCGAGCGCGCAGCCGGCGGCGCGCACCGCCTGATCGGTCGGCGTCCCATCCGGCGCGGCGCGCGCGACGATCGAGCCGTCGGCGAGCACCTCGATCGCGCCGCCGCGCGCCTCCACCGCGGCGCGCAGCCGCCCCGCCTCGTCGTCGGCGCCCGGCGGGAGGGTGGCCGCGAGGTCGAGCCGAGCCGGGCGTGGCCCCCCGACCGCGCCCTCGGCGAGGACGAGGCACTGCACGCGCTGCTCACGATCGGTGAGCGCGGGCGGTGACGCGCTCGGGCGGTCGACGGTGCGCTCGAGCCGCTCGAGGCGGGCGAGGAGCGCGCGGCCGTCGGCCGGCCTCGCGTCGCGCGACTTCTGGAGGAGCTCCATGCAGAGCGCGGCGAGCGGCTCGGGCATGGGCGCGCGGGCGCGCTCGCGCACGTCGACCGGGTCCTCCAGGAGGATCGCCGCGAGCACCGCCATCAGGCTCTCGCTGCGGAACGGCGGCCGGCCGGCGAGCGCGTGGTAGAGCACCGCGCCGAGCGCGTACACGTCGGCCCGCGCGTCGACGAGGGCGGACGCGCTCGCCTGCTCCGGGGCCATGTAGAACGGCGTGCCCATGACCGTCCCCGTCTGGGTCAGCGTGTGGCCCGCGCCGACCCCGCGCGCGAGGCCGAAGTCGAGCACCTTCAGGCGGGTCGGATCGCCGTCGACCAGAAACAGGTTTGCGGGTTTCACGTCGCGGTGGATCACGCCCCGCGCGTGGGCCGCGCCGAGCCCGGCCGCCGCGCCACGCATCACGCTGAGCGCCTCGTCGGCGGCGAGCGGCCCCTCCGCGATCCGATCGGAGAGCGTCCGGCCCTCGAGCCACTCCATCGCGAGGAAGAGATCGCCGTCGTCTGTGACCCCGTGATCGACGTAGCCGACGACGTGCGGGTGCGCGAGCTCGCGCAGGAGCGTGGCCTCGCGCTGGAACCGCGCCGCGTCCACCGCGTCGCGGCCCTGGAGGAGCTTCAGCGCGATCGCGCCGCCGCTCACCTTGTCGTCGGCCCGGTAGACGACCCCCATGCCGCCGCGCCCGGCCTCGCGGCGCAGGAAGAACCGCTCGGCGATCGTGTCCCCTTCGCGCACGGGCCGAGTATGGGCCAGAAGCCGGCGCGCGGGGCGCTCGGGTGTCGGGGGCCTCCCCCGCGCGCTTATCCTCCGGGGCGTGGACGAAGGGGGAGCTGGATTCGAGCGTCGGCGTCACGTGCGCCGGCTCGAGCGCGCGATGGCGGAGGCGCGCCCGCTCGACCCTCGCGTCCTCGCCGCCCTGCCGCCCGCGCTGCTCGCGCGCGTGGTGCTCCGCGTCGGGGAGGTGACGTTTCGCGTCGCGGAGGAGGGGCCGATCGACGCGACGGGCGCGCCGGCGGAGGCGCGGGGCGCGGTGTACGTGGCGCACGCGGCCGAGCTGGGGCCCGAGGTCCTCGGCGCCTGGGGGGATCACTTCGCCGCGCGCCGGCTGCGCTCGCCCTTCGATCAGCTCGCGCGACCGACCGCGCTGGAGGCCGACGGGGATCGGCTCCCCCTCGCGGTCGGCCTGATCGACGCGGTCACGCTCGACGCGGTCCTCGCGCCGCGCGGCTGGCGACGCGGCGCGCCCGACGAGCGGCTCCAGGTCGTTCGGCTGGTGCGCGCGTTCGGCGCCGGCGACCCGGTCGGGGTGCTGGCGCTCGCGCCGGGGATCGGCCCGCGCGGGGGCGAGACGCGGGTGACCCACGCCGGATTCACGTCGCGCGCGTCGGGCGAGCCGCCGTGGCGCCCGCTCGCCGAGGTCCCGCGTCGGGTGAGGAGCGAGGTGGCGTATGACTCTTCGTTGGTCCCCGCCTGAGCGGCCCCCGTCGGCCCCGCAGACGTGCCCCTGCCCGCCCACGAGCCGGCAGGGACCACGCGCCACACGCCCTCGCCCCCGCGTTGGGCCGCGCGCGTCGTCCACTCGAGGCGCGGGGTCGGGGCGGTGGCAAAGTGGGTTGCGATCGCTCGGTCGGGACCGATGCGGTCTCCGCTCGCTGTTCAGTCGACCGCGACTTCGGCTCGGCCGGCGTAGTACCGCTCGATCTCGAGGCTCGTGTCCACCGCCTCCGCGGCGAAGCTCACGTAGGTGCGGACCTCGTAGTCGCCGGGCTCGGGGAACGGGCAGACCGCGATCACGCGCAGCTCGTGGGCCTCGCCGGGCTCGAGCAGCGGCGCGGGGCCAGGGTCGCCCTGGAGCGCGCACGGGTCGCGGTCACCGTCGGCCGCCCAGACGTCGAAGCGGACGCGCGCCGTCTCGACCTCGGCGGCCTCGTCGCCGGTGTTGGTTACGAGGACGCGCGTCTCGAACGGCGCCGCGCCGGCGTCGACCTCGGCTATCGCGGCGGGGCCTTCCACCCGGACGGTGAGCGAGGGGTTGTCGAGCGCGGGCAGGTGCGGCACCCAGTCGGCGCCGCGCTGCAGCTCGGCCACGGGCATCGGCGGCGGGGGCTCGGCCGCCGAGGCGCTCGTGGACGCGCCGGACGAGGCGGAAGCGCGGGGGGTAGCCGTGGCGGGCTCGCTGCCGCACGCGGTGGTCGCGAGCAGGGCGGCGCCGAGGAGGAGAGGGTTGCGGTAGGTCATGCCCAGCTCCTCATCAAGACCGGTGCCGCCGCGTCCGTGCGCGGCGGGAGCGCGCGCGCGTGGGACGAAACGCCACGGGCGTGGCGGGACGCGATACGATCCGCCTCGTGCGCACCCCTCTGGCGCCCCGCTCCGCGCTCCTGCCGATGATGGTGATCCACGGCGCGCTCGCCACCCTCGTCGCGGTCCTCGAGGCGTTCGTCCTGGGCCTCGTCCTCGCCCCGCCGGGGCACAACGGTGAGGGCTTCGTGCTCACGATCTTCTTCGGGGTCGTCCTCACGCCGGGCGCCTGGCTCGTCTCGGCCCTCCTCTGCACGGGCTCGTGGCTCGTCCACGGCGCGGTCGAGCGCGCGCCGCTCGCGGTCGACGCGGCGCTCGGCGGGCTCCTCGGCGCCGCGTGGGGCGGGGGCTACATCGCGCAAGACGTCCTCGGGATGCGCCCCGCGTCGCTCGACGCGGCCTTCGAGCGAGACACCCTCGTGATGGTCGCGCTCGGCGGAGCGCTCGGCGTCCTCCTCGGGCTCGCGGCGGGCGGGCTCGCGCGCTGGCGCATGGCGCGTGATCGCGACGCGGTCAGCCGGCCGCCGGTCGCGATCGCCACGAACCTCCTCTACCTCCTCATGGCGGCGCCCGGGCTCGCGCTCCTCTTCACGCTGGCCCACTACGCGGGGCGCCCGATCGGATGGGAGATCGTCACGACCCCGTTCGTCTATCTGATCGCGCTCGTGATCGTCGGGGTGCTCATGGTCGCCCACCTCGTCGTGGTGGCGATCGCGGTCGCGATCCACCGCGGGCCCCTCTCGGGTCGCGGCACGATCGTGCTCGAGGGCGCGGTCGGGCTCGCGGTCGGAGCGAGCATGCTCGCGATCGGGACGGGGCTGCTCGACGACGGCGTGTCCGACTTCACCGATCCTGCGAGCCTCTTCGTCGCCTGCGCCGCCTCGCTCGCCATCGCCGCGGTGATCCCGGTCAGCCTCGGCGCGGGCTGGGGACGGGCGCCGATTGCGTCGTAGGGATGGGCCGGCTTCGGCTTCGGCTTCGGCTTCGGCTTCGGCTTCGGCTTCGGCTTCGGCTCCGGCGGGTCTGTTTGGCCTGCTGCTTGTCTCCCAGGGCCCGAGGGGGTGGGCCGGCGCTGCACCGATGCGCCCGAACATTGGGAGCGTTGCGGTGCGCGTTTCTTCGGGATGCTGGCGGGGCGGCGGTTGTCGGCCGGGGACGCGTTAACGCGATATCGGGAGGGGTTCTTGTTCGGACCGCGCGCGCATCAAGTCGTCGGGCGGGGCCGGAGAGGGCGGAGCGGATCGAGCCGGCGGGGTTGTGCGCGTATCGGGATCGCAGACGGTGCCGCGCCGGCCCACCCCCTCGGGTACGTGGCGGTCGGGGGTTCTGGTGAGGAGCACGCACGTCGCGGCCGCGCTTCGCGCGAGCCACGCCATGCTGACCCGGCGGAGGCCTCATGTGAGGGAGAGAGAGGCTCGCGCAGGTGTCGCTCGAGGGCGCGAGTCCGCGACAAGGTAGGTGGCGTTCGTACGGCGGCTCCGGCTCCGGCTCCGGCCCCGGCTCCGGCTCCTGCTCCGGCTCCTGCTCCGGCTCCTGCTCCGGCTGTGCTCGTAGACGAGCAAGAGTACGTGCACGTCCACGAGGACGTGTACGAGCACGTGCACGTGTGGCGCTCGGCGTCCCGAGGCTGGTGTTTGCGCCGGGGTCGACGGGTCGGCCCCGGCGGGCTTGGTCATCGTCGCTGCCGCTTCTGGATGCGCCGCCAGGTCATCGCGCCGACCCGGTCGAGGACGGCGTCGATCGCCGCGGCCTCGTCGGCTTCGAGGTATCCGTAGATGCAGGCCACCCGCAGGTGGGTGCGCACCTCGCGGAGTGATCCGTAGGCGGTCTCCAGTCGGCTCCGCGAGTTTCCCGCACAGGGCGTGGCGGCCTCGGCGAGGTTGGCGGCGACCGACTGTGCGGCGCGATTCAGTTGGGAGGAGAGATTGCGGCTCGCGCCCCGGATCGTCCGACCAGCGGCAGCGAGCCGCGGAAGGACCTCCATGTAGAGCGAGAGCGCGGTGGAGTGGAAGGGTTGGGTCATGCCGTCCCCCCGCGCCTTCGTCTGCGGTGCGCAAGCCGCAGTTTGCTTGCGCTCCGCAGACGAAGGCGCACCCGGGGACCCGCGTGACCTGACCCAGCCACGCAGCCGAGCGCTCGCTTGATCATGGCCAGTGAGACCGACGGCTCCGGCTCCGGCTCCGGCTCCGGCTCCGGCTCCGGCTCCGGCTCCGGCTCCGGCTCCGGCTCCGGCTCCGGCTCCGGCTCCGGCTCCGGCTCCGGCTCCGGCTCCGGCTCCGGCTCGGGTTCCGACTCCGCCCGCAACGTCCACGACGAGCTGCACTCCCGCCGAAGCTCTCGCCCGGGCCTCGCGGAACCCACGCCCTCGGCTCCCGACCACGCACCCGGTCGACTCGGCGACGCACCCGAGTTGGAACATCGAGCTCTGAAGCCGAGGGCGTGAAGCTCGAAGCGAAGGGCGTGAATCTCTTCGCGAGGGACGCCAGTCCCTCGAGCCGAGGACGCGCGCGCCCGAGTCGAAGGCGCGCTCGTCGGGCCGCGGGGTCCGAGCGGGGAGGCCCCGGGCGCGACTCTCCTGGCCGTCGGGCGCGACGCTCGAGGCTCGGGATGCCTGCCGCGAAGCCTCGGGTGCGTCGCCGAGAGGCTCGGTTGGACCGAGGCAGACCCGCTCGGCGAGCGCCGAGACCCCCGCGCGGGGCGTCGGGAGCAGATTTGCGAGCGCCGAGACCCCCGCGCGGGGCGCCGGGAGCAGATTTGCGAGCGCCGAGACCCCCGCCCGAGGCGCCGGGAGCAGATTTGCGAGCGCCGAGACCCCCGCGCGAGGCGCCGGGAGCAGATTTGCGAGCGCCGAGACCCCCGCGCAGACCGCCGGGCCGGGCCCCGCCGAGCGGAGCTCACGCCTCGAGGGCGAGCCGGATCCGGGTCGAGGCCTCGAGCCACGCCTCGGCGGAGCGGGCGGCGCCCACCGCGCGGAGGCGGGCCGCGGTGGTGGCCAGCCCGAGGTCGGCGAGGCGGTCGGCGATCGCGCCCGCGCCGTCTCGCCACGCGGGGGACAGGTGACGGAGGCCGTGGTGGGCCGCGTCGTCGAGCGCGCGCCGCGCGTCGCGGAGCGCGGCCTCGATCGGATCGGCCGGGCGCGGCGCGGCGCGGGCCGGGAGCCGGGCGTCGCCGGCGGGCTCGAGGTCGAGCACCACCACCCGATCGGTCACGATCGCGAGCGGGTCGAGCGTCAGCGCGGCCCCGTCGCGGCGGACGGCGCCGCTCACGAAGCGCGGCTCGCGCCGGAGCGCGTCCACCGCCGCGTGGGCCGCCTCTTCGCGACCGGGCCTGCGCTCGAGTGTCAAGGTGACGTGTCCACCGCACTCGGCCTCGAGCTCGGCGGTGAGGGTGCGCTCCGCCGGGTCGTAGGTGAGGTCGCGCACGCGGCGCACCGCGATCACCCGCACCGCGTCGGCCAGGACGCGCGGCCGCACGAGGCGCGGCGGGCGCGCGCGCAGCTCGGCGAGCGCCGCGTCGACGCTCGGCGGCAGGAGGCCGGGGTGGAGCGTCCCCCACGCGCCGCGCTGGGGGGTGACCGAGGTGTCGCCGCGCGCGCCGGGACCGAGCTCCAGGCCGCGGTCGGCCCGCCGCCGGGCGATCCGGGTGACGACCTGGCCGGCCGCGAGCGCGCCGAGGGTGACGCCGCGCAGCGCCGCGCGCCGCGCGAGCTGCGGCCCGCGCTCGTCGGGCGAGACCGGCCACGCGCGCCGCAAGACGAACGCTCCGGGCGCGCCCGGGTCCACGAAGAACACCTCCACCTCGGCCCGCGCGTCGCCGTCCTCGTCGGTCACGCGCCGCACCCGCGCGCCCAAGCTGACGAGCCGGAGCTCGGCGAGCGCGGTCTCGGCCGGCTCGCGCGCCCCGAGCGCTCCCTCCCGGATCGCGCCGTCGGTCGAGCGAGCTGCGCGTCCCCGCGCGTGGAGCTCGGTGAGGAGCGCGCCGACCGCCTCGACGCGGTGCTCGCCCCCGCGGGCGTGGTAGGCGCTCAGCGCACGCTCGAGCTCCGCGCAGGCGTCGAGCGGCCAGCGGAGGCCCGCGTCCTCGAGCGCGCGCCGGGCCAGGCCGAAGCGCCCCGCGAGCTCGGGGCCCGCGTGGTCGGCGCCGCCGAGGAGGAGCTCTTCGGCGAGCGCCCGCGCCTCGTCCAGCGCGCCGGCTGCGACCGTGGGCGGCGGGCCGAGGGCGACCTCGACCGACCCCGCGTCCGGGGCTATACGCCTTGCCTCCTCCAGCGACCAGGTCGCGAGCGCGAGGTGGAGGCAGGGCGGCCGGGCGCGGCAGTCGCACCGCGCGTAGGCGAGGTCGCCGGGCACGAGGAAGCGCACGGTGGCCGCCGGCAGGCTCACGCTCAGCCCGCCGGTCCGCCTCACGGTCGCGACGAGCCCGGCGTCGCGGGCTCGGGCCGCGCGGCGCATCGTGAGCGTGCCGAGGTGCTCGCGGAGGACGCGCGGCTCGATCGCGTCGGCGGGCGGCAGGGCTGCGGCCTCCGAGGCGGGATCGGCGTCCGGCGGATCGTGGGCCTCGCGCGTCGCGTCGCGGAGCGCCATCACCGCGATCAGCGCGTGCCGGCAGAGGGCCCGGGCGCCGCAGGTGCAAGTCGCGCCCTCGAGCCCCGCCCCGGCGGCCACCACCACCCGGTGCGCGCCCACCTCGCCGATCAGCGCGCCGGCCTCGACCCGCACGCGCGCCTCCGCCTCGGCGCGCTCGCGCCGCGCGCGCTTGACCAGCCCGGGGCTCGCGAGCCGGGCGAGCGCGTCGTCGTCGAGCGCGCGCAGGTCCTCGCGATCCTGACCGGTCACCCCGCCACCGCCTCGGCGACGAGGGTGGTGAGCTGCGCCGGCGTCATGGCCGCCACCTCGGCCCCCGCGTCGACGAGCGCGCGCGCGAGGTCCCGATCGAATCGCGGGGTCGCCTCCTCGTCGAGCGCGGTCAAGACGAGGACTCGCGCCTCGCGCTCGCGGAGCGCCTCGACCTGGCGCACCACCCGGCCGGGGTCGCCGCCCTCGTAGAGATCGCTGATCAGGACGACGAGCGCGCGCCGCGGATCTTCGAGGAGGCCCGCGCCGTAGCGCAGCGCCTGGGCGATGTCGGTGCCGCCGCCGAGCGCGACCCGCATCAAGAGCTCGACCGGGTCGTCCACGTGCGCGGTCAGGTCGACCACGGAGGTGTCGAAGGTCACGAGGTGGCGGCGCAGCGCGGGGAGGCCGTGCAGGCACGCCGCGGTGACCGCCGCGTGGACGGTCGAGCCGAGCATGCTCCCGCTCTGGTCGACGAGGATCACGAGCTGCCACCGCTCGCCGAGGCGGCGCGCGCGCCGGACGAAGCGGGCGCGGCGGATCACGAGGCGGCGGGTCGCCGGGTCGTACCCGCGCAGGTTGGTCAGGACGGTGCGCTTGAGGTCGAGGTTCCGCGCGACCCGCCGCGGCGCGCCCCCGGCGCGGCGGGGCCCGGCCAGCGCGTCGCGCAGCGCGGGGCGCAGCCGCGCCGTGAGCTCCTCCACCACCCGCGCGGTGAGCGCGCGCGCGGCCGCGAGCAGCTCGGGGCGCATCAGGTGTTTGGTGCGCAGGACCGCGCGCAGGAGGGTCGGGCTCGGCTCGACGCGCGCGAGGACGTCGGGGTCCTCGAGCAGCGAGAGCAGGCCGTAGCGCTCCACCGCGTCGCGCTCGAGGCGGAGCGCGGCCTCCCGCGGGAAGAGCCGGTGCACGTCGTCGAGCCAGCGCGGCGCGGCGAGCCGGCTCGGGTCGTCGGTCGCGCCCTCCGTCGGCGTCGCGCCGCGGCGGCCCGCGTCGAGCGGGGCCTCCTCGCGGTCGTAGAGGAACGCGAGCGCCTCGTCGCGCGCGCGGTCCGTCTCGCACGGGCCGAGCGCGCCGCTCGCGGCGTCACCGAGCACGAGCCGCCACCGCGCGATCGGATCGGTCACCGGGGCCCCTCGAGGTGGTAGCGCGCGACCCAGGCGTCCACGCGCGCCTCCCTCGCCTCGCCGCGCGCGATCGTGGCCGCGTCGGCGGGGAGCGGCTCGCGGGCGACGGCGCGGCCGTGGAGCCCGCTCACCGCGCGGGCGATCGCGTCGCGCTCGCGGGGCGGGAAGTACGTGAACGCGAGGCGCAGGGAGGGGAGCGCGGCGAGCCACGCGTCCTCCGGCCACGCGGCGAGCTGACGGTCGAGGATGGCGATCACCTCCGGCGTGGCGAGGACGCGGGCGCGCGCGAGGGCGAAGAGGCCGGCGAGCAGCTCGCCGATCGTGCGCGGCGAGGCGGCGCCGAGCGCGTCGAGGGCGAGGCCGGCCACGTCGTCGTCCACGTCGTTGGCCACGGCCACGTCGTCGGCCGCGTCGTCGGCCGCGTCGTCGGTGGCGTTGACGGACCAGAGCAGCCCGATCGCGCCGCCGCGCAGCCCCGGCGGCGACCGCCGCTCGCGGGCTACCCGGGCGAGCGCGTCGATCACCTCCTCGGGCGCGATCCCCAGCGCGTGGCCGACGCGTAGCCCGTCGCGGATCCCGACCAGCGCGCGCAGCTCGTCGCGATCGGTCGGTGCCTCCGCGCCGCGCGCCCCCTCGACGAGCCAGAGCGCGCGTCGGATCATCGCGCGCGTGAGCCGGGCGAGCGCGGGGGAGCCGGCTGCGCCGAGCAGGCGGTCGTGCCGGAAGAGCGCGAGGGTTCGGGCGAGCGCACGGCCGAGTCGAGCGAGCCTGGGCTCCCGGCGCGCGACGCCCTCCGCGCGGCGCAGCGCGGCCTCGTCGAGCGCGTCGATCCCGATCTGGGCCGCGTCGAGCAGGTGACCGGCGAGGGCCTCGAGGTGGGCCGCCTCGCCATCGAGCGCGTGGGCGAGGCGGGCGGCCGCGGCGCGCGCGAGGTCGGGGCCCCACGCGGCCGCCTCGGCGAGCCGCCGCTCGGTCTCGCGGGTCGACCACAGCTCCCACCGCTCGGTCACCGCCGCGTCGGCCGGTCCGTCGGGGCCGCGCCGACGCGCGACGCCCGGGATCTCCAGCACGCGGAGCCTGTGCAGCACGCGGCTCGTCTCGAGGTCGGCGGGCGCGCGCAGATCGAGCGTGACCTCGTGCGGCCCATGGGCGAGCGCGAGGTCGCGCGCCGCGAGCTGGCGGTGGGCGTCGTCGACCAGGGGCGGCCGCGGGGTGCTCGGGTCGAGGCGGCCCGCGCGATCGCCGCGCAGCGCGTCGAGCATCGCGAGCACCGTGGGGTCGGTCGGCGCCGCGCCCGCGCGCGCCGCGGTCCAGGGCAGCGGCGCGTCGAGCGCCCTCGTCACGACGGCCGAGGCGACCCCGTCGAGGACATCCACGCGCGTCAAGGCGACGTGCCCTCGGATGCGCCGCAGCTGCTCGACGCTCGCGCGGGCCGCGATGAGGTCTGCGGTGCTCGGGCCTCGCCGCCCCTCGCGCAGCCGCGCGATGACCGCGGCGAGCATCGCGTCGCCCGCCGCCTCGGGGCCGCGCTCCCACAGCGCCTGGTAGAACCCGGGCGACGGGACGCCCGCGCGATAGCCCGCGTCGCGATCCAGCTGGGCGAACGTGATCGGCACGAGGTAGCTCCCGCGCGCGCTCGGCCCGGCGGGGAGCGGGGGTGGCTCGGCCGGCAGGTCGCGCCAGGCGTCGATCAACGCCGGGGCGTGGAGCCCGCCGCACACGACGAGCACCGGGCCGTCGGTGCGCGCCATCGCGGCCGCGACGTGTCCGGCCATGAAGGCCTCGCGGGCGCGCGGTGTGGGCTCGGTCGCGTCCTCGCGGGCGCCGTCCTCGCGGGTGCCGTCCTCGCGGGCGCGCTGGTCGTGGGCATCCGCGCGACGGAGGTCCTCGAAGAAGCGGGCGAGGCGCGCCTCGAGCGCGTCGGGCGCGAGCGGGAGCTCGAAGAGGTGGTCCCACAGCGCGTCGTAGCCGTCTGCGCCCAGCTCGCGCGCGAGCCGGGCGAGGTAGCGTGCGCCCGGTCGCCGCGAGGGCCCCGGCGGGAGCGCCCAGCTCGGCAGATCGATCAGGCGCACCTCCGCGCCGCGCCGCAGCCCGCCGCGGATCGCGACCCACTCCGGGGAGAAGTCGGCGAAGGGGGTCCAGCTCGCGCCGCTCACCCCGGGGCCTTCGGTCCAGTGGCTGAAGATCGCGATCGGCGGCCGGTGGGCGAGGCCGAGCTCGGGCACGCGGTCGTTGGCGTCGGCCGGACCCTCGACGAGCACGATCGACGGCCGGTGTCGGGACAGCGCCCGTCGCACCAGCCGGGCGCAGGCCGGGCTGTGGTGCCGGATGCCGAGGACGTGGAGTCGACCCACCGTGGGCCAGCACACCACGGGCCGTCGCTGCAGCCAAGCGCGGGCGTCGGGGGTCGGGCACGCGTGCGCGCGGATCAGCCCAGGTGAGCAAGGCGCGCGGCGCCGAGCTCCCCGTGCCCGCGCCCGTGCCCGCTCTCCCGAGGCGCGCAGGGCCGAGCCCGCGCAGCCGCAGCCAACGCCTCGATCAGCTCGGTGCGCCGATCATCCAGCACGCCAATCCGCTCGGTGCGCGGATCACCCGAGCGCGCGCCAGACCAGCTGCACCGCGTCGTACTGCCCGAGCGACAGCGCGCAGGTGCGTCCCGTGAGCTCCACCGCGCGGCGCATCCGCCCGCGCTCGTAGGTGCCCTGCGTGGAGGCCACGTCGAGCGCGAAGGTGCGGTCACCGTCCGCGAGGAGCATGAGGTGCACGCGCGAGATGCTCATGGTCATCAGCGCGCGGAGGCCGTCGAGGCAGCGCTCGGCGCGGCCGACGAGCACCCCGAGCTCCAGGCTCTCGCGGTCGAGGACGACCGCTCCGCTCCCGCCGCTGGCTCGCGAGAGGGTGACCTGCGCGCAGGCGTCGACCGCGAGGCCGGAGAGGCTGGTGACCATCCGGCTGCTCGGCATGAGCGTGATCCGCGAGCGCCGCTGGCCGGCCGGCGACTCGAGCGCGTGGTCGGGGACGCTGCTCGCGCGCTCGACCACGGGGGGCGCGGTGCGGTAGGGCCCGCCGGGGCGGGTCCCCGTCGGGGCGGGGCCGCGGACGTAGCGGTCGAGGTCGTGGGGCACCCCGCCGATCACGTAGGAGCCGACGCCGACCGCGAAGGGGCCCGTGCCGACGAGCGAGCGCTGGAGCGTGCCGTCGCTCAGCACGAGCGGGCAGCGGGTCGAGAGGTCGAGGAGCCGCAGCGCGGCGCTCCCGTCCCGGAGCGTGACCACCCGCGCCACGAGGTGCCGGAGCGAGATCGCGGGGTCGGCGGCGAGCCGCAGGTCGCAGCGCTCGTGCCGCCCGATCACCAGGTACTCCTCCGCCCCCGCGCGGAGGAACCGGCCCTCGATGCGCCCGTCGCGCACCGCGAAGACGTGGACCCCCGGCACGTCGGGCGGGGCCGCGGCCTCGCGGAGGGTGCGGAGCGCGAGCGTGAGGCCGGCCTCGATGTGGTCGAGCGCGGGGGGCGTCCACGCGGACGGAAGCAGGGTGTTCGCGTTGGGCCGCGTCCCGAGCGGGTCCCGGGGGGTGGGGGTCTCGGGCATCGAGGCAACCTACGCTGCGGCCGCGCGGGCGCTTCCCTCGCCGGCGCGCCAGCTCGGCGCTCTCTCCCTGGCCGGCTGGTAGAGTTCGCCGATGAGCGCGCCGATCCAGCGCCCGCCCGCCGAGGTAGAGCACGCCGACGAGCTCGCGCGGCTGGCCGCGTCCGACGAGGGCCCCCGCCCGCCGGGGTGGCGCCTGTCGATGCCGGCGGTGCGCCGCTTCGTCCTCGGCGACGCCTCGCGGTCGATCTCCCGCAAGATCGTCGCCCCGCCGAGCCTCGTGGATCGGGCGATGGTCACGCTCGCGACCGAGCGCGGGCTGCTCCTGATCGGCGAGCCCGGGGTGGCCAAGTCGTGGCTGAGTGAGCTGCTCGCGGCCGCCATCAGCGGCTGCTCCACGCTCACGATCCAGGGCGGGGCCGCGACGACCGAGGACCAGGTGCGCTACGGGTGGAACTACGCGCTCCTCGTCGCCGAGGGGCCGTCGCCGCGCGCGCTCGTGCCGGGGCCGGTCCACACCGGGATGCGCACCGGCCGCGTGGTGCGCTTCGAGGAGATCACGCGGTGCCCGCTCGAGGTGCAAGATACGTTGCTGCCGGTGCTCGGCGAGCGGGCGCTCGCGATCCCGGAGCTCGGCGACGACGGCACGCTCTTCGCGCGGGAGGGCTTCAACGTGATCGCGACCGCGAACACGCGTGACCGCGGGGTGCACGAGATGAGCGCGGCCCTCAAGCGGCGCTTCAACTTCGAGACGGTCTTCCCGATCGCCGACCTCGACGAGGAGCTCGCGCTGGTGGAGGAGCGCTCGACGCGGCTGCTCGCGCGGAGCGGGGTGCCCGAGGGGTTGCCAGGCGACGTGCTCGAGGTGCTCGTCACGGTGTTCCGCGAGCTGCGCGCGGGCGACCCGGAGGGTGGGGCCTCGAGCGACCGGATGAGCGCCGCGATGTCGACCGCGGAGTGCGTCGCGGTCGCGCAGGCGGTCGGGGTGGCCGCGCACTTCGGGGGCAGCGGCCCGGCCACCCCCGGCGACCTGGTCGCCCACCTCGCGGGCGCGGTGGCCAAGGACCCCGACGACCTCGCGCGCCTCCGCCGCTACCTCGCCCAGCGTGTGCGCGGCCCCGGGGGCGCGGCCTGGAAGGCGCTCTACGCCGCCCGCCGCGACCTCGGCGAGGGGCCGGCCGAGGGTTGAGCCCTCGCGGAGCCGACGCGCCGGGCGTCGCGGCGCGAGGCGGGGGCTGCTACAACCGCGCGCGATGGCCGACCTCTCGCTCCGAGCCCACCCCCAGTTCTCCGGCGTGAAGGGGCCCGTCGTCTGCGTCGTGATGGACGGCGTCGGCATCGGGCGGCGGGACGAGTCCGACGCGGTGTGGCTCGCGCGCACCCCGCACCTCGACCGGCTCGCGCGAGAGGCGCCGACCCTCGCGCTCACCGCGCACGGCACCGCGGTCGGGCTGCCGAGCGACGATGACATGGGCAACAGCGAGGTCGGCCACAACGCGCTCGGCGCGGGGCGCGTGTTCGACCAGGGGGCGAAGCTCGTCGGCCAGGCCATCGCCTCGGGCGCGCTCTTCGAGGGCGATGCCTGGCGCCGCGCGATCGCCCGGGTGAAGGAGAGCGGCGAGCCGCTGCACCTCCTCGGGCTCCTGAGCGACGGCAACGTGCACAGCCACGTCGATCACCTCTTCGCGCTGCTGCGGCGCGCAGCGAACGAGGGCGTCTCGAAGGCCCGCGTGCACGCGCTCCTCGACGGACGCGACGTCCCCGAGACCAGCGCGCTCGAGTACGTCGACCAGCTCGAGCGGGTGCTCGCCGAGATCAACGAGAGCGCCGAGCGCGACTTCCGCGTCGCGTCGGGCGGCGGGCGGATGATCGTGACGATGGACCGCTACGAGGCCGACTGGGACATGGTCGAGCGCGGCTGGCAGCTCCACGTGCGCGGTGAGGGCGAGCGCTTCCGGAGCCTGCGCGAGGCGGTCGAGACCCTGCGCGAGCGCACGGGCAAGATCGACCAGGACCTGCCCGGCTTCGTGATCGCGGACGACGACGGCCCGGTCGGCCCGATCCGCGACGGCGCGGCGGTGCTCTTCTTCAACTTCCGGGGCGACCGCGCGCTCGAGATCACGCGGGCGTTCGAGGAGGACGACTTCGACGCGTTCGACCGTGGCCCACGCCCCGACGTGTTCTACGCGGGGATGATGCAGTACGACGGCGACCTCCACCTGCCGCGCCACTTCCTCGTCGAGCCCCCCAAGATCGACGGCAGCCTCGGCGAGCACCTCGCGGCGAGCGGGGTCAGCCAGCTCGCGATCAGCGAGACCCAGAAGTACGGCCACGTGACCTACTTCTGGAACGGCAACCGCACCGATCCCTTCGCCCCGGGGCTCGAGACCTACGTCGAGATCAAGAGCGACCGGCGGCCCTTCGAGGAGCGCCCCTGGATGAAGGCGGCGGAGATCACCGACCGCCTCATCGACGAGCTCGAGACCGGCCGGCACCGCCACGCGCGCGTCAACTACGCGAACGGCGACATGGTCGGCCACACCGGGGTGCGCGACGCGGCGATCCTCGCGGTCGAGGCCGTGGACCTGTGCCTCGGACGGCTCCTGCCCGTCATCCGTCGGCTCGACGGCGCGCTGCTCGTCACCGCCGATCACGGCAACGCCGACCTGATGTACGAGCTCGACAAGAAGACCGGCGAGCCGCAGCGCAAGCCGGACGGCTCGTTCAAGGCCAAGACCAGCCACACCCTCAACCCCGTCCCCTGCCACGTCTACGCGCCGGGGGCCTCGCTCGCGATCGCGGGCGGCGGCGCACGCGGCCTCACCAGCGTCGCCGCCTCGCTCCTGTTCCTGCTCGGCTTCGCCCCGCCGGAGGGCTACGACCCCGGCTTCCTGGAGGTCCGATGAGAGTCCTGTTCAGTCGCCTCGTCCTCGCCGCGCTCCTGCTCCCGCCCGCGCTCTCGTGCCTGCCCGCCGCGGCCTCGGCGCAAGACGTGTTCCCGAGCGCGCCCCGCGTCGAGCGGCTGTCCAACGGGCTGACGGTGATCAGCGCGCGCACCGACAGCCCCGGGATCGTCGCCTACTACACCCTCGTGCGCGTGGGCTCGCGCGACGAGGTCGAGGACGGCCACTCCGGCTTCGCGCACCTCTTCGAGCACATGATGTTCCGCGGCACCGAGCGCTTCCCGCAGGAGCGCTACGAGGAGACCATTCAGGGCTTCGGCGCCGACAACAACGCGTACACCACGCAGGACTTCACGCTCTACACCGTCACCGCGCCGGCTGGCGTGCTGAGCCAGGTGGTCGAGCTCGAGGCCGACCGGTTTCAACGCCTCTCGTACAGCGAGGAGCAGTTCCGGACGGAGACCGGCGCGGTGCGCGGCGAGTACGACACGAGCGTGTCCAACCCGCTCTTGAGGATGTGGGAGTCGCTCTCCGAGATCGCGTTCACCCGGCACACCTACGGGCACACCACGCTCGGTTACCTGCGCGACATCGAGGCGATGCCCGAGCGCTACGACTACTCGCGGCGCTTCTTCCGGCGCTTCTACACCCCCGACAACTGCACGATCATCGTGGCCGGGGACGTCGACCACGACGCGCTGATGACCGCGGTGCGCGCGCAGTACACCGGCTGGCGCGGGCGCCGGGATCGACCGAGGGTCCCCACCGAGCCCGAACCGACCGCGGGCAGGAGCGTGCACATCGACTGGCCCGCGCCGTCGACCCCCCGCCTCCTCGTCGGCTGGCGCACGCCGTCCTTCGTCTCGGGCCGTCGCCCCGCCGATCGGGCGGCCGCGCTGCGCACCTCGGCCGCGCTCCGGGTGGTCCACGGCCTCGCGTTCAGCGAGCCGAGCCCGCTCTACCAGCGGCTCGTGGTGGACGAGCGCCGCGCGATCGAGCTCGGGAGCTGGGCCGACGATCGCAACGTCGACCCCGGCCTCTTCGTGGCCCACGCGATCCTCACCGAGGGCCAGTCGGCCGACGCGGTGATCGGCGAGATGCAGGCCGCGCTCGACGCGCTCGGCCAGGGCGAGGTGGACGCGGAGCGGCTCGCGGCGGTGAAGTCGCACGTCCGCTACGCGATGCTCACGGAGCTGCAGACGCCGTCCGACGTCGCCGAGCTGATCGCCCACACCCTCGCGGTCTCGGGCGAGCTGTCGACGCTCGACGCCTACCTCGCGGAGCTCGCGCAGGTGTCGGCGGAGGATGTCGCCCGGGTCGCGCGCGAGTACCTCGGGGCGGGGCGCCGCTTCGCGGTCACGCTGTCGCACGGCGAGGCCGAGGCGGACGCGCCGACCGAGGCCGACGCGTCGGCGGGAGGTGCGTCGTGAGGCGCGCGGTCGTTGCCGGGGCGCTCCTCGCGCTCACGAGCTGCGGCGGCGCGAGCCCCGCGCCGCGCGAGTACCCGCGGCTCGAGGATCGCGCGGACCACACCCTGGCCGGCGACGCGCCGCGCCGCCGCGAGCCGCTCGCGGACGGGCCTCGCGTGATCGTGGACCGCAACGCGTCGCCGGTGGTGACCCTGCGCGTCGCCTTCGACGCCGGCTCGGCCGCGGACGCGCCCGGCCGCGAGGGCCTCACCCAGCTCACGGCGACGCTCATGGCCGAGGGCGGCGCGGGCGAGCTCAGCTACGCCGAGCTCAGCGATCGGCTCTACCCGATGGCGGCCTCGATCGGCGCGTTCGTCTCGCGCGACGAGACGGCGTTCGTCGGCCAGGTCCACCGCGACCACCTCGAGGAGTTCTACCCGCTGCTCCGCGACGTGCTCACGCGGCCGCGGATGGGCGAGGCGGACTTCGCGCGGGTGCGCGACCAGGCGCTCAACGCGCTCACCGTCGACCTGCGCAGCGCGCGCGACGAGGAGCTCGGCAAGCAGGCGCTCCAGGCGATGCTCTACGAGGGTCACCCCTACGGTCACCCGGCGGTCGGCACCGAGGCCGGGCTCCGCCGCGTGCGCGTGGACGACGCGCGGGCGCACCGCGGGCAGCTCTTCTGCGCGGGGCGCGCCACGATCGGCATCACCGGCGACGTCCCCGAGGGCTTCGCGGCCCGGGTCGAGCGCGACGTCGGGCGGCTCACCGGCGACGCGTGCCTCGGCCGCGCGGAGCTGCCGGCGCCCCCGGAGGTGACCGCGCCGCGGGTCTTGATCGTGCACAAGCCGGACGCGCGGGCGGTCGCGGTCTCGATGGGCTTCGCCTACGACCTCACCCGCGATCACCCCGACTACCCCGCGGTGCTCCTCGCGACCGCGTGGCTCGGCCAGCACCGGCAGTTCGTCGGGCGCCTCATGCAGGAGATCCGCGGCGAGCGCGGCCTCAACTACGGCGACTACGCCTACGCCGAGCACTTCACCCAGGAGGGCTGGTCGCGCTTCCCCGTCCCGAACGACGCGCGGCGCCAGCAGTACTTCTCCATCTGGCTGCGGCCGCTGCGACCCGAGACCGCGCACTTCGCCATCCGCCTCGCGGTGCGCGAGCTGCGGCGCCTCGCGGCCGAGGGCCTGACCCAGGCGCAGCTCGATCACGTGCGCACGTTCGCGGAGAACTACTTCGCGCTCTACCTCCAGACGGCCAGCCGTCGCCTCGGCTACGCGATGGACGACGCCTTCTACGGCGTGGACGCGCCGTACCTCGAGCGGCTCCGCGCGGCCTGGCGCGAGCTCACGGTGGAGCAGCTCAACGCCGCGCTGAGCCGTCACCTCGATCCGGGCCGGCTCTCGATCGCGGCGGTGGCCTCGGACGCGGAGGGGCTCGCCGAGGCGATCGCGACCGAGGCGGCCTCGCCGGTGACCTACCAGAGCGAGGTCAGCGCGCGCGTCCAGGAGGACGACCGACAGATCGTCGCGTACCCGCTCGGTATCCCGCGCGAGCGCATCACCGTGGTGCCCGTCAACGAGATGTTCGACCGATGAAGGACCGACGCATCTTCGCGGTCGGGCTGGCCGCGCTCGTCCTCGGCTTCGGCCTCGGCTGGGTGGGGCGCGGCGCGCTGGTTCTGCGGGCGGCGGGGTCGACCGAGGCCGTGGCTGGCGCGGCCGACGGCGCGACGGGCGGCGAGGCGGGCGAGGGGGGTGAGGCGCTCGCGGCGCGCGCCGATGGCGGCGCCGAGCGCGGTGGGGCGACGGCCGCCGGCCGCGCCGCCGGCGACCAGCCCGACGAGGCCGGCGCTGATGGCACGGTCGCGGTCGTCGGCGGCGGCGAGGCCAGTGGTCGGGGCGCGTCTGGGGCCGCGGCGGGTGAC
>JAUHXR010000028.1 GCA_030426845.1 Polyangia bacterium | reverse complement strand
TCGTAGGCGTAGGGGATGCCCTCCCACGCGGTCTGGCCGTAGGAGAGCCCCTCGCCCACGATCACGAAGCGCGCGCACCCCGAGGCGGGAGTGGGCGGCGCCCAGCGGCTCGCGCCAGCCGCGATCGGGACGCGCAGCGCCGGCCCCGACGGGCTCCAGCCGCTGAGGGCCCACAGGTGCTCGGCCTCGGCGTGGGCGAGCAGGACGTCGGCCGGGAGGCCGGTGCGCGCAGGGTCTCCCGCGGTGAGCCCCGGGTAGAGGAGAGCGTAGACCGAGGCCTGACCGACGCCCTGGAGCCGGAGCCGATCCTCGCCGCAGACCCCCACCGCGGCGAAGGGGGACGCGCAGGGAGCGCGGCCGGGGCCGTCCCCGGCCGCGACCGCGGTGAGGCTGGCCCCGGGAGCCCCGGCCACGAGCGCGACCCCGCAGGCTCCGGCGAGGCCCTCGACCGGTCGGTCGAACGGGAGCTCGACCTCGAGCGGGGCGGTGTCAGCGGGCTGGTAGCCCCGGGCGAGGAGGCGCGCGCGCAGGCTGCCGGCGGTGACGGGGGGGTCCACGCAGTCGCGCCAGGAGAGCTCCGCGACCCGCGCGGCCGCGCCCGCGAACGGGGGCGCCGGTTCGGGCACCTCCGCGCCGCAGCCGTGGGTCTGGCTCGCGACGAGCCAGATCACGCCGACCAGCAGCATGAGGAAGACCGACCAGACGCCGATCGCGCCGACGCGGGGCGTGGACTTCGGTGACTCGCCGCGCGACACCCGCGGAGGATGCGACCCCCGCGGGCCCCCGGCAACGACGCGCACCACGAGAACTGTCACGGTGCGCGCCCGCGCCGGGCTGCTAAGAGTGCGCGGCGATGGTCACCTCGAGGCTCTCCGACCAGGACGTCTACCTCTTCAACGAGGGCACCCACCAGCGCCTCGACGAGCACCTCGGCGCGCACGTCGGCTTCGACGCCGACGGGGAGCCGGGCACGCACTTCGCGGTCTGGGCGCCGAACGCGCGCGGGGTCTCGGTGGTGGGCGACTTCAACGACTGGACCGACGACGCGCACCCCCTCGCGCCGCGCGCCTCGAGCGGCGTGTTCGAGGGGTTCGTCCGTGGCGTCGGCCCGGGCGCGCTCTACAAGTTCCTCATCCAGGGCGCCGACGGCCACGTGCACCTCAAGGCCGACCCGTTCGGCTTCCTCCACGAGACGCCGCCGCGGACCGCCTCGATCGTGTGGGAGCTCGACTACGCGTGGGGCGACGGCGCCTGGATGGAGGAGCGCGAGGCCCGCAACGGCCTCGACGCGCCGATGAGCATCTACGAGGTCCACCTCGGCTCGTGGCGCACGGTGCCCGAAGAGGCCGACCGGCCGCTCGGCTACCGCGAGCTCGCGCCGCGCCTCGCCGCCCACGTGAAGGAGCTCGGCTTCACCCACGTGGAGCTGCTCCCGGTCATGGAGCACCCCTTCGGCGGCTCGTGGGGGTACCAGGTCACCGGCTACTTCGCGCCGACCCACCGCTTCGGCAAGCCCGAGGACCTCATGTTCCTCATCGATCACCTCCACCAGGAGGGGATCGGGGTGATCCTCGACTGGGTGCCGGCCCACTTCCCGAACGACGCCCACGGCCTGGCGCTCTTCGACGGGACCCACCTCTTCGAGCACGCGGGCGAGCGAGGCCTGCATCCGGACTGGCGGAGCTGCATCTTCAACTACGGCCGCCACGAGGTGCGGAGCTTCCTCGTCTCGAGCGCGCGCTTCTGGCTCGAGCGCTACCACGCCGACGGCCTGCGCGTGGACGGCGTCGCGTCGATGCTCTACCTCGACTACTCGCGCGGGCCCGGAGAGTGGACGCCCAACGAGGACGGCGGGCGCGAGGACTACGACGCCATCGCGCTGCTCCGGCAGATCAACGAGGCGGTCTACGAGCAGGTCCCGGGCGTCCAGACGATCGCGGAGGAGTCGACGAGCTGGCCGATGGTCTCGCGGCCGACCTTCATGGGCGGGCTCGGCTTCGGGCTCAAGTGGGACCTCGGATGGATGCACGACACGTTGCGCTACCTCCAGCGGGACCCGGTGCACCGCCGCTACCACCACAACGAGCTCACGTTCCGCTCGCTCTACGCGTTCCACGAGAACTTCGTGCTGCCGCTGAGCCACGACGAGGTCGTCCACGGCAAGGGCTCGCTGCTCAACAAGATGCCGGGCGACCGCTGGCAGAAGTTCGCGAACCTTCGGCTCCTCTACGCCTACATGTACTCGCAGCCCGGCAAGAAGCTGCTGTTCATGGGGAGCGAGCTGGCGCAGTGGCGCGAGTGGGGCCACGACTCGAGCCTCGACTGGCACCTCCTCGAGGAGGACGCCCACGCCGGGGTGATGCGGCTCGTCTCCGAGCTGAACCGCCGCTACCGCGAGGAGCCCGCGCTCCACGAGGGCGACGCGGATCCGGGCGGCTTCGAGTGGGTCGACGGGAGCGACTCGGAGCGCAGCGTGCTTTGCTACCTCCGGCGTGGAGCGGGGGGCGCCCCACCGATCGCGGTCGCGATCAACTTCACCCCGGTCGTCCGCTACGACTACCGCGTCGGGGTGCCCGAGGCGGGCGAGTGGGGCGAGATCCTCAACACCGACGCGGAGGCCTTCGGCGGCAGCGGGGTCGGGAACCTCGGGCGGGTCGAGGCGGAGCCGGTGCCCGCGCACGGTCGGGCGTTCTCGCTGTGCCTCACGCTCCCGCCCCTCGCCGCGGTGATGCTCCGCGCCCCCGGCGCGTCGTGAGCCGGCGCCTCGTCTGCGTCCACGGGCACTTCTACCAGCCGCCGCGCGAGAACCCGTGGCTCGAGGCGGTCGAGCGCCAGCCGAGCGCGTGGCCCTCGCACGACTGGAACGCGCGGGTCACCGAGGAGTGCTACGCGCCGAACTCGCACGCGCGGATCCTCGAGGGCGCGCGCATCGCGCGCATCGAGAGCAACTACGAGCGCATCAGCTTCAACTTCGGGCCGACGCTGCTGAGCTGGATGGAGCGCGCGCGGCCCGACGTCTACGCCGCGATCCTCGCGGCCGACGCGGCGAGCGCGGAGCGCTTCGGCGGCCACGGCTCGGCGATCGCGCAGGTCTACAACCACATGATCCTCCCGCTCGCGGATCGGCGGGACAAGGTCACCCAGGTGCGCTGGGGCCTCCGGGACTTCGAGCGCCGCTTCGGACGACCCGCCGAGGGCATGTGGCTGGCGGAGACCGCGGTCGACACGGAGAGCCTCGAGGTGCTCGCCGAGGCGGGGGTGCGCTACACGATCCTCGCGCCACACCAGTGCCGGGAGGTGCGGCCCCCCGGTGGCGCCTGGGCCGACGTGCGCGGCCAGCGAGTCGATCCGCGCCGGCCCTACCGCGCGCCGCTCCCGTCGGGGCGCTCGATCGACCTGTTCTTCTACGACGGCCCGGTCTCTCGCGCGGTCGCCTTCGAGCGCCTCCTCGACGACGGGCACCGCTTCGCCCGGCGAATCGGCGGGCTCTTCGACGCGCGCGGCGACCACCAGCTCGCGCACATCGCGACCGACGGCGAGACCTACGGTCACCACCACGCCTACGGCGAGATGGCGCTCGCGGTGGCGCTGCGGGCGTTCGAGGACGACCCGAACGTCACGCTGACCAACTACGGGCAGGCGCTGACGCTGATGCCGCCGACCTGGGAGGCGCGCATCGAGGAGCGCACCTCGTGGAGCTGCGCGCACGGCGTCGAGCGCTGGCGGTCCGACTGCGGCTGCAACACAGGCACAGGCTGGCACCAGCGCTGGCGCGGGCCGCTGCGCGACGCGCTCGACTGGCTGCGCGACGAGCTTCGCGGGCCTTACGAGCGCGCGGCGGCCGAGGTCCTCGACGATCCGTGGGAGGCGCGCGACGCCTACATCGACGTGCTCCTCGACCGCGGGCCGGAGGCCGAGTCGGCGTTCTTCGCCGCGCACGGCCGCGGGGACGGCGGCGAGGCGTCGCGGCGGCGGGCGCTCGAGCTGCTGGAGCTGCAGCGCCACGCGATGCTCATGTACACGAGCTGCGGGTGGTTCTTCGACGAGCCGAGCGGGCTCGAGACCGTCCAGGTGCTGCGCTACGCCGCGCGCGCCATCCAGCTCGGGGCGCAGCTCTTCGGGCGCGACCTCGAGCCGGCGTTCCGCGAGCGGCTCGCGCAGGCGCCGAGCAACCGCGAGGCGTTCGGCGACGTCGACGGCGTCTACCGCGAGCTGGTGCTGCCGTCCCAGGTCGCGCTCGAGGACGTCGGCGCCAACTTCGCCATCGCGAGCGTGTTCGAGGACTCGACCCGGAGCTGGGTCACCGAGGGCTACGAGGGCGCGCTGATCGAGCACGACGTCGCGCGCAGCGGGCCGAGCCGCCTCGCGACCGGGCGCCTCACGGTGCGCTCGCGGATCACGGGCGAGGCGCGCGATCTGAGCTTCGCGGTGCTCCACCTCGGCGACCACAACGTGATGGGCGGTCTGCGGCCGTTCGAGCACGCCGCTCACCACGTGGCGATGCACGGCGCGTTGACGCCGCCGTTCTACCGGGCGGACCTCTCCGAGGTGGTGCGGCAGATCGACCGCCACTTCGACGTGGAGCGCCGGTTCACGCTGCGCTCGCTGTTCCAGGACGCGCAGGCCGCGATCCTCGGCCGGCTCCTCGCCGATCGGACGCGCGAGGTCGAGCAGACCTTCGAGGCGGTCTACGACGGGGTCGCGCCGCTCATGCGCTTCGTCTCGAGCCTCGGCCAGCCGCTCCCCGGCGCCTTCCACGCGGCGGCGGCGTACACGGTGCACGCGAGGTTGCGAGCCGCGGTCGCGGCGGGGGACGCGGTCGACCTGGCGGTGGTCGAGCGGCTCGTCGACGAGTCGGCGGAGGCCGGGGTGGCGCTCGACCCGGTGGCGCTCGGCGCGGCCCTGCAGGAGACGCTCGAGGCCTGCGTGGCCGCCGCGCGCGAGGCGCCCGACGACCTCGCCGTCTGGGCGCGGCTCCGCGACGTGGCCGCGTTCGCGGCGAGCTCCCCGTGGCGCTTCGATCTCGGCGAGGCCCAGACGGTCGCGTGGCGCCTCGCGCGCGAGCTGCTGCCCGGCTGGCGGACCGATCCCGAGGCCGCCCCGCGCGTCGAGGCGCTGAGGGCGGCGCTCGACCACCTCGGCATCCGCGAGCCCGAGTAGCGGCCCTGCGCTCAGTCCGGCGCGGGGCCCGACCAGATCACCGGGTGGGCGAGCGCGTAGCCGTCCTCGAGCGTGCGCACGAGCGCGTCCTCGCCGACGAGGGGCGCGAGCCAGCGGCGCAGCTTGCGGACCGCGACGCGGAGCCGGTTGTCGTGGCGCAGCGGGTGATAGTCGGGCCCGCCCCAGACCTCCCGGCTCAGCGTCTCCTTGTCGGCGCCGGCTGGACGGGCCGAGAGCGCGCGCAGCAGCGACAGGCCGATCGCCCCTGCGCGCGTGCCGACCCGGGCGCCCCCGGGACCGTGGACCTCGGCGCGCGGGGCGTCCACCACCAGCGCGTCGCGGGCCGCGGGGCCGAACGAGGTGGCCCACCCGAGCCGGGCGCGCAGGGCGGTCGCGAGGGTCGCGCGCAGCCAGCCGTCGTCCTCCGCCGGCCCGCACACGACGCGGGTCGCGAGCGGCTCGCCGGCGCGGAAGGCCTCGATCGTCGGCGCGGCGTCGCCCGCGGCGGCGGCGGCGAACCGAGCGAGCTCGGTCGCGAGCGGGGCGGCGTCGGCCTGCTCCGCCAGGGCGCGCAGCTCGTCGAGCGCGGGCGCCTCGGCCGCTGTCATCCCGCCCGTGACTCGGAGCTGGGCCGCCAACCCACCGGTGAGCAGGCGGTGCGGCATCGGGCGGCTCGGGTCGATGGGGAGGGGCGCGCCGCGGGCGGGCGCGGCGTTCCCGGCGATCCGCGCCTCGACGGCCGCGATCAGGGTCTCGAGGTCGGCCAGCTCTGGCGACGGATCGGGCGACGCGGCCCACGGGGGGGCTGCCCCATGGCGGGCGAGCGTCGCGAGGTGGATCCAGGCGCGGGCCGCGTCGCCCAGCGGCAGCGCGCCCGCGTGATGGGTCGGGGCTGCATCCCGGCGCCAGGCGAGCTGGGCCGCCCGCTTGAGCGCGAAGGAGGTGTCCTCGACCCCGCCGTAGCCCTCGGCGAGCGCGAGCCCTCGCCGCAGCGCCCGCTCGCACGCCTCGTAGTCGCCCTGGAGGAGGTCGACGGTGGTCCCGATCAGCGCGCTCCGGGCGTCGATCGGGGTGCCCGCGGGGACGATCCGCCGCAGCCGCGCGAGGACGCGACGGGCCCGGGGCAGGTTGCCGCTCAGCACGGTGAGGTGCGCGTCGAGCTCGAGCGCGCGGCGGCTCACGAGGGCGGAGGTGGCGAGCTCGTCCTCCGGGAAGAGCGACGCGAAGAGGCGCGCCGCGCGGTAGGGCTCGCCGAGGCCGTAGAGGATGACCCCGAGGTTGTAGCCGAGGGACGCGCGCGCGTGGCCGCGCAGGCTTGGCAGGTCGGCCTCCAGGCGCGCGGCGATGGCCTGGGCGCTCGAGCGGTCGCCGCGCTGCCCCGCGATCATCGCCTGGACCGCCAGCCGGTGGAGCGCCTGAGACGCGTTCGCCGGGCGGGCGCGCGCGAGCCGCTGCTCCGCCTCGTCGAGCCGCCCCCGGAGCATCTCGAGCGAGGCGGCCATGAACGCGGCCTCGCAGGCCCGCTCTTCGTCCCCCGCGCGTGCGGCCGCCTCCGCGACCTCGTCCGCGAGCGGCACGCAGCCGCGATCCTCGAGCGCGTAGCGCGCCTTGAGGTAGGCGAAGCGCGTCGGCACGTCGGCGTCCGCCGGCGGCGGATCGAGCGAGGCGAGGGCGGCCGGGTCGCCGTCTTCGGCGAGGACCCGGAGCCGCCACGCGGCGATCGCGGGCTCGGCGCTCGCGGGGGCCTGCTCGAGCGCGGCGCGCAGCTCGCGCGTGAAGCCCTCGTCGAGCAGCCGCGGGCCGTGGTCGTCGAGGAGCGCGCGGCCCGCCGCGACCTCGGCCCGCGCGAGGCGCAGGCGGATCGCCTCGAGCGCGGCCTCGGGATCGCCGGCCAGGGCCTCGAGCAGCGGCTCGAGCTGGGGGCTGTCGAGCGGCAGGGGCGCCGCGCGCGGGCCGGCCGCCTCGGGCAGCACGACGCCGCCGCCGCGCATCAGGAGCAAGCCCCGCGCCTCGAGCGCGCGGAGGACCTCGCGCTGGATGGGCAGGGCGGCCGGGCGCACCGGGCGGACGAGGTGCCCGAGGAGGCCCAGCGCCGCGCGCTCCTCGGCGGTCAGGGGGGACTCCTCGGGACCACCGCTCAGGCCGCCGTGGCTCAGCGCGCGGCCGAGGGCGCCCGGGAGGCCGGCGCTGCGACGCACCGCGCGGGCTCGGTCGCGCGGCGTGGCCTGGGGAGCGAGCCGGGCCGCAAGCTCCCGCGCAGTCGCGGCGTCGAGCGGACCGAGCCGCAGGGTGAACAGGTGGTCGTCTTCGGCCCCGGCCTGGCCGGTGAACAGCCAGCGCGCCCGGCGGGCGTGGGCGGCCGCGGCCTCGGCGAGCCGCGCCCCCTCGGGGTCGTGGTGGAGATCCTCGACGACCACGACGTCGGCGGCCGCGTCGGCCAGGTCGATCGCCCGGGTGAGCCGATCCTCGTCGGTCGACGCGGACGCGAAGACATCGGCGGCGGGGAGATCGATCGCCTGGGCCAGCGCCCGGAGGAGAGGCCGGTACACGCCCGAGCCGTCGCGGGCGCCCACGCTGACGAACAGGGCGCGCTCAGGCGCGAGGCGATCGACGAGCTGGGCCACCAGGGCGCTCTTGCCGACCCCGGCCGGCCCCGCGACGAGCGCCGCGTGGCCGCGCTCGAGCACCGCCTCGAGCCGCGCCAGCTCGGCCTCGCGTCCCACGAAGAACGCGGGCGGGTTGGGGACCCGGCACCAGAGAGGCAGCGTCATGCGCGCCGCGGAACGTAACGGACATCATCGGACATCGCCCGTTCGTGGCGAGGGCCGGGGGCGCGCCGCAGCCTGGCCCGCATGAACGCCTCGACGCTGCCTCGCTCCGCCCCTCGATCGCTGCTCCTCGGCCTCCTCGCGCTCACCGTCGCCGCGTCCTGCGGCGGGGTGGGGCGGCAGGTCCTGGTCGAGCCGCGCGAGGATCCCACCGACCTCCTCGCCGCGCTCGACCAGGTGGCGCGCGAGCGGGGCCTCGTGTCGCGGACCCGTGAGGGGCGCAGCGTTCGGATCGTCCTCGACCCCGCGCTCGGCTCGACCGTGAGCTTCGCGGCGGGGCGGCGCGGGGTCGCCGGGAGCGTCCGCGTCCGCGACGACCTCACGCCGGCCGAGCAGGAGGAGGCCCTCGCGAACGCGGAGACCCTGGCCGGCGAGCTCATGGCGGCGGCGCGGGTGGCCGAGGTGGAGATCGTCCGGCAGCGCGCCATCGAGGAGGAGCGCCGGGCGATCGAGGAGCAGCGCCGGCAGGAGCGCGAGGCCGCCGAGCGGGCCGCGCAGGAGGAGCAGATGGCGCGCCTTGGCGCGTTCATGGCCCAGAACCAGGCGCGGACCCAGGCCAACGCGGCGCGGATGCGCGCGAGCGTGAACGAGCCCCACCCGGCCAGCGGACCCGGAGGCGCGCCTCAGGGTGGCGGCGGAGGCGGAGGCGGCGGAGGCGGCGGAGGCGGCGGAGGCGGCGGAGGCGGCGGCGGCACCCAGGCCCACTGCTGCGTGAACGGCGCGTTCTACCAGTGCCCGGACGCGGCGGCGGTCGACCGCTGCGCGGGCCGGTTCGCGCGGTGCATCGGGGAGCGTGGGATGAGCGGGATGGAGTCCTGCCTCCAGGACGCGCCGCCGGATCCCGGCGCCTGCCGCCGCGACTCGGGTCGCGACGGGCAGTGCTGAGCGCCGCCCCGTCGACGTGAGGGCCGAGGGCGCCAAGGAGACCCGCGCCCTCGTGTCCGCGGTCCGGCTCAGCGCTCCGGCTCAGCGGTCGGCTCAGCTCAGCAAGAGCGACGCCGCCGGCGACCTCGCCACGCGAGCGCGAACAGGCCGCCGAGCACGAGCGCCGCCGGCCCGCGCGAGCCCGGGAGCCGCCCCACCGCGCAGCTGACCCCCGACAGCTCGCCTTGCGGCTCACCATCCAGCGTCCACGTGACGGTCGAGTCCTCGTCGCAGTCGGTGGCCCCGTCGTAGGTGAAGACCGCCTCCGACTCGCCCCGGACGCGCGTGAAGCCGGAGAGCGCCTCGCTCACGCAGATCGCCTCGTCGAAGACCTGGTCCACCGTCTCGGCCTCGAAGCGGCCGTCGATGTCGCTCCAGACCCCGCTCCCGTTCCAGACCTGGTGCTCGGGCTCGCCGAGCAGCTCGCCGGCGTACTGCACGACGCGGTCGACCTCCCGCAGCTCGCAGTCGTCGACGACCTCCTCACCGCGCTCGGTGACGTCGATGGTGAAGCGCGTCCCGCGGGGGGCGATCGGCTGGCTGGTGATGACTCCGTCCAGGGTCATCTCGAACGTCCGGTCGCCGAGCTCCGGGCACTCGGGGTGCCGGCGGATGATCGTCCAGCCCTCGAAAGTCATGGCCCCCTCGACGTCCACCACGAGGAGCTCCTCCGCTGCTCGGGGGTAGGTCATGCGGCCGCGGAAGCTCATTGTCTCCAGCGCTTCGCACTCCTCGCCGACGAGGGTGATCGTTGTCCCGTCGTCCTCCGCCGAGGGGCAGTTGTCCCGGTCGGCGCCTCCCCGGGTCATCGCGTAGAAGCCGAGGTACGTGGCGCTCAGCCAGTACGGCGGGTCGGCGGGGTCGATCGCGGCGACCTGATGGGATCGGCCGCAGGCGACCGCCGCTAGGGCGATCGTCGCGAGGCTTGCGGTTCTCCAAGTAAGCATGGGGCCCAGTCGAGCATCTTCCGCGCCACCGCCTCGCCCCTGCGCGCCGACCGAGCGATTGGCCTGGCGGGTGTGCCGCGGCTTCACGCGGGCGACGCGCATGTCTGAGCGCCTGTGCGTCCGAGGCTCTCAGGGACACAGCTCTCAGGGGCAGAGCACGGGGAGCATCGTGCCCGGCCGGATCTCCTCGCTCCAGATGCCCGGGTAGCCGGTGAGGCCGACCGCGAGGCTGACCGCGTCGCAGGGGACGAGCCCGCCGGGGACCGACTCCGGGTTGCTCAGCACGTCGGCGGATCCACGGATCCCCGTCTCGGCGAACGAGCGGAGCGGGTCGTCCGGGCAGACGCCGAGCGCGTCGAGATCGTCGAGGAAGTCGGCGACGCCCCAGCGACCCGCGATCACCGCGGCCTCCAGGCGGTCGCCCTCGAGGCGCCCGCTGATCGTGCCGCCGGTGAGCCGTAAGCGCAGCGCGCTGTTGCGCCCCTCGAACGCGAAGTCGGAGCGCGGCGGGATCCGCATGACGAGGCGCGACTCGCGGACGTAGGCGACGCGGTCGAGGATGATCGGCTCACCCGACGCGGTGAAGCCGTTGGCCGCGGGGTAGAACGTGTCGGTCCCGTCCCAGCGCAAAGGGTCGCCCTCGGCGCCGCCCGCCGGCACCGCGGCGACCGACTGCACCACCTCGACCCGGACCTGTGGGTCGTTGGGCGTGCCGTTGTACTCGGTGACCCGCATCAGCAGCGCGAGGCGCCCCTGGAGCTGGCGCTCGCGGACGTCGGCCTCGATGTCGATGCCGAGCGGCTCGAGCGCGAGCGAGATGAACTGGCCGTAGTTGTTGTCGCGGCAGTCGTCCCCGTCGAGGCTCGGCAGATCGCCGGTGTTCAGCGGGACGCACTCGATGTCCCAGCCGTCGAGCGGGTCCTCGCCGCCCGCGTCGACGCCGTCGGGGTGCTCCGGCGGCTCGGTGCATCGGCCGTCGAGGTTCCAGCCGAGCGTCCGCCACACCCCCATCCCCTGACGGAGCACCATGTCGCGCAGCAGGAAGACCCGCGCCTCGCCGTCCGGGCCCTCGGTGTCGGGCGACGGGGCCGACGGCGGGATCGCCCCGGTGCGCTGCTCGATCAGCTCGGCCTGGTCGCACCCGACCCCGAGCGAGACGAGCAGGCCGAACAGGGCGAGCCGGGCGCGCATCGAGGCCATGGTGCCACGACGAGGCCGCCCACCCAATCCCGACGCCCGAGCGGCTACCCTCCACCGATGACCGAACCCCGCGGCGCGAGCCTGGCCCGACTGGTGGCGATCATGCGGCGGCTCCTCGGCCCGGATGGCTGCCCGTGGGACCGCGAGCAGACCTTCGCGTCGCTGAGCGGCTACGTGCTCGAGGAGGCCCACGAGGTCGTCGAGGCGATCGACGACGGACGACCGGAGCCGCTCCGGGAGGAGCTCGGCGATCTCCTCTTGCAAGTCGTCTTCCTGTCGGAGCTCGCGGCGCGCGAGGGCTGGTTCGGCCCGGACGAGGTCATCGGCGACGTCTCCGACAAGCTCGTGCGCCGCCACCCCCACGTCTTCGGCGACGCGGCGGGCGGCGCGATCACGAGCGGCGAGGTGACCGAGGCGTGGGAGGCGATCAAGCGGCGCGAGAAGGCGGGGCGAGGCCTGCTCGACGGAGTGCCGGTGGCGCTCCCCGCGCTGCTGCGGGCGAGCCGCGTGTCGGAGAAGGCGGCTCGGGTGGGGCTCGACTGGCCGGACGCGGCCGGGGTCCGGCGCAAGATCGACGAGGAGCTGGGCGAGCTCGACGCGGCCGCGAGCCCCGACGAGGAGGAGGCGGAGCTCGGGGACCTGCTCTTCGCGATCGCGAGCTGGTCACGCAAGCGAGGCCACGACCCGGAGCGGGCCCTGCGGCGCGCGCTCGATCGCTTCACCGCGCGGGTTCGACGGCTCGAGGCGGGCGCCGCGGCTGACGGGGTGCGCCTCGAGGAGCTCGACGCCGACGCGGTCGACGACCGGTGGCGGGCCGCCAAGGCCGCCGAGCGCGGCTCCCCCGATCAGCGGTAGCTCGGGGGCGGCGTCGGGGCCTCGCGCTCGCGGGCCGCGAGCGCGAAGTTGTGAGCCGTCGCCGCGCGCTGCTCGGCCACCATCGCGCGGCTCCGGCGGTGGTCGTCGAGCTGGGCGAGCGCCTCGGCGAACCGGGGCTCCGGGGTGAGGCGGACCGCGCGGCGCAGCGCCTCGGCCGCGCGGTCGAAGCGCGTCTCCGCCGGGAGCGAGCGGTCGAAGCGCCGGGCCTGACCCAGGTCGTAGAGCGCGCGCGCCTGGTCCCGAGGGGGCAGCGACGCGAAGGCCGGGCCCGCGACGAACCGCTCGAGCTGGCGGCGCCCGGCGCCCCAGCGACCCTCCGCGATCGTCTGGAGCGCCTCGCGTACCGCCGGCTCCTCGAGCGGCAGGAGCTGCACCGCGACCTGCTCGGTGCGCTGGTCGACCAGCTCGCCGACGCGCTCGACGAGCCGCTCCGCCACCCGGAGGCGCGCCGCGACGTCGTCGGGCCCGGACTCTTCGGCCAGCAGGCGCTCGCGCTGGAGCACGCGGCCGCTCGGCCCGTCGATCACGTCCAGGGCGACGTCGCCGACGACGATGGGGACGCCCGCGACGACCGAGCGCGCCCGCTGGATGCACCCGCCGGGGCCGCAGCTCAGCTCGCTCCGTCGATCCCAGCGGGCCTGCTCACGCGTCGTGACGGTCACCCGCAGCCGCACCACCGCGGTGGCCCGCGCCACCTGGCCCGCGTCGCGGAGGTCATCGAGCTCGACCTCACGCAGCCGTCGCACGGTCGAGTCGCCGCCCTCGAGGTGGCGCGCCACCGCGTCCGCGAGCGTCTCGGTGTCGGGGTCGGCGTTCGTGACCACGAGGATGGTGGGGAACGCCCGGATCGGGACGCGCGCGGGCTGGAGCACCGCGCCCCGCACGGTGACCGCCGGGGTGCAGCCGCCGGCGAGGCACGCCAGCAGGGCCGCCCCCGCGAGGAGCCCGATCAGCCTCCGCTGGATCACGCGCGCGCCGCTCACGCGAGCAGGATAGCAGCCCGTTGAAGAACCTCCCCGTGCGCCTCACGGCGGGGAGCCTCCGGGATTCCCTCGTCCCGCCGCGCCACGCAGGCGCGCCCTCGCAACCGCGATCCATCACGGTCGATTCTTCAACGGGCTGCCAGCGGGCCGTCGCCCCGGCTCCCAGGGGCGCCGCCCGCGCTCGCTCCGGTCAGAGCCGCCCGCTCGGGAGGGCCATCACGTCCGCGATCGAGGCCGCGCCGGCGATCAGCATCACCAGCCGGTCGAGCCCGAGCGCGTTGCCCCCGCTCGGTGGCAGGCCCTCCTCGAGGGCGCCCAGGAACCGCTCGTCGATCGGGTAGGGCGGCAGGCCCTCGCGGAGGCGTGCCGCGTGATCGCGCTCGAGGCGACCGCGCTGCTCGACCGGATCGGTCAGCTCGTCGAAGCCGTTGCAGAGCTCGACGCCGCCCAGGTAGGCCTCGAACCGCAGGGCCCAGCGCGGGTCGTCGTCGGCGAGGCGCGCGAGGGACGCCATCGACGCTGGCCAGCGGGTCACGAAGCGCGGCTCGGGGCCGAGCGCAGGCTCCACGCGCTCGATCCACGCGCGGAAGAACGCCTCTTCGTCGGGCAAGACGTCATGCACCGCGCGACCTGCGTGGGCCGCGAAGAGCTCCGCGACGGTGTGGCGGGGCCACGGCGGCGTGAGGTCGATGCGGGCGCCGTCGCGCTCGATCGCGGCCTCCCCGTGGATCGCTGCCGCGGCCCGGGCGACGAGCCGCTCGGTGTCGCGCATCACGTCCTCGGCGCCCGCGTCGGGCCGATACCACTCGAGCATCGTGAACTCGGGCTCGTGGTGGCGGCCGCGCTCGCCTCGTCGGAAGCAGCGCGCGATCTGGAAGATCGGGCCGGCGCCGCCCGCGAGGAGGCGCTTCATCTGGTACTCGGGGCTCGTGATCAGCCACCGCGGCGCGTCGAAGCCGTCGACCGCGAACGCGTCGAGGTGCAGGTCGAGCCCCGGGCTCGGCACCGCGAGCGGCGTCTCGACCTCGAGGAAGCCCTCCTCCTCGAAGTAGGCGCGGACCTCGCGGACGACGCGCGCCCGCAGGCGCAAGGCCTCGAGCGCGCGCTCGGTCCGCGCGCGGTCTCCCTCGCGCCCGCTCGGGCTCACGCGTTACTTCTTGACGCGCTCGACGTAGGTGCCGGTGCGCGTGTCGACCTTGAGGACGTCGCCCTGGTTGACGAAGAGCGGGACGCTGATCTCCTTGCCGGTCGCGAGCGTCGCGGGCTTCCCCACGTTGGACGTCGTGTCGCCCTTGAAGCCCGGCTCGGTCTCGACGACCTCGAGCTCGACGAAGGTCGGCGGGGTGCAGCCGATCGGCTTCTCGCCCCAGAAGAGGACGTCGACCATCATCCCGTCGAGGAGGTAGTCCGGCGTGTCCTCGAGGACGTCCTTGGCGAGATGGATCTGCTCGTACGTCCCCGTGTCCATGAAGACGTACATCTCGCCCTCGGGGTAGAGGTACTGCATCTGCCGCTCGGAGATGTCGGCCTTCTCGAGCTTCTCGCCGCTCTTGAAGGTCTTCTCCAGCACCGCCCCGGTGATCATGTTCTTGAGCTTGGTGCGGGTGAACGCCTGCCCCTTGCCCGGCTTGACGAACTGGTGGTCGACGATCGCGTAGGGGCTCCCGTCGAGGACGATCTTGAGGTTCTTTCGGATGTCCGAGGTGTCCACCGTTCGCTCCTTACTCCGCGCGTACGCGCTGCCGGAAGATGACGTTCTCGCTGGGCTCGACCACGTCGGCCCGTCGCTCCGCAGTGACGATGACCTCGAAGCGGGTCATCGGCGTGGTGGCGGTCGCGCGGCCGCTGCGCGAGTCCTCGTCGTACTCGAGGCCGCCCGCCTTGGTCGACTGACCGCGCTCGTCGCGGAACCACATCACGAAGGTGGTCAGGCCCTCGCCGAGGCGGCTGGGGGGCGTCAGGTGTGACAGCGACGCGGTCACGAGCCGGTTGCCGCCCTCGATGCGCTCGACCTGGAGCTGCCCCTCGGCGCCGGGGTCGCGGTCGGTCCCGACCACGTTGTACGACCAGGATCCGCCGCCGCAGCCGGGGATCACGGCGAGGCCGCCCACCACGGTCAGCGCGAGCGCGACGCGGCGCAGCGTGCTGAGGGGGGCGCCGGGGGTCCAGGGGGTTCGATGCATCACTACTCCCGTCGAACGGTACGACCGGCCCGCGTGGTAGCCGGGCACCCGGCGTGGGTCAAGCGTGCTGACCCCCGGGGTCCGGGCCTTGCCCCACCTGGCGTCGCGGGCTACGCCGCCGAGTCATGCGCGAGGTCGACGAGGAGATCCGCGAGATCAAGAAGGAGATCATCGAGTCGCGCGGGCTCGTCATCAAGACGAACAACCTCACCAACTCCCTCGCGGCCGATATCAAGTCCATCGCCAAGCGTCAGGCCGGCTACGAGCGGCGCTTCGTGTGGAACAGCTGGATCGCGTACATCCTGTTCGCGAGCCTCTCCTTCGTCGGCCTCTGGCTCGCGACCAACTACCGCGTCGCCGAGATCGAGCGCGAGAACGAGCGCCTCGGCGGGCGCCTCGCGGAGCTCCAGGCGGAGCTCGACGAGGCCAACGACCAGGCCGAGCGGCGCGCCCGGGCCGAGAACGCGGCCGCCCAGTTCTATCGGCGCATCCGCGAGCGGCGCCGCACCGAGGCGGTCGAGCAGTGGCCCGAGCTGCGGCGCGAGCAGCTCTCGCGCGCGGAGGCCGCGTTCTTCCGCGACACGGTGGACCGGTTCCACCTCGATCTGTCGCTCGAGGCCTACCAGAGCGGGCTCGACCTGATGCGGACCGGCCGCTACGCGGAGGCGGCCGAGGCGTTCCAGGAGGCGATCCGCCTCAAGGAGGACGCGTCGCACATCCCGGCGGTGAAGTACCAGCTCGCCCGCGCCCTGGTTCGGCTCGACCGCCACGCGGAGGCGCGCGTGCTCGCGCAGCAGGTGGTCGATCAGACGATCAACCGCGACCTCCAGGACGACGCGCTGCTGCTCTACGCGAACGCGTCCGAGGATCTCGAGGACATCGACGAGGCCCGCAACGCGCTGCGCACGTTCCTGCGGCGCTGGCCGCGGGCGGCCGAGAGCGTGTCCGTCCGGCGCCACCTGGCCGATCTCAACCGGCGCGTGATGCGCGGCGAGATCGGGACGCGCCGGCCCGACTGACGCTGAGCGGCGACTGGCCTCAGAGCGGGCGGTTGACCCGCGAGGTCTGGCCCGGTGTGACGTTGACGGTGACCGAGCGCGACGGCGGCTGGCCGTACGGTCGCAGCGACAGCCGGTGCGAGCCGCCCGGGAGGCTCACGGTCAGGGGGGTCTCCCCGAGGAAGCGCCCGCGCTGGTCGTAGACGTTGGCCCAGCCCCCCGGGGTGGAGACGATCACCGTGCCGGTCCCGGAAGAGGTCGCGCCCGGGTCGCGGCGGCGGCGGCGCCGCCGTGAGGGGGCGCTCCGATCCGAGCCCGCCGACACCTCTTCGGCCTCGCCGGTCTCGCCTTCGTCGGTGTCCCCCGCCGCCGTCTCCTCGGCCTCGCCCTCGTCGGTCTCCTCCGCTTCGGCCTCACCCTCGCCGGCCTCGCCCTCGCCGGCCTGCGCGCCCGCGGCTGGATCGGAAGGGGTGGACCCATCGTCGCCCGCGGGGGCCGCCGGCTCCGCGGCTGCGACCTGGGAGGGTGGCTCGCCGCCGATCTCCTCGGGGCCGACCAGCATGAAGAGGCCGAAGCCGGTCAAGAACGAGAGCAGCAGGAAGAGCGCACCGAGCCCGATGCGGCGCGGCCACGGCGACCCGCTCGGGGCGACCTTGGGGACCGCGGTCGGCGTGAGGGACGGCGCCTCGCCCGCCGAGGGCGCGGCGAGCCGCGGCGGCGCCGGATCGCGCGGCGCGGCCAGCGGAGGCGGCGGCTCGGACGCCTGCGTCAGGCTGTCGTCGAGCAGCAGCTCCACCTCCGCCTCGTCGACCACGTCGCCCTTGATCCCGCTCCAGGAGCTGCGGCTGATCACGTCCGACACCGAGGGCTCGCTCAGCTCGGTGGCCTCCGCCGCGCCCCAGCGCGCGGTCTCGAGCATCATCTCGTGGCGCCGCTTCCCGTCGGGGAAGAGCGTCTCCATCCACTCCTCGACCTCCGCGCGGTCGACAGGGTCGCCGAGGCGGCCGGTGGTGCGCAGCAGATCGCGGCCGAGCTCGCGGGCGGTCGGGTAGCGCTTGTCGGGGTCGCGCTCGAGCGCGCGCAGGACGATCGCGTCGAGCTCCGGCGGCGCGAGGGGCGAGACCTGCGACGGCGGGATGATCTCGTCGTGGAGCAGCGCGGCGAGGGACTGGCCCGGGGTGTCCCGGCGGAAGAGGCGCCGGAACGCGAGCAGCTCCCACAAGACCACCCCGAGGGCCCAGACGTCCGAGCGGCGATCGACGCCTTTGCCGTTGGCCTGCTCGGGGGCCATGTAGGCGAACTTGCCCTTCACGGTGCCCGACGACGTCTGGTGGAGCCGGTCGGAGGCGCTCGCGATGCCGAAGTCGACGATCTTCGCGTTGCCGTCGAAGGTGATGAAGACGTTCTGCGGCGAGATGTCGCGGTGGACGACGTTCATCAGCTCGCCGTCGCGCCCGCGCAGCTCGTGGGCGGCGTGCAGGCCCTCGCACGCGTCGACGATCAGCCGGGTGAGGACGTAGGGCCGGCGCGCGTGGTGGAGCAGCTCCGAGTGCGCGACCGCGCGCTGGACCTTCGAGAGCGTCTCGCCCACGAGGAACTCCATCGCGATGAAGTAGTCGTCGTTCTCGCTGCCGAAGTCGAAGACCTGGCAGACGTTCGGGTGCTGGATGCGCGAGGCGATATTGGCCTCGTCGAGGAACATCTCGACGAACGCCGGCTCCTGCGCGAGGTGCGGGTGGACCCGCTTGAGCGCGACGAGCTTCTCGAAGCCCTGCGGCCCGCTCATGCGCGCGAGGTACACCGTCGCCATGCCGCCCGCGGCGATGGACGCTCCGACCTCGTAGCGACCGATGCGACCCGAAGGAGGGGCAGGCGCCGGCTTGAGGGTCATCAGTCGAAGGCTAGCAAGGTGAGGGGCGCAGCCGCGAGGCCGGTGACCGTGGGACGGGTGAGCTGGCTCTCGTCCGACGGCTGGGTCAGGACGACCGCGAGCACGATCGCGACCCCCACCACGATCGCCGCGCCGCCGACGAGGAACGGCCAGACCGGCACCCCCTCGTCCTCGCCGGTCGAGGGGTCGCTGCCCGGGTCGGTGCCCGCCGGATCGGGATCGCCGCCGACCGGGGTCGCCGCGCCGTCGCCCGGGAGCCGCTCGGGCGCGGCCTCCGTGCCGAAGGTCGCGATGGGGGCGCCGCCCGGCCCGATGACCTCGGCCCAGTACTCCGCGTCCTGGTGGGGGAGGGCGGTCACGTCCAGTCGCGCCTCGGTGCTCTGGCGCAGGGGCCCGCCGTCGGCCCGGCCGAAGATGCGGAAGCCCTGGGCCAGCGCGGCCACGTCGTCGAGGACCTCGGCGCGGATCGTCACCACCTCGCCGGCGCGCTCCGCGCGGACCTCGACCCGCACCGGGCCGGGCACCCGCTCGAGGACCTGCTCGAAGACGCGCCGGAGCTGAGGCGGCACCTCGCGTCCGAGCTCGCGGGACGGATCGAGGCTCGCGAGCCGGAACATGTCGACCTCGGCGAGATCCATCTGACGCAGCGCCCGGTGGATCATCGCCTTGAGGAGGAGCAGCTCCTCGAGGTCGGCGCGCGTGAGGTCGCGCTCCTCCTCGGCCCGGTCGAGCAGCTCGAGCGCCTCGCGGTGCCGGGTCGCGTCGTACTGAGCGCGCGCCTGGTCGACGAGCGGGTGGGCCGATGCGGCCGCGGGCACGAGGAGGGCCGCGATCGCGGCGAGGGAGCA
Source organism: Polyangia bacterium (assembly GCA_030426845.1). Classification (GTDB taxonomy): domain Bacteria; phylum Myxococcota_A; class Polyangia; order Polyangiales; family Sandaracinaceae; genus JAUHXR01. The sequence continues at coordinate 28,005 of JAUHXR010000028.1, read as the reverse complement.
GACGAGCTGGACGGCGCGCGGAGACATCGCTGACCCGAGCCTACCTCATGGGCGGCTGAAGCTGATGGAGTAGTCGGCGCAGCTCAGCCCGCTCATGATCCGGTACACCCGCACCCACACCGTGGTGGGCCAGGGGGTGGTGCGGGTGCGGAAGCCCTGGGCCACGTCGCTGACGTTGTCGGTGATCGTGAACGAGGTCAGCCCGTTGCCGCACCACGGGTTGGGCCCGCCGCACGAGCCACCGACCAGGTCGAAGCGGAACACGTTGCCCGGGTTGGAGCTGAACCCGATCGTCGGGGTGCTCCCGCCGAGCTGCCCGCCGGCGCCGCCCACGATCGGGAAGCTGACCTGGTACCAGTCGCTCTCGGTGTCGCTGACCACCTTGCCGGTGAAGTTGGCCGTCCCGCCCGCGTTGAGGGTCCCCGCGTTCGTCGCGCTCGTGCAGGTGTTGGCGGGCGTCGAGTCGAGGCACTCGCAGCCGTTGCCCGTCGCGCCGTCGACGTCGTAGAAGCCGGGGTCGCAGGAGTTGATCGCGCAGATGCCCGCCGCGCACGACTCGACCGCGTTCGGGATGTTGCAGGTGAAGCCGCACGAGCCGCAGTTGGTGGGGCTCGTCTGGAGGTTCACCTCGCAGCCGTCGGGCTGCGAGCCGTTGCACTCGCCGAACCCGACGTCGCAGTTGTAGCCGCACGCGCCGCCCGAGCAGAACCGGCTCGAGTTGGGGCGGGTGGGGCAGACGGTGCCGCAGCCGCCGCAGTTCAGCGCGTCGTCGTCGAGGAAGTTCTCGCAGCCGTCCGCCGGGTTGCCGTTGCAGTCGCCGTAGCTCGCGTCGCAGGTGAAGCCGCACGAGCCGGCCGCGCAGGTCCGGGTCGCGTTGGCCCGCGTCGGGCAGACCGTCCCGCAGCCGCCGCAGTTGTTGAGGTCGGTGCCGGTGAAGACTTCGCAGCCGTCGGACGGGTTGCCGTTGCAGTCGGCGTAGCCCGCGTTGCACGAGAAGCCGCAGGCGCCCGCCGTGCAGAGCGGGGTCGAGTTCGGGCGGGTCGGGCAGGTGTTGCCGCAGACCCCGCAGCTCGTCACGTCGGCGTTGAGGTTGGTCTCGCAGCCGTCGGTCGCGCTCGCGTTGCAGTCGTCGTAGCCCGCGTTGCAGGTGAAGCCGCAGGCCCCGCCGACGCAGGTGCGCGAGGAGTTGGCGCGGTTCGGGCACGTGTTCCCGCACGCGCCGCAGTGGGTGATCGTCGTGTCGAGGTCCGTCTCGCAGCCGTCGGCCGCGCTGCCGTTGCAGTCGTCGTAGCTCGGCGAGCACGCGAAGCCGCACGCGCCGCCCGTGCAGGTGGGCGACGAGTTCGGGCGCGACGGGCAGGCGTTGCCGCAGGCGCCGCAGTTGGCGAGGTTGACCGAGGTGTCGACCTCGCAGCCGTCGGTCGCCGAGCCGTTGCAGTCCGCGTAGGTCGGGTTGCACGAGAAGCCGCAGGAGCCGGTGGTGCACGAGGTGGTCGCGTTGGCGCGGCCGGGGCAGGCGTTGCCGCACCCGCCGCAGTGGAAGATGTCGGTCGAGGTGTTGATCTCGCAGCCGTCGCCGCCGCTCCCGTTGCAGTCGGCGAAGCTCGGGAAGCAGCCGTAGCCGCAGACCGCGCCGCTGCACGTCGGGTTCGCGTTGGCCGGGGTCGGGCAGACGCTGCCGCACGCACCGCAGTTCGCGATGTCCATGTCGGTGTTGATCTCGCACCCGTCCGGCGCCGAGCCGTTGCAGTCGTCGTAGCCGGCGAGGCAGGCGTAGCCGCAGCTGCCCCCGCAGGTGGTGGTGGCGTTGGGCCGCGCGGGGCAGATCCCGCCGCACATGCTGCAGCCGCCGGAGCCGTCGCAGACGCCGGCCGGGCAGACCGTCCCGAGGGTCGTGAACTGGTTGGGCGGGCACGCCACGTCGGCGCCGGTGCAGGTCTCGGTCTGGTCGCAGACGTCGACCGCCATGCGGCAGATCGAGCCGAGCGGCCGGAGCTGATCGGCCGGGCAGGTCGGCGCGGTGCCGCTGCAGACCTCGTCCTGGTCGCAGACGTCGAGGGCGGCGCGGCAGACGGTGCCCGCGGTCGCGAGGAGATCGGGCGGGCACGTGTTGCGGACGCCGTCGCAGGCCTCGGGCGCGTCGCACGCGCCGGCCGCCGCGCGGCAGGTGGTGCCGGCGGGGCTCACCGAGTTCGGCGGGCAGATGAACCGAATGCCGTCGCAGACCTCGGGCACGTCGCAGGCGCCGACCACCGGGCGGCAGGTCGTCCCCGCGGCGAGCGGGATGTCGGGCGGACAGGTGAGCGAGGTGCCGTCGCAGACCTCCTCCGCGTCGCAGGCGCTCGCCGCCGCGCGGCACACCGTGCCGTTGGCGCGCGGGCCGGCGGAGACGCAGGCCGGCGCGCCGCCGCTGCAGTCGATGACCCCGTCCTCGCAGTCGTTGCCCGTGCTGCACGCCACGCCGGGGGTGCAGGGCACGCACATCGCGGCGTCGTTGCAGACGCCGGTCGGGCAGATCGTGCCCACGGGAGCGGGCAGGTCCGGCGGGCAGTCCGGGCCGCCTCCGTTGCAGGTCTCGTCCGCGTCGCAGACCGCGGCGGAGGCGCGGCAGACCGTGGTCGCGTCGAACGCGTCCGGCGGGCAGGCGGTGGTCGTGCCGTCGCACCGCTCCTCGACGTCGCAGATCCCGGCCGAGGCGCGGCAGAGGGTGCCCGCGGTGGCCGGCCCGGACGGCTGGCACACCGGCATGCCGCTCGAGCAGTCGAGCGTGCCCGCCTCGCACGGGTTCGCGGTGGTGCAGGGCGCGCCGTCGACGCAGGCCACGCACATGCCCATGGTGTCGCAGACGCCGCCCGTGCAGACGGTGCCCGGCGGCTGGTCGGCGTCGGCGGGGCAGGTCAGGCCGACCCCGTCGCAGGTCTCCTCCGCGTCGCACTCCCCCGTCGAGGCGCGGCAGACCGTGCCGAAGGCCTCCGGCCCGCCGGACACGCACATCGGGACGCCGCTCGAGCAGTCGGTCGTCCCGATCTCGCAGTCGTTGCCCGTGGAGCACGGCGTGCCGTCCACGCAGAACGGGATGCAGATCCCCGCGCCGTCGCACATGCCGCGATCGATGCAGGCCGTGCCGGACGGCGCGAAGCGGTCGGCCGGGCAGGCCGCGCCGGTCCCGTCGCAGACCTCCTCCACGTCACAGGCGTCGGCCCGCGGGCGGCACACCGCGCCGGCCGGCGCCGGCCCGGTCGCGAGGCAGACCGCCATCCCGGTGGCGCAGTCGGTGGTGCCCTCCTGGCACGCCGCGGTGACGCAGGGCTCGCCCGGGACGCACATGCTGCAGTTGCCCGAGCCGTCGCAGGCCATCCCGACGCCGCAGCGGACGCCGGAAGGGAGGTTGCGGTCGGCGGTGCAGACCGGGTTGCCGCTCGGGCAGGTCTGGGTGCCCTGCGTGCAGGGGTTGCCCGTGTTGCAGACGATGCCGTCGATGCACTCGCTGCACTCGCCGGCGCCGCTGCAGATGCCGCCCGAGCCGCAGCCGGTGCCCGGGGACACGTCGCCGTCCGGCACGCAGACCGGGCTCCCGGAGCCGCAGTCGGTCCGGCCGGTGGTGCAGGGGTTGCCGGTGTTGCAGATCGCGCCGGGGTCGCAGGCGTCGCAGCCGCCCGACCCGTTGCAGGCGAGCCCCTCGCCGCAGCTCACGCCCGCGGGCGTGCTCCCGTCGGGGACGCACTCGGTGGTGCTCGCGTCGACGCAGCGCGTGATTCCGCGCGTGCAGGGGTTGCCCGTGTTGCAGATGACGTCCGGGATGCACTCGCTGCACACCTCGCCGCCGCACACCCCGCCGGTCCCGCACGGCTGGCCGTCGGCCGGGGTGTCGGGGACGCAGGTCGGCGGGGTCGCGCCGCAGTCCATGTGGCCGCCGAGGCAGGGGTTGCCCGTGTTGCATACGGCGCCGTCGAGGCAGATCGAGCAGGTCCCGTCGGCCGCGCACTGGAAGCCTCCGCCGCCGCACGGATCGCCCTCGGACAGCCGCCCCGTCACCTCGCAGGTCGGGCCGTCGGCGGTGAGGCAGCGCATCACGCCGACCGCGCACAGGTCGTCCGGCGGGCTGCAGGTCGCGCCGTCGGTGCAGCCGGGGACGTTCGCGTCCACGAAGCTGCGGCAGAAGATGCTGTCGGTCACCCCGGGCGGGCACCGGTCGGTCTGGCAGCCCACCGCCAGCAGCGCGATCGGCAGCACCGCCGACAGCACCGTCGAGGGCACGGCCGGGAAGGCTGCGAGCGCGAGCCACGCCCTGCGTCGAGTGTCCATCCGCCGGACTCAGAGTGCGTCAGTTCCCGGGCCGGATTCAAGGGGGGGCGGTTCAGTCAGGCGTGAACCGTCCGTTGAGGTCGTCGCGGATCCGCGCCCTCGGCTATGCTGGAGCCGTGCGTTGGGTCCGGGCGGGGATCGGCAGCTGGCGCGCCCTCGGCGGGGCGCTCGCCGTGGGCCTGCTCGCGCTCGCCCCGACCCCCACCGCCGCGGCCCAGGACGACGTCGACTTCGAGCTCGGGCTGTCGCTCGACCTCGGGGCGATCGCCGGGCTGGACCCGGAGACCAACGCGCTCGGGATCGGTAACACCGCGCTCGGCGAGCTGCTCGTTCGGCCCCACCCGGTGATCTCCGCCGCGCTCGGCGCCCAGATGTTCGCGATGTACGGCGAGGGGCCGGTGGCGTGGTTCGGGACGCGGGCCGGCCTGCGGCTGCACTGGTCGGAGCTGATCGATGGCTTCGAGCCGGACGCCTGGATCCAGGTGACGCACGTCTTCGGGCTCTCCGGCCCGGTGTCGCGCCACGGGCTCGACGTGGGGCTCGGGCTCGGCTTCTGGATGTTCGACGCGATGAGCGCCGGCCCGACCGTGCACCTCATGTGGACCGACGACCCGGACGGCACCCCGGTCTGGGCGCTCATCGCGGGGCTCACGGTGACCGGCTGGCCCGGCCGCCCGAGCAGCGGCGCCCCCGAGGTCTATCGCTCTCGCGCGCGCCGCCCGCGCTACGTCGCCCCCGGCAACTTCGACCACGCGCGCCGGACCGCGCGCCCCCCGGGTCAGATCGCGCTGCTGCCTCACGTCGAGGTCTTCGGGCTGCACGCGCTCGACGACGATCACCGCGACTCGATCGGCTTCGGTGGCGGCGTGACCGCGTCGGTCGAGTTCCCGCTCGTCCCCTGGCTGGGCGTGCAGGCGGGGGTGACCGGCATGGCGGTGAGCGCGGACTCCGGGAACCCGGCCGCGTGGGCCGGGACGCAGCTCGGCGTGCGGTTCCACTGGACCGCGGTGGCCGGGCTCGAGGGCGACGGCTGGATCGACGCGCACCACGTCTACGGCGTCTCGGGCGGCATCTCGACCCACGGCGCGGACGTGGGGTTCGGCTACAGCTTCGACGCGCTGAGCTTCCTGCGGATCGGCCCGGTGGTGCGCGGCACGCTCCTCACCGACCCTGGGGCCGACCCCGCGATGCTGCTGCAGATCGGCGCGACGGTGACCATCCGCGCGCCCGAGCGCGGGCCCGGCAACCGCGACGGCGATCTGCTGCTCGACCGCGACGATCACTGCGCCGACACCGAGGGCGGTCGGATCGAGGACCCCAACAACCCCGGCTGCCCGCTCCTCGACCGAGACCGCGACGGAGTCCCCGACAACGAGGACCAGTGCGACAGCGAGCCGGAGGGGGCCTACCCCGATCCCGACCGGCGCGGCTGCCCGCTCCCCGACCACGACGGCGATGGAGTCCCGGACCCGATGGACTTCTGCCCGGAGACCCCCGTGGAGGAGGGCGCGGCCGACCCGCTGCGCGACGGCTGCCCGCCCGGGGCGCCGGGGACCCGCGGCTGACCGAAGCGACGCGGTCCGCGGAGCGGCTACGCCTTGCCGACCGCGCGGACGTTGGAGGCGACGTCGAACACGCCGCGCTGCTTGGCGGCGGCGAGGACCTTGAGCGCCTCGCGGTAGCCCCGGCGCAGCAGCTCGCGCGCGGCCGACGGCCAGACGAACGAGAACTTCCCGAGGTCGGCCGAGACGTTGAGGATCGTGACGTGCGGGTGCGTCCGGTGGAGCAGCTCGATGCCGCGCTGCTCCTTCTCGGAGAGCATCACGTTGAGCGTCTGGTTGAGGATCGCGGGTGCGCCGCCCGAGACGAGGCTCTCCTCGCCGGGGCGCGTGACGTGGGGGCGGTAGACGTTCGAGACGATGATGACCTCGGCCCCCGCCTCGACCGCGAGATCGATGCTCAGCGTCCTCACGACCTCGCCGTCGATGTAGTAGCGGTCGCCGATCTTGAACGGCCGGAACAGCAGCGGGACGCAGCACGACGCGGCGACCGCCTCGCTGATCGGCACGCGGTCCTGGTAGCCGGGCCCGAACACCACGCGGCCGCGCCCGTCCACGTCGGCGGCGGTGACGAACAGGGGCCGCTCCAGATCGCGGAAGTCGTTCACCGGCAGCTTCGCGCGGAGGAAGCGCTCGAAGCGCTCGATCGACAGGAGCCCGCTCGTGAGCCAGCCGGCCGATCCGAAGTGGCGCCGCGAGGGCAGGCCGAGGAAGTGCCGCACCTTGAGCGCCTGGTCGGGGTGCCGCCGCCGGAACGCCGGCCGCATCCAGTCGATCATCTCGTCGGAGGTCGTGCCCTGCGAGAGGAACGCCCCGGCGATCGCGCCGGCGGAGGCCCCGACGAAGATGTCGGGCGTCAGGCCGAGCTCCTCCATGGCCTTGATCGCCCCGATGTGGGCGACGCCCTTGGTCGCTCCTCCCGATCCGATGAACGCGACGCGCGGTCGACCCATGCTGCTTGCTCTCCGTTCACCCCCGCCCTGAGCGTCACACAACCGACGCGAAGGACCAAGTTCCGCCCTCACGCCGCCGTGGGTTCGCGCGCAGGAGCTTTGGTATGATGCGCCGGTGACCGCGCTTCGCTTGATGGTCGCGGGCGCCCTCGCCGTGGCGCTCGGCGCGTGCAACCCGCCGCGCGACGTCGACTTCCAGGTCCGCTTCGAGAGCTCCACGACCCGCGCCTCGGCGGCGGCGCTGCGGGTGCGCATCCTCGAGGACGGCTGCGCGGGGGCCTCGATGTTCAGCACCGCGTTCCGGCTCGACGACCCGGAGGCGGCCGACACCCCGCCGCGGCTGCCTGCTGGGCGCTACGGGTTCGAGGCCGAGGCGCGCGACGCGACCTGCCAGGTGGTCGCCCGGGTCTGCACGACGCGAGAGCTGCCGCTCGAGGACGGCCTGCTCGAGCTCGTCCTCGCCGACGCGACCGGCGCGGCCTGCGACACCTCTCAGTGCGACGACGGGATCTGCGGCGGAGACGAGCCCGACGCCGGCCCGCCGCCGGATCGCGACGCGGGACCCGGCGTCGACGCTGGCCCGGATACCTGCGGCGGCGACGGCGACTGCCCCAACGGCACCTGCCATGGCGGCGTCTGCTGCGACGGCTGCTGGGACGGCTCCGCCTGCCAGCCGGGCGGGCTGGCCGCCGCGTGCGGATCGGCGGGCGGCGCCTGCCAGGCCTGCGGCATGGACTCCTCCTGCTCGGGCGGGACCTGCGTCGCCGGGCCCGCGGTCAGCCTCGCGCTCTCGGTGACCACCACCTTCGTCCGGGTCGGCGGCGACCTCTACTCCGGCGGCGCGAACGCGGCGCGTCAGCGCGGCGACCTCGAGTCGGCCACGCCCAACATCTTCGCGCGCCAGGACACGACGATCGCGTTCGTCGACGTGGCGCCGGCCCAGCTCGCGACCTGCGGGATCGACACCGGCGGACGCCTGTTCTGCTGGGGTCGCAACGCGGCCGGCCTGCTCGGGCAGGACAGCGGTGACTTCGCGCGGAGCGAGGCGGTCCCTCAGCGGGTCGGCGGCGACGCGGACTGGGCCTCGGTGGAGGCGGGCAACGCGCACATCTGCGCGATCAAGCGCGACGGCTCGGCCTTCTGCTGGGGGAACAACACGAACGGCCAGTGCGGGACCGGCACCGCGGGCGGCGCCCGCCTGTCGCCGACCCCGGTCGCCGGCGGGCTCGCGTTCCAGCAGGTCTCGCCCGGCGACACCCACACCTGCGGCATCACCGCGGGGGGCGAGCTCTACTGTTGGGGCGAGGGGATGCTCGGGCAGCTCGGCCTCGGGGCCACCGACGAGAGCCCGGCCCCCGCGCGGGTCGGGACGAGCGCGGGCTGGACCCAGGTCAGCGCGGGCGTCGAGCACACCTGCGGGGTCGACGGCGGCGAGCTCTGGTGCTTCGGCACGCGCGCCTTCGGCCGGCTCGGCAACGGGACCGGGATGACCCCCGAGCGGACGCCCGTGCTCATCGACGCGACGAACACCTGGACGATGACCGCGTGCGGGCAGTACCACTCCTGCGGCGTGACGAACGAGAACCAGGTCTTCTGCTGGGGCGCCAACTCGACCGGCGCTCTCGGGCTCGGGATGGGCAACGACACGGACGTCCCCGAGCTCGTGATCGCCAACGCGGACACGGTGGCCGTCGGGTGGACGACGACCTGCGCGACCCTCTCGTCGGACGCGACCGCGGCCGCGCTCCTCTGCTGGGGCGACGGCGGGGACGGCAAGGTGGGGCACGGCGCGAGCGAGATCGTCTACATGCCGACGGCCCCGACGCTGGAGCCCGCGCCGTGAGCCGCGCCGCCTCGATCAAGCTCCTCGCGCTCACGCTCGCGCTGTCCTCGAGTCTGTCCATCGGTCTTGCGGGGTGCAGCGGGCGGAGCATCCCGCCGCCGCCCGACGTGGCCGCGCCGCCCGACGACGCCGAGGTCACCGACAGCGGCCTCGCGACCCGCGTCCTGTCGGCGGGGACGGGGACCGAGCACCCGACGGCCGCGTCCACGGTCGAAGTGCACTACACCGGCTGGACGACCGACGGCGAGATGTTCGACAGCTCGGTCGCCCGCGGCGAGTCGATCGAGTTCCCGCTCTCCGGCGTGATCGACGGCTGGCGTGAGGGCGTCTCCCTGATGGTCGAGGGCGAGCGCCGGCGGATGTGGATCCCCGAGGAGCTCGCGTACGGCGGCCGCGCCGGCGCGCCCCAGGGCATGCTCGTCTTCGACGTCGAGCTCATCCGCATCGTGCGCTAGGAGCTTGATTCACCACCGTCGCGGGGCGCCTCCCGGGCGGCAAGCGTCCGCCTCGCCGCCGGCCGCTCCTCGACGATGCGCGAGCATCGCCTCGTCACGTCCGACGCCGATGACTGGAGCGCTGAACAGGAACCCCTCCCGTCGCCTGCCGGGCGGCGTGGGCCCTCTGCGCGGCCGGTCGCTCCTCGAGAATCCTCGCGGGCGCTCAAGACGTCTGCGCGCCGACCCATGCGAGGTACGCCTCGGCCCCGCGCTCGATCGGCAGCGCGATCAGCTCCGGCACGTCGTAGGGGTGGTGCTCGTCCACCCACGCCGCGAGCGCGTCGAAGCGTACGGCGGTGGTCTTGATCACGAGCTGCACCTCGCGCTCGTCCTGGACCGCGCCGTCCCAGCGATAGAACGAGCGGACCCCGTCGACCAGGTTCACGCAGGCGGCGAGGCGGTTCTCGACGATGCCGCGGGCGAGGGTGGCGCCGACCTCGGCGTCAGGCGCGGTGCAGAGGACGACCAGCATGGGCCGACCGTACCGCGTCGGGCGGTCTCGCGCGCGCGCTCCCGTCGCGCGCTCACATCGCCACGATGCGCGCCTCGCGTCCCGGTCGGACCACGAGGTGTCCGCGTACGCTCCAGCCGAGCACGGTGCGCAGCGGTCCGCGGCCCGGTTCGAGCAGCGGGACCTCGAGCACGAGGTCGGTCGGGAGGACGACCTGTGGCATGTCGCGCCCCGCCCAGAAATCGGAGGCGCGGCTCACGGTGAGCCGCTCGAGGTCGACGAGCGCGCCGATCTCGACGTCGGGCGGCACGAGGCCTCGCTGGGCGTAGAGGAGGATGCGTTGCACGATCCCGCTGCGCGCCTGCGCGGGCTGGCTCGCGCGGCGAGCGCGCACCGCGCCGACCTCCTCCGCGAACAGATCCGTGAGCTCGCGCCCGTCGGCGTCGCGGATCGCGCGCAGGAGCGCGGGGAGCATGCGGCGCGCCTGATCCTCGCCGCCGGCCGCCGTCAGCGACACCAGCGTGCCCGCGCGACCCTCGGCCGAGGGCGCGGGCGTGTAGGGGAGGGGGTCGCGATCGGTCGTCGGCACCCCGGCGGCGGGGCGGACCGCTGCGGGGGACGAGCTCGTCGGGCCGCAGCCCGCGCCGAGCGTCACGCTGAGAACCACGCTGAGAACCACGCTGAGCGCCACGCTGGACGGCAGGCCGAGCACCGGAGCGGCGAGGGTGTGACCAACGCGCATGCGTGCGCCGGAGCCTACCCTGTCCTCTACCCGGTCTACAGCGCCTGGCTCTACAGCGACTGGATCTGGGCCGCGAGGTTGCGATCGATCGTGAGGACCGAGCCCTGCGGGATGACCGAGTAGCCGGGCGCGGGCGCCTCGCCGTTGGAGTAGACGAGCACGTAGCGCACCGCGCCGGCGCGCTCGTCCGCCTCGCCGGACCCGTCGGGCAGGTTCGCGCGCTCCACGTAGAACAGCGGGCCGCCCTGGCGCACCGCGTACATCTGCCGGCCGTTGGTCAGCACGAGGTCGAGGGTCGGGGCGGGGGCGCCGACCTCCGCGCAGTGGCGCGCCACGAGCGCGAGGGTGGAGCGGATCGCGCCGAGCACGACGTCGCGATCGGCGTCCGGGTGGTCGAGCTGGCCTGCGTCGTGGAGGAACGACAGGAGCACCATGAAGACGTGCTCGCTGTCGGTCGCGCCGCGCACGCTGCGGGCGAGGAAGTCGGGGATCGACTCGAGCAGCGAGCCCTTGATCGCGGCGAAGCCCTCGATGGTGCCCACGTGCGCGAAGAGCCACTGACGGAAGCGGAACGGGTGGGTGTTGTCGGTGCGGAAGTCGCCGACGGTCGCGTTGCGGAAGTGGATCAGCACCGCGTCCGAGCGGACGTCGCGGGCGACCTTCTCCCAGTCGATCGGGCCGTCGTCGAGCTTGGGGCGCTTCTTGTGGAGCACCTCGCCGCCCTGATAGAAGCCGATACCCCACGCGTCGGGTCGGAAGGACTCGTCGGGCGCGATCGCGTCGTGCTCCTGGTCGAGCACGTCCCCGAGCCGGTCGGTGCGGTTGGCCATGTAGCCGATCAGCCGTCCCATAACTTGTGCGTGAGCCTCTCTGGTTCGAGCCCTGCGCCAACGATTTCAGCTTGGTCGTTCGCGTCGAGCCGGGTCAAGGTCGGTGGGTGCGCGCGGCACCGGTTTCAATCGCTGGCTCCTCCGCCGGGTGGCCGCGCCACGTCGCCTCGGTCGGCCATGGGGCCGGCGAGCCGATGACGCTCGAGGAGCTGACGCGTGCGCTCCCGCGCGACCGACTCTCCCCGCGCCACGAGCATCCGGACGACGATCACGCCCGCGATCGCGCTCACCAGGAGCGCGATGGGCAGGGTCAGATCGACGTCGAGGCTGTTCACGGTGGTTCGGCCGCGCGAGGGGGCCCTCGTCGCCCTCTAGACGTGAGTGCTCCGGGCCGTCTCCGCAAGGCTCACCCGCGCTTCGTCACCCTCGCGCTCGGTACGGTCCTCGCGGCGCTGGGGTTCGCCGCGAGCGCCGCCGAGGCCGCCGAGCCGGAGGCGGTGCGGGTGCGCGCCGAGGTCGACGAGGCGGACGGAAGGGTGAGGGGGCACCTGTGGGTCCGTGTGCGCCTGCGCGAGGGCGAGGACCACATCCGGCTCTGGCTCTACCCCGATCGCCTCGCCGAGACGCCGTCCGCGATCGACGAGCGCAGCACGCGCTGGATCTTCCCCGGCGAGATCGATCAGGGCGGCGTGACGATCGACGCGGTGACGGTGGGCGGCGCGCCCGTCGAGGGGACCCGCGAGGCGCACCCGCGTGGCCACCCGCGCGGCCGGGACGTCGCGGGCTCGGATCTCGTCCTGCCGGTGGCGGCCGGCGACGCGCGGGCGGTCGAGGTCGAGCTCGACTTCGCGCTTCACGTCCCCGGGCGCTTCGGCCGGCTGGGGCACGACGACGGCCTGCTCTCGCTCGCGGCGCCCTGGTACCCGCTCGTGATCGGCGAGGACGACGCGTACGACTTCGACGCGCCTCACGAGGTCCACGTGCGCGCGCCGGGACGCGACGTCGCGATCGGCGCGCGCCGCTTCCGCGAGGAGGGCGAGGTGACCGCGCGCGGCGCCTACGTCCCGGTCTCGGTCGCGCCTCACCTCCACACCCGCGTCGCGCGCGCCGCCGGGGTCGAGCTGATCGTGCGGACGACCGATCGGCTCTACCGGCCGCCGCCCCCCGAGCGCCGCGGCGAGGAGGGGCTGATCGACCTCGCGCGGGTCGACGTGATGGCGCTGGTTCAGGAGGTCGCCGAGGAGACCCTCGGGTCGGCGCGCGCCTTCGGCGTGGAGCTCCCGTCGCGCATCGTGCTCACGCAGATCCCGTCGCGCACCGAGCTCGTCGCGACCACGCCGACCGGCGTCGTGTTCTCGGATCACCTCTTCCAGATCTTCCCTCTCGATCAGACCCTCGACTTCCACCGACGGGCGCTCCGCCGCGCGCTCATGCAGCACGTCGCGCGGCGCCTCGGCGCGATCGATCCGCCGGCGGACCGCGGCTGGGCAGCCGACCTGAGGGCGGTGGTGCTGGTCGACCTCGACGAGGCGCGCCGCCGCAGCGGCGCCCAGACTCCGCAGGAGCTCTTGCAGGTCTTCTCCTTTCACCCGGCGGTGGACCAGCTCCTCTACGCGCCGCAGATCGCGTTCGTCGACGCCTACTTCGCGGCGATCGAGGAGCGTGACGCCTACCGCGACGATCCGGTGCGCAGCCGCCGCCCGCTCTCGCGCGGGCGGCGCGTGCTCGAGTCGGCGCGCGACGCCCTCGACGAGGAGGCGCTGAGGCGCTTCGTCGCGATGCTCGTCAACGCCCGGCGCCCGGCCCGGGCGGCGCTGGCCCGCGCCGCGCCCGCGCGCGCCGCGCGGCTCGACGGCTGGCTGGCCGCGAGCGGTGAGCCGCTCAACTACCGCCTCGGTGAGCACGAGAGCGAGGCGATCGAGGGCGGCCGCTACCGCCACACCGTCGAGGTGCTGCGCGACGGCGCCCAGCGCGCCGAGCCGGTCGAGGTCGCGGTGACCGACGCGAACGGCGAGCGCCTCGTCGGCGTGTGGGACGCGCCCGGCCCGCGCGGCGTGGTGGTGCTCGAGTCGGGCGCGCCGATGCGGGACGTCACGGTGGATCCGCGGTTCCGGCTGCCCCAGAGCCCGGCCGTCGCGGACGGGCACCCCCGGATGGACGACGCGACCGACACGCCCTGGCGGCCGCCGATCCTCAACGGCTTCCTCCTCAACGTGCTCGTGTCGGAGGCCGACTTCACGGGGCTCGTCGACTTCGCGCTCCGCCGCCGGTACGACCTCGAGCACACCATCGGCCTGCGGCTCGAGCGGACCAACGCGGCCACCGGCGGGACGCTCCGCTACACGCAGGGCGTCGGCGACAAGGTGCACACCAACCGGCGCATGGGCGCGCTCACCGGCGGGCTCAGCTTCGACCGCCTGCATCAGTTCTTCGGCGACGGCGATCTCGGCGGCTGGCGCCTGCAGCTCTCCGCCTCCGCGAGCCTCAACACGGTGCAGTTCGCCCTCGACCCGCGCGAGGGCTACTGGGGCGGCGCGACGCTCACCGGCGGGGTCGCGTTCCGCGACGACGGCAGCCTCGGCGGCACCTTCCGCGGCGGCTTCCGCGCGGGCGGCATCTGGCCGCTCGGCGCGGTCAACGCGATCGCGGTGATCCTCGGCGGCGGCTTCACCCTCGGCGACGCGCTCCTCAGCGAGCTCCAGTCGCTGGGCGGCGGCGCGCGCCTGCGCGGCTTCGAGAGCGGCGAGCACCTCGGCCGCGGCTCGGTCTACGGGGTGGTCGAAGAGCGCTTCACGCTGTTTCGCGACCTCTCGATGAACCTCGCGCACGTCGTGTGGGTTCGGGAGATCCAGCTCGCGGTCTTCGCGGGGGCGGGGGCGGCCTTCGACACGATCGACGGACAGGACGCGGTCTTCGCGTCCGACGTCGGCGGCGGGGTGCGCGTCCACTACGAGTACGGCGGCGTGCAGCCCGGGGTGATCACGATCGACGTGGGCTACCCCTGGACCCGCACCGACGACCTGGTGCGGAACGCCGACGGCGAGGTCGTGCGGCGCCGCAACCCCATCGGGTTCTACGTCGGATTCGATCAGTATTTCTGACCTACCGGGGGCTCCGGACGCGCTCCATAGTGCCGCCCCATGCGAACCCGCCTCATCCTGAGCTTCCTCCTCGCGCTCGCGTTCACCGCTTGTGGCGAGGAGTCGTCCGCCCCCGCCGCCACCGTCGAGCCCTCGACCGAGGAGCCCTCGACCGAGGAGCCTGCGGGTGATCCCACCCCGGAGCCGCGCGAGCCGGTGACCCCGGACGAGCGGCCGAGCCTCGCGATCGACGTCGCGCGCTCGAGCGTCGAGTTCACCGGGCGCAAGATCACCGGCAGCCACGAGGGCCACTTCAACGAGTGGTCGGGGACCGTCCGGCTCGGCGACGCGATCGTCGACACGCGGGTGGAGATCGAGATCCAGATGGCGTCGGTGGAGACCGACGCCGAGCGCCTGACCACCCACCTCAAGAGCGACGAGTTCTTCGACGTGGAGCAGTTCCCCACCGCGCGCTTCTCGACGACGACGATCGTCGAGGCGGCGGGCGAGGGCGGCACGACCCACCGCGTCACCGGGCGCCTCACGCTCCACGGCGTGTCGCGTGCGATCACCTTCCCCGCGACCATCCGCCTCACCGACGACGAGCTCAGCGCCGAGGCGAGCTTCACGATCGACCGGCAGCAGTTCGGGATCGCCTACCCGGGCATGCCCGACGACCTGATCCAGGACCAGGTGGAGATCCGCTTCAACGTCCACGCACCGCGCGGCTGACCGCCCGGTGATCGCGGCGCGCCCTGCGCGGAGCCGCCACTCTCTTCGGCCGGGTGGCAGGGCGGTGGTACCCCTTCAAGCGTGCCCGCCGACCGCGACCGCGCCTTCGATCTCGCGCTCGACGCGTACCTCGTCCACCTGAAGGTGGAGCGCGGGCTCGGCGCCAAGACGATCGAGGCCTACGCGCGCGACCTCGCGGGGCTGGGCGCGTTCCTCGCGGAGGAGGGCGCCACGCTCGACGAGGTCGACGCGGCCACCGTCGGCGCCTGGGTGCTCGCGCTGTCGGCGCGCGGGCTCTCCGCGCGGTCCCAGGCCCGGCACCTCTCGGCCGCGCGGGGCCTGTTCCGGCACCTCGTGCGCGAGCGGGCGCTCAAGGTCGACCCCACCGCGCTCATCGACTCGCCGCGCCTGCTGCGCAAGCTCCCGCGCGTGCTCGACCGGGCGGAGGTCGCGCGCCTCCTCGCGCAGCCGGACCCGGCAAACCCCCGCGGCCGGCGCGACGCGGCCATGCTGCACACGATGTACGCGGCCGGCCTGCGGGTCAGCGAGCTCGTCGGCCTGCCGCGCGGCGACGTGAACCTCGAGAACGGGTTCCTTCAGGTGCTCGGCAAGGGCGACAAGCGCCGCGTCGTCCCGCTCGGTCGGCCCGCGGTGCGACGCATCGAGGCCTACCTCCCCGACCGCGAGGCGTGGGCGCGGCCGGGCGCGCGGGCGCTGTTCGTCACCTCGCGCGGCGGCCCGATGACCCGTCAGGGGTTCTGGAAGCTGGTGAAGCGGTACGCGCGCGGAGCGGGCGTGGACAAGCCGATCAGCCCGCACAAGCTCCGCCACTCGTTCGCGACCCACCTGCTGCTGGGTGGTGCCGATCTGCGGGCGGTCCAGACGATGCTCGGCCACGCCGACATCGCCACGACCCAGGTCTACACCCACGTCACCGGCGAGCACCTGGGTCAGGTGCACGAGAAGCACCACCCGCGCGGGTGAGCCCGCGGCCTGGTCTGCTGCCTGGCCTGTCTGTGGCCTGGTCTGGGGCTCAGTCGCGCGCGTAGTAGGTGGCGACCACCTCGCCATCGACCCCTGCGAGCTGGTAGGCGACGAAGCCGGCGTTGACCGGATCCTCCGGATCGGACGGGTCCCAGTAGCTCACCGTCGCGTAGCTTTCGGCGAGGTAGCCGATGACCTCACCGCCCCGCCAGAGCTCGGTGAACATGCCGTCCTCCCACTCGATCTCGCGGTACTCCGTCCAGCCCTCGCCCGGGTCCTGGTAGGTCAGGATCTCGGCCCAGCTCGGGTCCACGTCGAGGAGGCGCAGGGCGTCCGCGATCGGGTAGATCCGGTCCGCGACGCCGCTCGCCGCGCTCCGCCGCACCATGCGGGTGCCGTCGGCGCCGTCGAACGGCGCGTTGAGCAGGTCGCGGGCCGAGGCCGCGGTGCGGTCGGTCGCCAGCGCGAGGAGCTCGTCGTGGCGCGCGGCGTTCACCGGGCCGAGGACCAGGCCGTAGGGGAACGCGACGTCGCGCTGGCACGCCGGGACCATGATCTCGGAGAACGCCGCGTCGCCCTCGACGCAGTACGCGGGCGGGGTGGCCGAGCTCTCGCAGCGGTCGAGGAACTCGTCGCGCAGGACGTCCGCGCTCGCGCAGGTCAGGAAGGCCTCCTCCACCGTCACGCCGCCGTCGTCGTGGAGGGTCACGTCCATGCAGCGCTCGGCCGCCCCGAGGAGGGCGGGGTCGCAGGTCGTGAGGTCGACCGCCTCCGGCTCGCACGCGCCGTTGAGGCACTCGAGGGTCAGGCGGTAGTGGCCCCGGTCCATGCCGCTCGCCGAGCCGACGATCGCGAGGTAGCTGCCCTCCTCCGCGAGGGTGAGCTCGTCGACGCGGGCGTGGGCCCCCCAGCCCGCGTTGTCATCGGCCGCGACCCGGGTCGCGGAGGCGTAGCCGGTGCGCTCGTTGCCCGGGCCGTAGACCATGAGGATGTCGTCGAGGTCGCGCGCGCTCCCGCGGTTCGTCACCTCGATCCGGACCTCCGCGCCCGCGCGCACGGTGAACGCGTAGGCGTCGTACTGCAGGTCGTCCTGCAGCGAGCCGAAGACCTCCCCGCCGAAGGCCAGCGGGCCGACGAGGTTCACCTGGTCGTCGATGTCCGCCTTGCCGCCGCCGAGGGCGAGGTCGGGGAAGACGCCGGGCGCGGCGCAGGCGCCGGCGAGCGCGAGCGCGAGGACGAGGCCGAGGCCGAGGCCGAGGGTGGTCGAGGTGCGCATGCTGCGCGAATCCGCAAGGTTCGTGCCCGCCGAGCCCGCCTCCGCGGACGGGGAATCTGCCGGCGCCGGAGCTGGCCGATGGGCTGGCCAGTGGCCGCGCGGTTGGCCATCGGAAGAACCGGTCAGGCGGCGCCCCCACGAGGGCGATCGGTGTGGTATAAGCCGGGCCCTTTTCGACGGTTTCCGGAGGTTATCGACCCATGGCGTCTTTCGACCCGCCGAGCGCAGGCACCAAGCTCACGATGGGAGCGGACGGCAAGCTCAACGTCCCCAACGACCCGATCATCCCGTTCGTCGAGGGCGACGGCATCGGGCCCGACATCTGGGCGGCCTCGGTGCGCGTGTTCGACGCCGCGGTCGAGAAGGCCTACGGCGGCGCCAAGCGCATCGCCTGGTACGAGGTCTACGCCGGCCAGAAGGCCTACGACGAGTTCGAGAGCTGGCTGCCCGACCAGACGGTCGACGCGTTCCGCGAGTACCTCGTCGGGATCAAGGGCCCGCTGACCACGCCGATCGGCGGCGGGATCCGCTCGCTCAATGTCGCGCTCCGCCAGCGCCTCGACCTCTACACCTGCCTGCGCCCGGTGCGCTGGTTCTCGGGCGTGCCCTCGCCGGTGAAGAGCCCCGAGGACGTCGACATGGTGATCTTCCGTGAGAACACGGAGGACATCTACGCGGGCATCGAGTTCGAGCAGGGGACCCCGGAGGTCGACGCGTTCAAGGCGTGGCTGAAGGAGAACTACCCCGACCGCTACAAGAAAATCCGCTTCCCCGACACGGTCGGCATCGGCATCAAGCCGGTGAGCGCGGAGGGCACCTCCCGCCTCGTGCGCGCGGCGATCCAGTACGCGATCGACCACAAGCGCGACAGCGTCACGCTCGTCCACAAGGGGAACATCATGAAGTTCACCGAGGGCGCGTTCCGCAACTGGGGCTACGAGACGGCGGAGAAGGAGTTCCCCGAGCAGACCTACACCTGGGGTCAGTGGGAGCGCACCAAGGCCGAGAAGGGCCAGGCCGCGGCCGACGCCGAGCAGGCCGAGGCGCAGAAGGCCGGCAAGATCATCGTCAAGGACGCGATCGCGGACATCGCGCTGCAGCAGGTCCTCACGCGGCCGAAGTCGTTCAGCGTCATCGCGACCCTCAACCTCAACGGCGACTACCTGAGCGACGCGCTCGCGGCCCAGGTCGGCGGCATCGGCATCGCGCCGGGCGGCAACATCAACTACGACACGGGCCACGCGATCTTCGAGGCGACCCACGGGACCGCGCCGAAGTACGCCGGCAAGGACATGGTCAACCCGAGCTCCGTGATCCTCAGCGGCGTGCTCATGCTCGAGCACCTCGGCTGGCAGGAGGCGGCGGACCTGATCGTCAAGGGCATCGAGACCAGCATCGAGAACAAGACGGTCACCTACGACTTCGAGCGCCTCATGGAGGGCGCCACGAAGGTCAAGTGCTCCGAGTTCGGCGACAAGATCATCGAGAACATGGGCTGAGGCGCCAATGAACATCCACGAGTATCAGGCGAAAGAGATCTTCCGCCGCTACGGCATCCCGACCCCCAAGGGGATCCCCGCGTTCAGCGTCGACGAGGCCGAGGCCGCGGCGAAGAAGCTGATCGAGGAGACCGGCAACCAGGTCGTCGTCGTCAAGGCGCAGATCCACGCGGGCGGTCGCGGCAAGGCGGGCGGCGTGAAGGTCGTCAAGGGCGTTGACGCGGCCAAGGCGGCGGCGACGGAGCTCCTCGGCAAGACGCTGGTCACCCACCAGACGGGGCCCGAGGGCAAGAAGGTCCAGCGGCTCTACGTGGAGCAGGGCCTCGCCATCAAGACCGAGCTCTACACCGCGCTCGTCATCGACCGCGAGAAGCACCGCGTGTGCATCATGGCGTCGAGCGAGGGCGGCGTGGACATCGAGGAGGTGGCCGAGAGCCACCCCGAGAAGATCCACAAGGTCTGGATCGACCCGGCGGTCGGAATCATGCCGTACCAGCTCCGCCAGCTCGCGTTCGGCCTCGGGCTCAACAAGGCGCAGCAGAAGGGCTTCGGCAAGCTCGTCGGCGCGCTGAGCGAGCTCTTCGTCAAGGAGGACTGCTCCATCGCCGAGGTCAACCCGCTGATCATCACCGAGGACGACGACGTCGTCGCCCTCGACGCGAAGATCAACTTCGACGGCAACGCGCAGTTCCGCCACAAGGCGTGGGAGGAGCTGCACGACCTCTCCGAGGAGGCGCCGACGGAGACCGAGGCGAAGGCCGCGGGCCTCTCCTACATCCAGCTCGACGGCAACATCGGCTGCCTCGTCAACGGCGCGGGCCTCGCGATGAGCACGATGGACACCATCCAGCACTTCGGCGGCGACCCCGCCAACTTCCTCGACGTCGGCGGCGGCGCCTCGCAGGAGGCGGTCACGAAGGCCTTCAAGATCATCCTCGAGTCGAAGGACGTGAAGGGCATCTTCGTGAACATCTTCGGCGGCATCATGAAGTGCGACATCATCGCCAACGGCGTCGTCGCGGCCACCAAGGAGCTCGGCCTCGAGGTCCCGCTCGTGGTCCGGCTCGCGGGCACGAACGTCGAGCAGGGGCGGGAGATCCTCGCGAACAGCGGGCTCAACATCACCCCCGCGGCCACCATGGCCGAGGGCGCCCAGAAGATCGTCGAGCTCGCGAAGGGACAGTGACCGATGGCCATCTTCGTTGACAAGAACACCAAGGTCCTCGTCCAGGGCATCACCGGCTCGGCGGGGACGTTCCACGCGGGCCAGTGCCAGGACTACGGCACCCAGATCGTCGGCGGCGTGGTCCCCGGCAAGGGCGGCCAGACCTGGGACAACCCGAGCGGCAAGGGCGGCTGCCCGGTCTTCGACACCGTGCGCGAGGCCCGCGAGAAGACGGGCGCCAACGCGTCGGTGATCTTCGTGCCGCCGCCCTTCGCGGGCGACGCGATCCTCGAGGCGATCGACGCCGAGCTCGAGCTCGTCGTGGTCATCACCGAGGGCATCCCGGTCATGGACATGCTCAAGGTCCGGCGCGTCCTCGACAGCCAGACCGCGACGCGGGTCATCGGGCCGAACTGCCCCGGCATCATCACGCCGGACGAGTGCAAGATCGGCATCATGCCCGGGCACATCCACCGGCGCGGCAACGTCGGCATCGTGAGCAAGTCGGGCACGCTCACCTACGAGGCGGTCGGCCAGGTGACCGCGCTCGGCATGGGCCAGAGCACCGCGGTCGGGATCGGCGGCGACCCGATCCGGGGCACCGGCTTCATCGAGATCCTCGAGCAGTTCGTCGAGGACGACGAGACGCACGGGATCATCCTGATCGGCGAGATCGGCGGCTCCGCGGAGGAGCGGGCGGCGGCGTGGATCAAGGAGAACTGCAAGAAGCCGGTCGCCGGCTTCATCGCGGGCGTCACCGCGCCGCCCGGCAAGCGGATGGGCCACGCCGGCGCGAT
Source organism: Polyangia bacterium (assembly GCA_030426845.1). Lineage (GTDB taxonomy): Bacteria > Myxococcota_A > Polyangia > Polyangiales > Sandaracinaceae > JAUHXR01. Next base: position 7,292 of record JAUHXR010000028.1, on the reverse strand, counting down.
CATCAGCGGCGGCAAGGGCACGGCCGCGGCCAAGATCGAGGCCCTCGAGGCGGCGGGCGTCAAGGTCGCGCCCACGCCCTCCGACATGGGCACGACCATGCAGTCGCTCCTCGGCTGACCCGAGCACCGCTCGGCGCTCCCCCGACGCCCCGCCCGCGGTCCCCGCGGCGCGGGGCGTCTCGCGTCCGGGGGCGCCGAGGAGGGGACGGTCCCATCCCCGATGCGCGTGTCTCGCGTCACGCGACGGCCCTGAACCGCGGGGCGGGCTGTGCTAGCTTCGCGGCCCCTCACGAGCCCCAGAGCCAAGGAGCGAAGCGCGATGAAGGATCCCGTCAAGGTCGCGGTCACCGGTGCCGCAGGACAGATTTGCTACAGCCTCCTCTTCCGCATCGCGGCCGGGGAGATGCTCGGCAAGGACCAGCCGGTCATCCTCCAGCTCATCGACATCCCGCCCGCGATGAAGGCGGTCGAGGGCGTGATGATGGAGCTCGACGACTGCGCCTTCCCGACGCTCGCCGGCATGGAGGCCCACGACGACCCGAACAAGGGCTTCAGCGGGACCAACTACGCGCTGCTCGTCGGCGCCAAGCCGCGCGGCCCGGGCATGCTCCGCAAGGACCTCCTCCGCGAGAACGGCCCCATCTTCACCGCGCAGGGCAAGGCGCTCAACGACCACGCGTCGCGCGACGTGAAGGTCGTGGTGGTCGGCAACCCCGCCAACACCAATTGCTACATCCTCTACAAGAACGCGCCCGACCTCCCGAAGACCGCGTTCAGCGCGCTCGTGCGCCTCGACCAGAACCGCGCGGTCAGCCAGCTCGCGGCCAAGACGGGGGCCAAGGTCACCGACATCAAGAAGGTGACCATCTGGGGCAACCACTCCGCGACGCAGTACCCGAGCGTCCAGCACGCCGAGATCAACGGCAAGCCGGCGGCCGAGGTGGTCGGCGACGACGGCTGGCTCGAGGAGACCTTCATCCCCACCGTCGCTCAGCGCGGCAAGGCGATCATCGACGCGCGCGGCAAGAGCTCGGCCGCCAGCGCGGGCAACGCGGCCATCGACCACATCCACGACTGGGCCCTCGGCACCGAGCCGGGCACCTGGGCGTCGATGGCGGTCGTCTCGGACGGCAGCTACGGCATCCCCGAGGGCCTCGTCTACGGCGTGCCCTGCCTCTGCAAGGAGGGGCAGTACCAGGTCGTCCAGGGCCTCGAGATCAGCGACTTCAGCCGCGCGCGCATGGACGCGACCGCGAAGGAGCTGTCGGAGGAGGCCGAGGCGGTCAACGACCTCCTCTGAGACCCCTCGAGCGCTCGCCGCGGAGCCCGGTCGGAGACGGCCGGGCTCTTCTCGTTCGGTCGCGCGGCGCAGTGCCCCGAGCTCCAGGAGCGCGCGGCGCCGGAAGCGTCCGACTTCCTCCGTCTCGGCCCGGTGCACGCCTCGCTTCTTGTGCTAAAGCCCGCGCACTCACCCTCCCCGAACGGGGTAGATGGCTTTCCAAGGAGACCCGAACGATGGCGACTCAGCGCACCCTCTCGATCATCAAGCCGGACGCGGTCGAGCAGCACAACATCGGCAACATCCTCGCGATGATCGAAGGCGCCGGCCTCTCCATCAAGGCGATGCGGATGCTGCACCTCACCCGTCCGATGGCCGAGGGCTTCTACGCGGTCCACAAGGAGCGCCCGTTCTTCGGCGAGCTCGTCGAGTTCATGACCCGGGGCCCCGTGGTCGTCAGCGTCCTCGAGGGCGACGACGCGATCGCGAAGTACCGCGCGCTCATGGGCGCGACCAACCCGGCCAACGCCGACGAGGGCACCATCCGCAAGGCCTACGCGAAGGACGTCGGCGAGAACGCGGTCCACGGCTCGGACGGCCCCGACACCGCCCAGACCGAGATCCGCTACTTCTTCCCTGGCTACGAGGTCTGATCGAGGCCTCGGTCCGGGCATGACCCGGGCCGGATCCGGGCGTGATCCGGATCGACGCGACCCACGCCGGGCGCCACGCCCGGCGGGTCGCTATCCTGGGGCCGCATGCGCGCCGCCCCCGCCGCGCTCCTGGCGCTCCTCGCTGGCTGCGCGCCCTCGCCGGCGCGCCCGAGCCCGCTGCGCCCCGCGCCCCGCGCCGACGACGCGGTGGAGCTCGCGGCCTTGCTCCCCGAGCGCGCCGATCGCTGCGTCGTCGTGCGCCCGACCCGCGTGGCCGCGAGGCGCCGCGCGCTCGTGCTCTACCGGAGCTGGGCCGGCCCGGAGGCGTGGTCGCGCGAGGCGTCGATCGTCGCCTACGCCGAGGCCACGACGCGCGAGCCCCGCGCGCGCCGCACCTACCTGCGCTTCGCGGCGCGCACGCCCGCGCTCCTCGAGCACCTCGCCTCGCTGCCGCTGCGCTGGATCGACGACGAGTGCGAGGGCGACGCCTGCCGCCGCCCGGTGGCCCGGTGGCTCGACGAACGCACGCTCGAGGTGAGCCTCCATCGCTGGCCGCGCGCCCGCGGCGAGGTTCCGACCGCGGCGTGCGTGCAGCTCGCCAGCAACAGCCCGGGCGCGATCGAGGTCGCGGCGGACGGCGGGGCCGAGCTCGGCTGGCTCGGGGGCGCGACCGAGCCGCAGGGCGGCGCCGGCCGGGCGATGGGCCTGGCGCCGCGCTGGGCGGTCGGCCCCCGGCCCCACCGCCTCCACCGCCGGATCTTCGCGGACGGCGGCACGCTCACCGTGCGCCGCGAGCTGACGTTCGTGGACGAGCCCACCGCGCTCACGTGGGAGACCTGGCGTCGTACCAGGCCGCGCGTCGCCCCGAGCCTCCTTCCGTCGGACCCCGCCGAGACCACGGTCACCCGCGTGCACAACCGGGTCGAGCTGCTCGAGCGCTATCGCTTCGAGGAGCTGGAGCTGAGCCTCGAGGACGACCGTCTCGAGCGGCGGGCCTACGTGCACCGCCGGAGCCGGTCCGAGCCGCTCCCGGTGGCCGAGGTGGACGTCGCAAACCTCGCGGTCGTGCGTCACCAGGTGCAGCTCCGTCAGGCCGAGCTGTCGCGGGCACGCGGCGACCGGCGCCGCCCGGTGGGGGAGGCCCTCGCGGCGCTCCTCGAGCGGGCGGCGGAGGCGCACCCGGCGCGGCTCGAGCTGGTCGAGCAGCGAGTCCGGTTGGAGCTCGAGGTGCTCGAGCGGCCGGCGCGGGCGGTCGAGGTGGTGGAGCGCGTGCTCGCGTCGGGCCTCGCGGTGGAGCCGGCGCGCTGGCGTCTGCTCCGGCGCGAGGCGCTGGCCCAGCTCGACCCGGCGCGCCTCGCGGAGGCGCTGGTCGCGGACGGCATCACCGCCGCGAGGCTCGCGACCGGCCTGTCCGAGGACCTCGCCGCGCTGCGGGACGCGGGCGTGAGCTACGAGTGGGCCGAGGGCGCGTGGGTGGCCGGGCGCGGGGCCATCGCGGCGCCGGCGCGGCTGGGGCGGCCCGGCGCGGTCGACGCCGTCGGGGCCCTCGGGGCCATCGCGCTGCGGGCGCGCGCCGGAGCCCACCCCGAGCCCGGACCGGTCCACGTCGTGGCCCGCTGGCCCGGCTCGGTGAGCGCCCGCGCGCTCGGCCGGTCGCGGCCCGAGCTGCTCGTGATGCGCGAGCGCCCCGGACGCGCCATGGCGGTGGGGGCCGTCCCGCGGGGCGACCTCGCGAACCTGCGCGCGCTCGGCGCGGCGCTCGCTTCCGTGCTGCCGCCCGGGCCGTTCGAGCTGGTGGTCGAGCTCGCGCGGCCGGACGGCGGGCCCGCCCCGCGCTTCGCGCTCTCCGGGCGCCGTGAGGGCGAGCAGCTCCGCGTCGAGCGAGTCGGTGACGGGCTCGCGTCGGTCCGATGGGACGCGGTCGAGCGCTACCTGGCCGCGCCGATCGCGAACCTCCCCACCGCGCTCTTCCCGCCGCCCGAGCTGACGATCCGCGCCGCGAGCGCCGAGGAGGCGGTCGAGCTGCGCCGCGCGGCCGACGCGGAGCTGCCAGGGGCCTGCCACATCGCGGGCCCCTACCTGCGCTGCCGCGCGCCCGGGCGCCCCGAGCGCCTCGACGACGTCCTGGTCGCGGTCGCGCGCGGCCGCCTCTGACGTCCCCGCGGGCGTCCGCTCGGGGCGGCGATCGCTGCCGCGCGACAGTCGTGGTAGGACCCGCCCATGGCCGACACTGAAGAGACGCTCGCCGCGCGCATCCGCGAGGCCTTCGAGGATCGCGCGCGGCTCGAGGACGAGGCCCACCGCGCGGCCGTCGAGGAGGTCATCGCGCGCCTCGATCGGGGCGCGCTGCGCGTCGCGACCCCCGACGGCGACGACTGGGTCGTCCACTCCTGGGTGAAGCAAGCGATCTTGCTGTACTTCGGCCTCCGCAAGATGGAGCGCATGGAGGTCGGGCCCTTCGAGTTCCACGACAAGATCCCCCTCAAGCGCGACCTGGACAAGCAGGGCGTCCGGGTCGTGCCGCCCGGGGTCGCGCGCTACGGGTCGTTCCTCGAGCCCGGCGTCGTGATGATGCCGGGCTACGTCAACATCGGCGCCTGGGTGGGCGAGGGCTCGATGGTCGACACCTGGGCGACCGTCGGCTCCTGCGCGCAGATCGGGCGCGGCGTGCACCTCTCGGGCGGCGTCGGCATCGGCGGCGTGCTCGAGCCGCCCGGGGCCCGGCCCGTGATCATCGAGGACGGCGCGTTCGTCGGCTCGCGCGCGATCGTGGTCGAGGGCGTCCGCGTGGAGCGCGAGGCCGTGCTCGGGGCCAACGTCGTGCTCACCGCCTCGACGAAGATCATCGACGTCACCGGCGACGAGCCGGTCGAGCACGTCGGCCGCGTCCCGGCGCGCAGCGTGGTCATCCCGGGCACGCGCCCCAAGCGCTTCCCCGCCGGGGAGTACGGCGTCCCCTGCGCGCTGATCATCGGCCGCCGCAGCGAGAGCACCGACCGCAAGGTCTCGCTCGAGTCGGCGCTGCGCGAGCACGGGGTGGCGGTCTAGGCGACCGGACGCTGCTACGGTCTTCGCGTCGTGCTGCACCCGATCGAGCGCCTGCCCGAGGACTGGGCCGAGACCCTCGCGCGCTGGGGCGAGCCCCGCTACCGCGCGGCCCAGGTCTTCAAGTGGATCCACGCCCGCGGGGTCCTCGACCCGGACGCGATGACCGACCTCCCCAAGCGGCTGCGCGCCCGCCTCGCCGAGGAGGGCCTCCAGCCGACGATGGAGGTCGCGCTCCACCAGCGGGCGGAGGACGGCACGCAGAAGCTGCTCCTCCAGATGGGCGACGGGCGCGCGGTCGAGTCGGTCCTCATCCCCCAGGGATCGAGCGGGGCCGAGGACCCGGTGGGCGGCGACGAGCCCGAGGACGGCCGCCCGGTCACCCAGTGCATCTCGACCCAGGTCGGCTGCGCGATGGGCTGCGTGTTCTGCGCGTCGGGTATGGCCGGCCTGAAGCGCCAGATGTCGGCCGCGGAGATCGTCTCGCAGCTCTTCGTGGGGCGGGGCCTCGTCGACGAGGGCGACCGCCTCCGCAACGTGGTCTTCATGGGGATGGGCGAGCCGCTCCACAACTACGACGCGGTGTCGCGCGCGCTGCGGCTCATGTTCCACCCCGACGGCCTCGGCTTCGGGACGCGCCGCGTGACCGTCTCGACGAGCGGGCTGATCCCGGAGATCGCGCGCCTGGGCGAGGACTTCGGGGGCAAGGTGCAGCTCGCGATCTCGCTCCACGTGCCGGACGACGAGCGCCGCAGCGCGCTGATGCCGATCAACCGGCGCTACCCGCTGAGCGACCTCATGAAGGCGCTCCGCCGCTACCCGCTCCCGAAGCGGCGGCGGATCACGATCGAGTACACGCTTGTCGCGGGCTACAACGACGAGCTCGCCGACGCCGACCGGCTCGCGGATCTGCTCAAGGGCATGAGCGCGAAGGTGAACCTCATCCCCATGAACCCGGTGCCCGACAACCCGCTCGGTCCGCCGCCGTGGAGCGTGGTCGAGGCGTTCCACGATCGGCTCTGGGACCGCGGTGTCTCCACCTTCGTGCGCCGCCGCAAAGGGGACGACATCGCGGCGGCCTGCGGCCAGCTCGTGCTCGCGGGCGAGAAGAAGAAGATCCGCGTGAAGGTCCCCGTCGTCTCCTGAGCGCGAGACGTGGGGCGGGCCCGCATCGATCCCCTCGTGAAGAGCCTCCCACGCGTCGTGGGCTTCGGCCCTGTCGCTGCGAGTCGGCCGCCGACGAAGCGGATGGAGGTGCTGCACCGTCCCATGCGTGGTCCGGCCGCCCACAAGAGCGGCTCTACGGTTTGCAAGACGGGTAGGGCTGAATGTTGAGTCGACCTATGCGCGTCAGGTTCTCCTAAACGTGAATACGCCGGTGCGCGAATCTACTGAGCGATATGTGCAAGGCCGAGTCGGCGGGAGATCTCCGGGAGAGTGGTTGGGACGAACGGTTAGAGAAGCTCTGACATCGGGCCCGTCGGTTGTAAGGAAGGTTGTTCAAGATGGCAGGTTCCGTGCACGATGAGGTTGACCCCATAGCCGGCTGGTTTAGTGCTGCCGGCTGGTTTAGCGCTACAATTCGACGCCTTTGTTACGTAGAGGGTGAGTCGGGTGCTCTTCAGAACGACTCGATCTTCTTGTTGCGTGCACGTGATTTCGAAGGCGCATTCAAGCGGGCTCTTGAAGTAGGCTTTGCGCAGGAGGAGAGTTATCTGAACGGCGATGGTAAATTGGTGACGTGGAAGTTTATCGAGGTGCTGACTCTGGATGTTATTCGAGCTGCCCATCTAGATGGCGCGGAGATCTGTAGCGAGATGCGGGAGGTGGGCGTAGACGATCTGCCTGAGGCTGGGCTGGCTCATAACCCCTACGCATCCAAGCCGGCTCAGACGCTCTGATTTAGCAGCCCGTTGAAGAATCGACCGTGATGGATCGCGGTTGCGAGGGCGCGCCTGGGTGGCGCAGCGGGACGAGGGAATCCCGGAGGATTCTTGAGGAGCGATGCGCCGCCCAGGCGCGGGCTCCCGGCCGCGAGGCGCGCGGGGAGGTTCTTCAACGGGCTGTTAGGGCGCGCGGATCACGGCCTGGGCGATCCCCTCCGCTGAGCGCGCGCGGCGCGTGTTAGCCGGGGTGCATGTCGAGGAGGAAGAAGGGCGGGCGGCGGGTGAAGCTCGAGCCTCCGCGAGAGGCGGCCTCTCGGCGAACATTCGGCGGCCCGCGACGTCCAAGCCGCCGCGATGGTATTTTCCCGCCTCCCGATGCGTGAGATGTGCTTCATCGCGGCGGCTGCGCTGCTCCTGCTCACCGCCGCA
>JAUHXR010000391.1 GCA_030426845.1 Polyangia bacterium | reverse complement strand
CGCGCGGCCCCTCGCGCCCGCCCGCGCGGCCGTCGCCGCCGGTCGAGCCCGTGACCGCGGTGCCGCTGACCGCGGGGGCGACCCCCGAGCCCAGCGGGGAGCCGGAGGCGGCCCCGGCGCCCGCCGTGTCTCCGCTCTACCGCCGCGCGCACCAGCTCCACTTCCACGGCGGCGACGCTCGGGCGGCGCTGCGCGCCTGGGACGCCTACCTGGCCGCGCCGGAGGGGGAGGGCGCGCTCGACCTGCGGCCCGAGGCGCGCTTCAACCGCGCGGTCTGTCTCACTCGGCTGGGCGAGACGGCCGAGGCGCGCGTCGCGCTCCAGGCGATCGTGGACGCCCGGGGCTACCGGCACGCGGAGGCCGCGCGCCTCCTCGACGCGCTGCCGTGACGCGCGCCCATCAGGCCATCGCGGGCAGCTCCTCCTCTTCGTCCCCGCCCACCGTCGCTCCGTGGTGCGCTACCAGCTCGGTCACGGTGGGCAAGGCACCCTGCGCCCAGCGGACGTAGCCAGCCCGCGTGAAGTGGACGCCGTCGCGGCGGTGATCGGCCTCGGTCATCGGCCGCGAGTCGATCCAGGTCACCCCGAGCGCGGGCAGCAGCTCCGCCTGGAGCTCGGCGTTGTGCTCGTGCCGCAGCGCGACCTCGGCCGCGCGCGCCCCCGCCGCCTCGTCGCTGGTCGCCGGCCCGAGCCAGACGATCTGCTGCGCGCCCGCTGCGCGCGCCCGGTCCACGACCCACGCGAGCTGCGCGTAGTAGGTCTCCGCCGACCCGACGAAGTCGTTGCCACCGAGCGAGACCACGACGATCTCGGGGCGCCCCGCGCGCTCGAGCACGTCCTGCAGGTCCCCGCTCCGCTGGTAGCGCGCCGTCGACCAGCCGGGCCGCGCCTCGTATCCCGCCACCTCCACGCCCGCCGCCTCCAGCCGGCGGCCGAGGGTCGGCCCGAGCATCTGGACGTGCGAGTCGCCCACGATGAACACCGACGGCGGCGCGCCGACATCCGCGTGGGCGGACGACGCGACGCTCGAGGCGACGAGGCAGAGGGCGAGGGCGGCGGCGAAGGCGTGACGTGCGGACATGGCCTGTCCCTCATCAACCGGCGTGCCACCGAGCGCCCTCGGGCAGGCCGTCGCCGATATTCGCCCGTGATCTCCGACGGTTTGGTGGCTCGAGGAATTTTCGCGTCGGCTGCCCGTAGGCCCGGCTCCGCGTGTCTCGCGGTCCACGCGGGGCGAGCGTTTGACACGCGCGGCCGCGCGAGACAGGCCGCGCGCATGGGCAGCAAGGTCGCGTTCGTCTTCCCGGGTCAGGGATCACAGAAGGTGGGCATGGGTCGGTCGATCGCCGAGGCGTCGACGGAGGCCCGCGCGGTGTTCGAGGCGGCCGACGCGGCCCTCGGCGAGAGCCTCTCGGGGCTCTGCTTCGACGGCCCCGAGGATCGGCTGGTGCTCACGGCCAACACCCAGCCCGCCGTCCTCACCAACTCGGTGGCGCTCCTGCGCGCGCTCGGCGAGGCCCCCGACGTGACCGCCGGGCACAGCCTCGGCGAGTACACCGCCAACGTCTGCGCCGGGACGCTGCCCTTCGAGGAGGCGGTCAAGCTCGTGCGGCTCCGCGGCACCTACATGCAGGACGCGGTGCCGGTCGGGGTCGGCGCGATGAGCGCGATCCTCAAGCTCGACGACGCCGCGGTGGAGGAGATCTGCGAGGCCACCGAGGGTGTGGTCGAGCCGGTGAACTACAACGCGCCCGGGCAGATCGTGATCGCGGGCGAGACGGCGGCCGTCGCGGCCGCGGGTGAGGCGGTCAAGGCGGCGGGGGGCCGCGCGATGCCCCTCCCGGTCAGCGCGCCGTTCCACTGCCGCCTCATGAAGCCGGCCGAGGAGCGCCTCGCCCCGCACCTCGAGGCGCTCGAGTTCGAGGCGCCGCGCGTGCCGGTGTACGTGAACGTGGACGCCACGCCGGTGAGCGAGGGCGCGGCGGCGCGGGACGCCCTGGTGCGCCAGGTCAGCCGGCCGGTCCGCTGGACCGCGTCGGTCGAGCGGATGGTCGCCGACGGGGTCGGCCTCTTCGTCGAGATCGGCGAGGGCGCGGCCCTCAAGGGGATGATCCGCCGGATCGCCAAGGGCGTGCCGACCGTCAACCTCGGCAAGCCGGAGGACCTCGACGCGGTCCGCGCCGCGATCGCCGAGGCGCGCGCCTGAGCCCAAGGCGCGTCGGCGCCTCCGGGTCCTGCCCGTCGTGTGGCGGCTCGGTGGGCGACTTTCGCGTTGCGTCCCCCCTGCGATCCGCTAGAACGCGGCCGCTTAGCAAAAATCCCTGTTTTCCGGGGCTTTTTGAGCCATTCGAACGCACCCCAGAAAGAGAAGTGGGTCCATGGATCTGGTAGCTAATCTGGTCTACGTCGCCCCCGCCGCGGGTGTGCTGGCGCTGCTCTACGCGGCGTGGCGCGCGAGCTGGGTGTCCAAGCAGGACCCCGGCAACGAGGAGATGACGACGATCGCCACGCGCATCCAGGAGGGCGCGATGGCCTTCCTCGGCGCGGAGTATCGCTACCTCGCGATCTTCGTCGTCGTGATCGCGGGCATCCTCGCGGTCGCCAACATGAGCGGCGAGGGGCGCTCGTGGTGGATCGCGGTGAGCTTCGTGATCGGAGCCGCGGCCTCCGGCCTCGCGGGCTACTTCGGGATGCGGGTCGCGACCAACGCGAACGTCCGCACGACCCAGGCGGCGACCAAGGGCCTCGCGCCCGCGCTGCAGGTCGCCTTCTCGGGCGGCGCCGTGATGGGCATGTGCGTCGTCGGCCTCGCCGCCCTCGGCCTCGGTGGGCTGTACATCCTCTACACCACGGCGATCTTCCCGACCGCCGCGAGCGCCGGCAACCTGAGCATCGCGCTGAACGTCATCACGGGCTTCTCGATGGGCGCCAGCTCGATCGCGCTCTTCGCGCGCGTCGGCGGCGGCATCTACACCAAGGCGGCCGACGTCGGCGCCGACCTCGTCGGCAAGGTCGAGGCGGGGCTGCCCGAGGATGACCCGCGGAACCCGGCCGTCATCGCGGACAACGTCGGCGACAACGTCGGCGACGTCGCGGGCATGGGCGCGGACCTCTTCGAGTCCTACGTCGGCGCGATCGTCGGCGCGATGGTCCTCGGCCTCGGCTTCACCGCGGTCAGCGGCGGTCACCTCGGCCCGATCGTGCTCCCGATGGTCATCGCGGGCGTCGGCATCATCGCCTCGATCCTCGGCACCTTCTTCGTGCGCACGAAGGAAGGCGGCAACCCGCAGGTCGCGCTCGACACCGGCGCGTTCGGCGCGGCGGGCGTGATGGCGGCCGCGACCTTCGGCCTCGCCAAGGTCATGTGGCCCGAGAGCGGCACCACCGTCGCCGGCAGCTCCGAGACCATCACCTGGATGGACGTCGGCATCGCGACCGTCATCGGACTCGGCGTCGGCGTCGCGGTGGGCCTCATCACCAGCTACTACTGCTCGCTCGGCAAGGGCCCGGTCAACGGCGTCGCCGAGCAGTCGAAGACCGGCTACGCGACCAACATCATCGCGGGGCTCGGCCTCGGGATGCAGTCGACGGCCTTGCCGATCCTCTTCATCGCCGCCGGCGTCGTCGGCGCGGCCTACTTCGCGGGCCTCTACGGCGTCGCGATCGCGGCCCTCGGCATGCTCAGCACCACCGGCATCCAGCTCGCGGTCGACGCCTACGGTCCCATCGCGGACAACGCGGGCGGCATCGCCGAGATGAGCCACCAGAAGCCCGAGGTCCGCGAGCGCACCGACAAGCTCGACGCGGTCGGCAACACCACCGCCGCGATCGGCAAGGGCTTCGCGATCGGCTCGGCCGCGATGACCGCGCTCGCGCTCTTCGCCGCCTTCGTGCAGCAGACCGGCATCACCGGCATCGACATCAGCGACCCGAAGGTCATGGCCGGCATCTTCATCGGCGGCATGCTCCCCTACCTTTTCTCGTCGATGGCGATGAACGCGGTCGGTGAGGCGGCGATGGACATGATCGAAGAGGTCCGCCGCCAGTTCCGCGAGATCGAGGGCCTGCTCGAGGGCAAGGCCGCGCCGGACACCGCGCGCTGCGTCGACATCTCCACCAAGGCCGCGCTCCGGCGGATGATCCTCCCCGGCGCCATGGCGATCATCACCCCGGTCGTGATCGGCTTCACGATGGGCGCCGAGGCGCTCGGCGGGCTCCTCGCCGGCGTCACCGTCAGCGGCGTGCTCCTCGCGCTCTTCATGTCCAACGCCGGCGGCGCCTGGGACAACGCGAAGAAGAGCTTCGAGGGCGGCGGCTTCAAGATGAAGAACGGCGAGGTCCACGAGAAGGGCTCCGAGGCCCACAAGGCGGCCGTCGTCGGCGACACCGTCGGTGACCCCTTCAAGGACACCGCTGGCCCGTCGCTCAACATCCTCGTGAAGCTGATGAGCGTCGTGGCGCTCGTCATCGCCCCGCTCATCGCGGTGAGCTGAGCCGCCGCGAGCCGAGCGAGCGCGCTCCCGCGACGGAGCGCCCCCCGACGAGCCCCGCGCGCCCTACGGCGTGCGGGGCTTCGTCGTCGTGGTGAGTCTGCGTCGACCATCGACGATCCGCGTCGTCGGCTCCATGCTCGCGCCCATGCCGAAGACGAAGACGCTCTCCGACGGAAACGTGATGCCGACCCTCGGCCTCGGGACATGGAAGTCGCGGCCCGGCGAGGTGAAGGCGGCTGTCCACGCCGCGCTCCGCGCCGGCTACCGGCACATCGACTGCGCCTGGATCTATGGCAACGAGGCGGAGGTGGGGGACGGCCTGCGGGCCGCGTTCGACGAGGGCCTGGTCACGCGCGACGAGGTCTGGATCACCTCGAAGCTCTGGAACGACGCGCACCGGCCCGAGCACGTGGAGGAGGCGTGCCGCGACTCGCTCACCAAGCTCGGTCTCGAGCGGCTGGACCTCTACCTCGTGCACTGGCCCGTCGCGCATACGCGCGGGACGATGATGCCCGAGACCCGAGGGGACTTCGTGACGCTGGACGAGGTCCCGCTGGCCGAGACCTGGGGCGCGATGGAGCGGCTGGTCGACGCGGGCCTCGCGCGCAGCGTCGGCGTCTCGAACCTCGACGCGAAGCGCCTCGCCGCGCTCTCTGAGGGCGCGCGGATCCGCCCGACGGTGAACCAGGTCGAGCTCCACCCGTACCTCCAGCAGCCCGCGCTGCTCGAGGCCGCGACCGCCCTCGACGTCGCGCTGACCGCCTACTCGCCGCTGGGCTCGCGCGATCGCGCGGCGTCGATGAAGGCCGACGACGAGCCGGTGCTCCTCGAGGACGCGACCCTGGCCGCGATCGCGGAGGCGCACGGCGCGACCCCCGCGCAGGTGTGCATCGCGTGGGCGATCCAGCGCGGGACGATCGTCATCCCCAAGTCGGTGAACGAGGGGCGCATCCGCCAGAACCTCGAGGCGACGCAGCTCACGTTGTCGGCCGACGAGATGGCGCGCGTCGCCCAGCTCGATCGCCACCGGCGCTACGTCGACGGCACGTTCTGGACCGATGGCGAGAGCCCCTACTCGCTCGCCGAGCTCTGGGGCGAGTAGGACGGCTCCGGTCACCGTCGACGACGGCCCTCGCGCCGGTCAGGCGAGCTCGCCGCGGAGCGCGCGGTCGTAGGTGTCGGCGGGCGGCGCGCTCAGGCCGAGCTCGGCGATCGTCGCGTCGAGGTCCTGGACCAGCGTCGTCTTCTGCCCGGTCTTGAGCTGCATCGCGAGCGCCACGGTGTTGGCCATGATCCGGAACATCGGGCCGACCCGGGTGGCGGCGTAGCTCGTCGAGCGCGCGAACGGATCGCCCGGGCGGCTCGCGCGATCGAGCCACTGCGCGCGCACGTCGCGCGGCGCCCGCAGGACCGCTCGCCAGTCGTGGACCACCGTGATGTCGTGCTCGGCGCTGACGAAGCCGCAACCCACCAGCTCGTCGAAGACGTCGTGGAGGTGGTTGACGTCCTGCATGTCCACCTCCTCTCGCAGCGCCTGGGTGATGATCGCGCGCGGCGACTCGGAGACCCAGACGAACCCGACGCTGACCTTGCGCTGCACGGGCCACGCGGCGAACGGGGGGCGGGGGACCGAAGGGGGGGAGGAGGAACGCACCGTCACGGTGTAGCAGGCTCGAGCGCGCCTCAGAACCCCACTCGGTGAACCCACGAGCGGAGGTACCAGCCGATCTGCTTGCGGCGCGCGTACCAGGGGATCTGGTTCCAGGTGGAGGAGGCCTCGCGCAGCGCGCGCTTCGCCTCGTCGGCTTCGTTCGCCTCACGGTGGGCGAGCGCGAGCTTGGTCCACCCCTCGATCGAGCTGCTGTTCTTCTCGAGGTAGCGGTCGTAGGCGTCGATCGCCTCGCTGTAACGCTTCAGCTCGCGGAGCGCGTCGCCGGCCACCAGGAAGGGCTCACCGAAGCTCACGCGCGGGTCGCGCTCGACCGCCTCGACCAGCGGCGCGAGCGCCTCCTCGTGACGCCCCTTGCGGTGGAGCGCGACGCCGCGGAGGAACAGCAGCTCGGCGCTGTGCTGGTCGCGCTCGCGCGCCTCGTCGATCAGCGCGAGGGCGGCCCCGGGCCGCAGCCGATCGAGGTAGACGCGGGCCAGGTCGCGTCGGGCGGTCACGTTGGCGGGGTTGGCGCGGACCTGCTGCTTGAGCGCCCGGATGCGCCCGAACGTCCGCAGGAACACCCACGGGTCGGGGATCCAGCGGCGCGCGAGGATCAGCACCACGATCACCCCGAGGACCGCGGGGTGATCGACGGCCCCGTACGCGAGGAGCACGGCCAGGTAGTAGATCCAGTAGGTCCCCATCCGCTCGCCCCTCCTACGGCCGCGGCCCCGACAGTCTACCTCTCGCTCCCCTCGCCCCGTCGCGGTTGTGGCCGGGCGACCTTCGCGCCAGGATGCGCGCGTGGAGCCCGGGCCCGAGCGCAGCCGCGCGCAGCGCGTCTCCGACGCCCTCGTCAAGGGGGGGCTCCCGCTCGCCGTGCTCGCCATCGTGATGGCGGTGTTCTTCGGCGAGCAGATGGGGATCGACCACGAGGTGCAGCTCGTGGTGCCCGCCACCGTCGACCCGGGCGGCGCGCTGCCGGTGCGCGCGCTCGTGTTCGCGAACGTCACCGAGCCCTACGCCGAGCTGGCCGACGCGCCGGTCGACCTCACCCTTCGCGGCCCCTCGGGGGCGACCGTCCTCACGGCGCGTCTCGATCGCTCCCCCGCCGGGGGCACCGAGGGCATCCTGACCGTGCCCGGCGACGCCCGCGGGCCCCACCGGCTCCAGGCGATCGCGCGTGGGCCGGAGGGGTCTGCCCTCGCGAGCGCCGAGGCGACCGTCACGATCCAGCCGAGCCCCGAGCTCGCCCCCGTCCATGGCCGCCTCGCGGGCGCGCTCCAGCGCCTGTCGCTCGGCCCGGTGACGCCCGTCGAGGGGGCCACCGCCCCGGACGTCCTCGACGCGCGGGTCGCCGGCGCGGCCTGCGTCCCCGAGGCGCCCTGCGACCTGCTGGTCCACGTCGGCGCCCCCGCCGCCTCCGTCCGCGTCGTGGCGAGCGCCTCGACCGAGCCGACCTCCGAGGCCTCCGCGGTGACCGAGGGGCTCGCGCGCCTCACCGTCGTGGTGCACGGCCCCGAGGCGTCGGCCGAGCTCGAGGCGCTGCGCGACGGCGCGCCCGTGGCGCGACGGGCCATCCAGATCCCGACCGCCCTCGCGACCCCTG
>JAUHXR010000390.1 GCA_030426845.1 Polyangia bacterium | reverse complement strand
GTTCACGCGTCGTCGCCTTCGAGCGCCGCGAGCGCGCGGCGCGGCGCCTCGAGGAGCTCGCGCACGTAAGGGTCCGCGGGGGCGCGCTCGAGCTCGCGGGGGGTGCCCACCTGGAGCAGCTCGCCGTCGCGCATCACCCCGATGCGGTCACCGAGCGCGAGCGCCTCCAGCACGTCGTGCGTGACGAACACCCCCGTGAGCCCGACGCGCGCGCGGATCGTCCGGAGCGCGCCCTGGAGCGACTCGCGGAGGATCGGATCGAGGGCTCCGAAGGGCTCGTCGAAGAGCACGACCTCCGGCTCGGCCGCGAGCGCGCGCGCGACGCCCACCCGCTGCTGCTGGCCGCCGCTCAGGGCCCGCGGCGCGCGGGACCCGTACTCCTCCAGCGGGAGCTCGACCAGCGCGAGCAGCTCCGCGACCCGAGCCCGCACGCGTTCCTCGGGCCAGCCCGAGAGGCGAGGGGGCAAGGCGATGTTCTCGGCTACTGTCAGGTGGGGGAAGAGCCCGATGCGCTGGAAGCAATAGCCTACGCGGCGTCGCAGCGCGTGCGGGACCATCCTGCGCACGTCCTCGCCGTCGAGCCGCACCGCGCCGGCGCTCGGCTCGACGAGGCGGTTGATCGTCTTGAGCGTCGTCGTCTTGCCGCTCCCCGATCCGCCGAGGAGCATCAGCAGCTCGCCGCGCGCCACCGAGAGGCTGACGCCCTTCACCGCCTCCACGCGCCCGAAGGACACGCGGACGTCCTCGAGCTCGATCGCGGCCGTCACGTCCCCGGCGCGAGCAGGACCTTGCCCACCCCTCGCTCCGCCGCGCGGGCGAGCGCGGCCACCCCGTCGCGCAGCGCGAAGGTCTCCTCGATCAGCGGAGACGGATCGATCCGGCCCGCGTCGAGCGCGCGGATCGCCGGCGCGAACGGGCCGCAGCGCGAGCCGACGAGGGTGATCTCGTCGATCACGAGCGGCGCCATCTCCACCGACGTCGCCCCGAAGAAGGTGCTCTTGAGGACGAGCGTCCCGCGCGGCCGCACGAGGGCGCGCGCTCGTGCGAAGCCCTCCGGTGAGCCCGTCGCCTCGACCACCACGTCGAAGGGCCCGTCCACCGGCGCGTCCGCGAGACAGGTCCGCGCGCCGCGCCGGGCCAGCGCCTCGAGCCGCCGCGCGTGGCGGCCGATCACCGTGAGCTCGGCGCCGGTCCGCTCGAGCACCATCGCGACGAGCGTCCCCAGCTTGCCCGCGCCGAGCACCGCCACCCGGTCGGTCGGCTCCACGTGGACCTGCTCGAGGATCTCGAACGCGGCGGCGAGGGGCTCGACGAACACCGCGAGGTCGTCGCTCACCCCGTCCGGGATCGGGTGGAGGTTCGCGGTCGGCATGGTCAGCCGCTCGGCGAACGCGCCGTCCTTGCCCAGGATGCCGAGGACGGTCCGCTGGGCGCAGTGGCGCTCGAGGCCGCGCGCGCACCGCTCGCAGCGGCGGCAGGCGAGGTTGATCTCGGCCGCGACGCGCCGCCCGACCCAGCTCGGATCGGGGTGCTCGAGCACCTCCGCCACCACCTCGTGGCCCAGCGTCCCGGTGAAGCCCATGTAGCCGCGGACGATCTCGAGATCGGTCGAGCAGATCCCCGCGCGGCGCACCGCGAGCAGGGCCTCGCCCGGGCCCGGGGCGGGCGGGTCGATCTCGACCACGCGCGCCTCGTTGTCGAACCTCAGCGCCAGCATCGGGCGGGCGCCTCAGTGACGGAAGTGGCGGACGCCGGTGAGCACCATCGCGATGCCCGCCGCGTTGGCGGCCGCGATCACGTCCGCGTCCTTCTTGCTGCCGCCCGGCTGAGCCACCGCGGTGACCCCCGCGTTCGCCGCCGCCTCGACGCCGTCCGGGAACGGGAAGAACGCGTCGGAGGCCATCACCGAGCCGCGCGCGTCGTCGCCCGCCTTCTGGGCGGCGATCTCGACCGCGAGGACCCGCGACATCTGCCCCGCGCCGACACCGACCGTGCGGCCCGGCTTGGCGAGGACGATCGCGTTGGACTTCACGTGCTTGCAGACGCGCCACGCGAGGTCGAGCGCCGCGAGCTCCTCGGCGCTCGGCGCGCGCTCCGTGACCACCTGCGCGCCGTCCACCTCACCCGGCCCCGTCGCGTCGCGCTGCTGCACGACCAGCCCGCCGCCGATCCGCTTGAGCGTGTAGTCGGCGTGGCCCGCGCCCTGCCAGCCGCCGGTGGCGAGCAGGCGGAGGCTCTTCTTGCGGCGGAGCAGCTCGAGCGCGTCTTCCGCGTAGCCCGGCGCGATCACGCACTCGAGGAACGTCTCCTTGAGCAGCTCGGCGGTCGCCGCGTCCACCTCGCGGTTGAGCGCGACGATGCCTCCGAACGCGCTCAGGGCGTCGGCCTCGCGCGCCATGCGGTAGGCATCCGAGAGGCGCTCCGCCACCGCGACGCCGCACGGGTTGGTGTGCTTGACGACCACCGCGGCCGGGGCCTCGTGCTCGCGCACTGCGTCGAGCGCGGCCTCGAGGTCGACGAGGTTGTTGTAGCTGAGCGCCTTGCCGCCCTCGTCGAGCGAGCGCGCGGCCGCGAGCGAGCCGTCGGGGGCGGTGCGCTCGCGGTAGAAGGCGCCCGCCTGGTGGGCGTTCTCGCCGTAGCGGAGGTCGCTGACCTTCTCGAACGTCAGCGCGAGGGTGCCCGGGAACGCGAGGCGCGAGCCGTCGGGGCCGCGGCCGGTCATGTAGCGCGCGATCGCCGCGTCGTAGGCCGCGGTGTGGGAGAAGGCCTTGGCCGCGAGCGCGGTGCGGGTCGGCTGATCGATCCCGTCGGCGCGCACCGCCTCGATGATCGTCGCGTAGTCCGCCGGGTCGACCACCACCGCCACGCGCGCGTGGTTCTTCGCCGCGCTCCGGATCATCGACGGGCCGCCGATGTCGATGTTCTCGATGACCTCGTCGTGCCCCGCGTCACGGGCCACCGTCTGCTCGAACGGATAGAGGTTGACCACCACGAGGTCGATCGGGAGGCCGCCCAGCTCGGTGAGCTGCGTGCGGTCGCCGATGTTGTCGCGCATCAGGATCCCGCCGTGGACGCGCGGGTGCAGCGTCTTCACCCGACCGTCCATGACCTCGGGTGAGTCGGTGTAGTCGGAGACGTCGACCACCGGAACGTCCGCCCCCCGCAGCGCGCGCGCGGTGCCCCCCGTCGAGAGGATCTCGACCCCGGAGGCGGCCAGCGCCTTGCCGAGCTCGAGGATGCCCCGCTTGTCGGACACGGAGATGAGGGCGCGTTTGATCTGGCGAAGCATGGCGTTCCCTACCGCCGCGCCCGAGGGCCGTCAACGGCGCCCCTGACGCGCTCGCCTCGGGTGTGCCGCCGGTTCACGCGGATTTCACCCGCGCCCGCCCTGGGAAACGCGGTCGACCTGCCGGCACGCCGAGTGCAGCCGGGAACCACCGCGGAGGGAAGGGACATGCGCATCGCGTTCGGGATCGCGGCCATCGGTCTGGCTCTGGCGGGGTGTGGCCTCAGCGGAGGCGCCACCGCGGGGGACGAGGGGCGATCGACCTGGTCGATCGACGACGGGCTCTGCCCGGGGCTCGGGGGGGACTGCGCGATGACCGTCCCCGTCGCCGCGGGCAGCGATCCCCACGTCGACGTGCACGTGGACCGGCGCGAGGTCAACGAGCTCTCGGTGCGCGTGACCGGGCCGGGCTCGGTCTTCGAGCTCGATCGCGACACCCAGGCCGAGCGCATCGACGTCGACCTCGAGGTGGACGGGCCCGGGACGGTCGAGATCGAGCTGCTCGACGCGGCGGGGGACCGCTTCGACGCGAGCCGGCTCGACGTGCGCGAGGCGGTCGACCTCGAGTGCGGGGTCCTCGAAGACGGCGGCGCGGACTGGGAGATGAGCCAGCTCACCGTGACCGATTCCTTCGAGGAGGTCGGCACGAGCGGGGCGCCTCAGGTCGAGCTGGGCTGTCGGCTCCTCGACGCGAACGGCGAGCCGCTCCTCAGCGCCCGCGCGATCGAGTGGACCGTCCTGGAGTCCCAGGGCGACTTCACCCTCGGCGCCGGCGGCTTCGGCGGCCCCCGCGGCGCGCGGGTCTACGCACGGTTCGATCGGCGCGGCGACGGGGCGCGGGTGCGGGCGAGCTTCGGGGGGCTCACCCGCGAGCTCGCGCTCACCACCGCGTTCTGAGACGACCCGCTGCGACGGTCGCACCCGGTGTTGCAACCTGTCGCACGGTCGCGTTTCGGCGCGCCTCGCGGCGCATGGCACGGCGGATGCTCAAGGACGGAGCAGGAGATTCGCCATGCAGACCATCAACTCGCAGTCCGCTTCCGACCTTCGCCTCCCGGTGTCCCGCCTCAACGGCTCCCCCGAGGTGTCCCCGACCTGGCTCGCGACCCACGTGGGCGAGGTCCGACTCGTCGACGTCCGTGAGCCGCACGAGCTCCGCGGGCCGCTCCGCGCGATCGACGACGCGGTCAACGTGCCGCTCGCCAACCTGCTCGCCGACGGCGTCGAGGCCGATCCCTCCGAGGCGGTCGTCCTCGTCTGTCGCTCCGGGCGCCGCTCCGCCACTGCGGCGGCCGAGCTCGAGCGCCGCGGCTACGGGCGCGTCGCCTCGGTCGAGGGCGGCATGCTCGCCTGGAACGCGGAGGTGCGCGGCCTCGCGATGATCGTCGAGGACGAGCGCCGCGCCAACGCCGCCAACCTCGAGGGCGCGATCGACCGCACCA
The DNA here is from genome assembly GCA_030426845.1 of Polyangia bacterium. Taxonomy (GTDB): domain Bacteria; phylum Myxococcota_A; class Polyangia; order Polyangiales; family Sandaracinaceae; genus JAUHXR01. Next base: position 3,038 of record JAUHXR010000390.1, on the reverse strand, counting down.
ACGGCCTCCCCGAGGTCTCCGCGCGCTGGGTCGGCCAGAACCTCGGCCGCTTCCGCCTCGTCGACGTCCGCGAGGTCGCGGAGCGCGAGGGCCCGATGGGGCTCATCCCGCAGGCCGAGCACGTGCCGCTCGCGCGCCTCATGGCCGCGGCCAAGGACTGGCCGCGCGAGGCTCCGGTGGTCATCCACTGCGCTTCCGGTGGCCGCTCCGCGCGGGCCGCGCTCGCCCTCGAGGGCGCGGGCTTCCGCAAGGTCGCCTCGATGGAGGGCGGGATGATCGCCTGGCGCACCCAGGGCCACGCCTGACCTTCAGCCTCCCTCGCGCCCGCCGTTCGGTGACGTGGAGGTCGAGCTCGCCGCCGTGATCCGAGCGTTCAAGAAGCGCAACTCCGCGACCCTGCTGCGCACCGTCACCTTCGGGTGCGTGCCGGTGGAGGACTCGCCCGAGACGCGCGCGGATCTGCTCGACCTCTGCGGGGCCCTCAGCGAGGCGTTCGGGCTGGAGGTCCGGCCCCACCGGGCGCCGTCGCCCGCGGCCCTCGCGTCGGCCTTCCGCCACGGGAGGGTGCACCTCGCGTGGACGTCGCCGACGCTCGTGGCCGGCCACCCCGCCTTCGTGGACGCGCTCCCCCTCGCGCGCACCGTGCGGGGCGGGCGCTCGTGGTACCGCGCCGCGCTGTTCGTGAGGGCCGACTCGGCGATCCACGCGCCCTCTCAGCTACGAGGGGCGCAGGTGGCCTGGGTCGGTCCCGCCTCCGCGAGCGGCTACCTCTTCCCGCGACAGGCGCTCCGCGCGGCTGGCCTCGTCCCCGAGGAGCTCTTCTGCCTCGAGACCGAGCTCGGGAGCCACGGCGCGGTGCGCCACGCGGTGCGGTCGGGAATCGTCGACGTCGGCGCGACCTTTGCGCACCCGTCCGGGGCCGTCGGCGAGGTCCCGTCCGCGGGCGACGCCGTCGTGCCGTCGGACGAAGGCTTCCGGGTGATCCTCCTCAGCGACGCGATCCCTTCGGACCTCATCGTCGCCGCCCCCGCGCTCGTCGCCACCCTGGGCGCCGAGGCCCCGCAGGTCCTCGAGCGGCTGGACCGCGACCCCGTCGCCTCGCGCGCGCTGGCCCGTCTGCTGGGCGCGGAGGGCTTCGAGCGGTGCGCGGACGGTGAGCTCACCGCGGTGAAGCGCAGCCTCGATCCCGCGCTCGCCGTGGGCTGAGGCGCCGTCCTCCCCGCCCTGCGCCGACGGCGCCCGTTGAATACACCCCCGTGCTACCGTCGTCCGCCCGTGAGGCTGGCCCCCCCGTGGCCGCCAGGAGGACCCGATGAATCGACTTCGTCTCGGAACCGGTTCGCTCTGTGGCGCTACCGCCGCGCTCCTCGTCCTGCTCGGCTCGGCGAGCTCCGCCCACGCCGAGAGCGGTGAGTTCAACCTGCACATCGACCTCGGCGCCGCCCTGCCGATCGCGGGCGCCAACGGCGTCGAGCGCACCGACAACGTCGTGCCCGTCGGCCCGGTGGGCGCGGTCAGCTTCGACTGGCAGATCGTCGCGCCGCTGGCGCTCGAGGCGATCGTCGGTGGCGGCTACATGTTCGGCCGCGACCTCTACACCAACGACGACGGCACCCCCTACTTCAACGTCGGGGTCGGCGCCCGCGTGCGGCCGCTCGACAACCGCGAGGGCTACGCGCTCGACGGCGACGGCGGCGACTGGCTGGGCAACTTCTGGCTCAGCGCCCACCTCGGGTTCCACCTCTACGACGGCCCGCAGTTCGGCGTCGACCTGGCCGCCGGCTACGAGTTCTCGGTCATCTCGCCGCTCCAGCTCGGCGTCTTCGCGCGCGGCACGCTCCTCGTCGAGGGCGACAACGCGGGCATCGACGCGCTGATCACGTTTGGCGTCAACGCGAGCTTCGAGCTCGGCGGGCAGGTCGACGCGCTCGATCGCGACGGCGACGGGCTGAGCGACGAGCGCGAGGTCCAGCAGTACGAGACCGACCCGAGCGATCCCGACACCGACGGCGACCGGCTCGACGACGGCCTCGAGGTGCGGACGGGGACCAACCCGCTCAACGCCGACACGGACGGCGACGGCGCGCGCGACGGCGACGAGGACGTCAACGGCAACGGCCAGGCCGACGCCGACGAGGCCGACCCCCGCGTGGCCGACACCGACAGCGGCGGCGTGCCCGACGGCTACGAGCTGACGCACTCGATGAACCCGCGCGACGCGGCCGACGACGACGGCGACAACGACGGCGTCCTGACCAACGTCGACCAGTGCCCCGACACCGCCGAGGGCGCCGAGGTCGACGAGCGCGGCTGCGTGCTCATCCGCGAGCGCCTCGTGCTGCGCGGGATCTCGTTCGGCTACGACTCCGCCGACATCCTCCCCGAGTCGGAGAACACCCTCCAGATCGCGGTCCAGGCGCTGCGCGACAACCCGGAGATCCGGGTCGAGATCGGCGGCCACACCGACAACCAGGGTGGCCGGGCCTACAACCGCGACCTGTCGCGACGCCGCGCCGACTCGGTGCGCGCCTACCTCATCGAGCACGGGATCGACGGCGGCCGGATGACCACCCGGGGGTACGGGTTCGCCAACCCGGTGGCCGACAACGACACCGACGAGGGCCGGGCCCAGAACCGTCGGATCGAGTTCACCGTCATCGAGTAGCCCTCGCCGCGGCGGGACCCAGCCCCGCGCGCGAGCCCCCGGGCGGAGACCTCCGCTCGGGGGACCGTTCGACTCGCGCTCCCCCTCACGGGGGTCGCGGCGGTATCTTCGTCGCGATGCACACCGTACCGCCTCGCCCGGGCAAGCGATGGGAGCGCGCGGGGGCCGACCGCGTCCCCGCGTTCATCGAGCGCTGGAACCGCACCGCCTTCTGGATGACGTCGGTCGCCGGCGTCGTCCTCGTCGGCGCGCTCACCTTCGTCTGGTGGCCGTCGGCGGTGCTCTTCGCGCCGCTCCTCGCCTTCGTGGTGCGCGGCGTCGCGGACATCGTCCAGACCCGGCGCACCGTGCTCCGCAACTTCCCTGTCCTCGG
>JAUHXR010000027.1 GCA_030426845.1 Polyangia bacterium | reverse complement strand
GATCCTACGTGTAGGGCGATATTCTTGTTAACTCGGGACGTAAGTCCTCGGAATCACTGGCGCGCGATCGCGGTGGGACTTATGACCGAGGTGTCCTAGTCGAGGATCGGCGCTGAGCGAAGCTTGAACCGCCGATTCCGTGGGGTCTCCGCGAGCGTCACGAGCCGCTCGCGCAGAGTCCAAGCGAGCAGATGTTGCTGAAACAGTCCCGACCGAAGTCACACCGGCTCTGGCAGATGTTCGACACACATCGCGCGTCGTCCAGTCCCGGCACACCACACTCGGCGTCGGTGCCGCGTGGGCAGGTGCGGCGACGATCGCCGAAGATGAGCCCGGGGCAGGTCGTGAGGGCCGACGGCACACAGTAGGTGTCGCGCCGACCTTCACGGTCGTCCGTGACGGAGGTCTGGGAGAGGCCGCTCGGACACCCGTAGAGGGGGTCCCCCGTGGCGGTCCGCAGATCGCTCAGGCTGGCAACGCAGTGGAAGCCGATGCTGGTGGCTCCGAAGAAGGTCTCGACACACCTACCCTGAGGATTGTCGGGAGCCGGGAAGTCGCCCAGGAGCAGCGCACACTGCGAGCTCGCGACACACTCCTCGCAGATCTCGGTGAAGTACCTCGGTCCCCCCGTACACGTGAAGGCGACGGGATCGCACGTCGCGCTCGAGCCGCAGGCGTCCTCCTCCCGATCCACCGTGCACGCCACACACGTCCGGCTCGGCTCGTCGCAGTAGTCGCCGGCCGGGTCGCCCGTGCAGTCCTCGTCGCGCGCGCAGCCGCCAGGCCCCGCGTCGGTCGTGCCCGCGTCGGTCGCGCCCGCGTCGCGCGAGCCCGAATCCGGGCCTGCGTCGGGCGCGCCGGCATCGGCGCCCGCGTCGCTCGGACCCGCGTCCATCCCGCCGTCCACGCCGTCGTACGTGAAGTCGTCGGGACCCGGGACGATCAACGAGCAGCCCGCGGTGACGAGGGAGGCCGCGACGAGGTGAGTTGTGCGCCACATGGGCGCCAGCGTAGCAGCCGACGCCGATCAGGGGCCGACGACGTCGACCACCCGCCACTCGCCGGACTCGCGCACGAGCTCGATCGAGCCGCCGCGGGTGGTGCGCACGCGGGCGTGGTTGCCCTGCACCTCCACCTCGAGGTCGTCGGCGTCGGCGGTCGACTCGAGGACCTGGCGGATCTCCTCCTCCCACTCCGCGCGGGTCTGACGGCTCAGCACTCGCTCGACCCCGGGGAGGTCGCGGCGCATCAGGGCGCGACGGAACGCGGCCACCGCGTCGAGCGGCGAGCGGAGCCCGGCCGCGTCGAGCACCCCGCCGTCGATCCGCCAGCGACCCTCCTCGAGGACCAGCACGATCGTCTCCCCGCTCGCGAGCGGGACCCGGGCCCGCGCCGGCACGCCCGCCCGCGCCGCGCGCGCGAGCGCCTCGCCCTGGCCCGCCAGCTCCTCGCGGTTGGCCGCCATCAACGCCGCGTGCTCCTCGGCCGACCGACCCCGGCGCGCGTCCTCGTCGAGCAGCTCCCAGGCCCGCGCCGCGTCGGCCTCGCGGAGCGCCTCGCCGTAGGCCAGGATCACCCGCGAGGGCCCCTCGACCGGCGGGCCCGACGCGCAGCCGACCGCCAAAAGGCCGATCCCCACCCACCTCGCGCGCCCCGACATCGGCGCGCAGACTAGCAGCCCCCGAGCACCTCTGTGCCAGGCCGTTCACGGGCATCGCGCCAACAGGCGTGAACCTCGGTTGACGGTCCCCGGGGAATCGGACTCGATCCGCATCGACTCTACGCCTGGCACGAATCCTGGTAGAGCTAAGGCGGATTCGACTCGCTCCGGAGCATTGGGAGCGGGAGAAAGGTGCCCCGTGAGCGATCGACGCTTGCAGATTCTCTTCCCCCTCGTGGCCACCGCCCTCGGCCTCGTCGCCCTCAGTGGGTGCGCGAACGAGGACTACTACTGCGACGACACCGGCTGCTACACGTGCGACGGCGTCGGCTGCCGCGAGGAGCCTCCGCCGACGCGCCCGACGTGTCGCGGTGACTTCGAGTGCGCCGACGGCGAGATCTGCACGGACCTCGGCTGCGTCGCCACCGGGTGCGCGTCCGACGCGGACTGCGCCCGGGGCACGATCTGCCGCGAGGGCCTGTGCGTCCACCCGACGGAGAACCCGAACCCGAACCCGGGCACCTGCACGACGACCGCGGACTGCCCCGACGACCTCGTGTGCATCGACGGCCTCTGCGGCCCGGCCGAGTGCACCGGCCACGCAGACTGCGAGGCGGGCGAGGTCTGCACCGACGGCGCCTGCGGGCCGGCCCCGGCCTGCGCGAGCAACGACGAGTGCGAGACCGGCTTCGTCTGCATCGACGGCACCTGCACGCCCTCGGAGGAGCCCGGCGGCTGCGCGGCTGACGCCGACTGCGACGCGGGCGAGGTCTGCCTCGACGGCGAGTGCCGCGCCGAGGAGAACACCTGCCAGTTCAGCACCGAGTGCGGCCCCGGCCGCGTGTGTGTCAACGAGCGGTGCACGGTAGGGTGCAGCATGGAGAGCCCCTGCCCCACCGGGCAGATGTGTGACGCGGGCTTCTGCGTCGAGACCCCGCCGCCGACCGGCTGCGGCAGCAACGCGGACTGCATGACGGGCCAGGTCTGCGTGGACGGCGCCTGCTACGAGGGCTGCACCGGCGACGCGGAGTGCGGCATGGGCAACTACTGCTACTTCGGCCGCTGCCGGGTGGACGACCGCCCCAACCCGTTCTGCACGATGGACTCGGACTGCATGCCCGGCTCGGTCTGCCGCAACGGCGCGTGCCGCTCGCCCTGCACCGACCACCCCGAGTGCCCGGCGTTCGACGTCAGCCTCACCTTCTGCCTCGACATGGTCTGCGCGACCACCAACGAGGCGACGAGCGACTGCGACGAGCAGAGCGACTGCACCGCGGGCCAGAGCTGCGTCGACGGCGTCTGCCGCTGAACCGAGCGCGCTCTCACCGACGACCCCCGGCCGGGAACCTGGCCGGGGGTTTTCGTTTCTCCGGGGGGGGCTACAGTGCCGGCGTGACCCCCGAAGCGCTGCGGCCCCACTACTCGCGGTTCGTGACCGGCGAGCGGATCCTCCTCACCGGGCACAGCCACCAGGCCTGGCCCGACGTCGCGCGCGACGCGGTGCTGCGCGGCTGGGACGACGCCGCGGCCCACGTCGACGACAAGTGGGGCCTCGCGGCGGAGGCAGCGGACGCGGTGCGCGGCGCGGTGGCCCGGCAATGGGGCGCCGACCCCTCGGAGATCGCCCTGGGCCAGAGCACCCACGAGCTGGTCACGCGGTTCCTCAGCGCGCTCGATCTGCGGGCGAGGCCTCGGGTCGTGACCACCAAGGGCGAGTTCCACTCGATGCGTCGCCAGCTCCGCCGGCTCGCCGAGGAGGGGCTCGAGGTGGTGTGGGTCGACCCGGAGCCGCTCGACACCCTCGCCGAGCGGCTCGTCAAGGCGGTGGACGAACGCACCGCCGCGCTGATGTGCTCGACCGTCCTGTTCGAGACCGCGTCGGTGGTCGACGGACTCCCGCGCGCCGCGGCCGCGGCCCACGCGCGCGGAGCCGAGGTCCTGCTCGACGCCTACCACGCGTTCAACGTCGTCCCCTTCGACCTGCGCGCGTTCGAGGCCCCCGTCTTCGCGACGGCCGGCGGCTACAAGTACGCCCAGTGGGGCGAGGGCGTCTGCTTCCTCCGCGTGCCGCCCGACCGGGAGCGGCGCCCGATCTACACCGGCTGGTTCGCGGACTTCGCCAACCTCGCGGGCGCGCAGGACGGACCGATCGGCTACGGAGAACGCGGCGCCGAGCGATTCGCGGGGAGCACCTACGACCCGCTGAGCCACTACCGCGCCCGCGCGGTGATCGCGCTCTTCGACGAGCTCGGCCTCGACGTGAAGGCGCTGCGGGCGATCTCGCTCCGTCAGACCGCCCGGATCCTCGGCCACCTCGAGGGCTACGACGTGCTCACCCCGCGCGAGGACGCGCGCCGGGGCGGGTTCGTGACGGTGCGGGTGGCGGCAGCGGCGGACGTCGTGGCTGGTCTGCGTGAGCGCGGCGTCTTCGTCGACGCGCGCGGCGACCGCCTGCGCTTCGGGCCGGCTCCCTACGTGACCGACGATGAGATCGATCGCGCCCTCGCCCACTTCGGGGAGCTCGTCCCGCGCGCTTAAGGTGTAGGGTCGCGGCCATGACCGCCCGCACCCTCGAGCCCGCCCAGAGCCCTTACCTCGTCCCCTTCGACGGGAGCTTCCGCGTCGAGGACGCCCCGACCGCGCCGCCCGAGGACCAGCGCGGCAAGAAGAAGAGGCACCGGAAGGCGCTCGAAGAGACGGTCGAGCGCACGCGCGAGCTCCAGCGCGCGATGTACGCCTTCGACTCGCACGCCCTGTTGCTCGTCTTCCAGGCGATGGACGCGGCCGGCAAGGACGGGACGATCCGCGCGGTGATGAGCGGCATCAACCCCGCCGGCTGCCAGGTCTCGAGCTTCAAGGCGCCGAGCGCCGAGGAGCTCGATCACGACTTCCTCTGGCGGATCGTGCAGGACCTCCCGGAGCGCGGCCGCATCGGGATCTTCAACCGCTCGCACTACGAGGAGGTGCTCGTGGTGCGCGTCCACCCCGAGTACCTCGCCGGCCAGCGCCTGCCCCGCGACATCGACCTCGAGACGCGCTTCACCGAGCGCTACGAGTCGATCCGCGACTTCGAGCGCCACCTCGCCCGCAACGGGACGGTGATCGTGAAGTTCTGGCTCAACGTCAGCAAGGACGAGCAGCGCGACCGGCTCCTCGACCGCATCGACGAGCCCGACTCGAACTGGAAGTTCAACGCCGGCGACATCGCCGAGCGCAAGCGCTGGGGCGACTACATGGACGCCTACCAGGCCGCGCTGAACGAGACGAGCCGCCCCTGGGCGCCCTGGTACGCGATCCCGGCCGACGACAAGCCGTTCATGCGGCGGACCGTCGCCGAGATCGTCCGTCAGACCCTCGAGAACATCGGGCCTCGCTACCCCGAGGTCTCGGACGACGAGCGCGAGGAGATGAAGAAGCTCCGCGCGAAGCTCGCCAAGAGCTGACCCTCACCTCCACGCGCTCGCGCGGCTACCTGTCGAGCGAGACAGTCACCGAGTCCGCGACCCGCTTGGCCTTGGCGCGCGCCTCCTCGATCGTCGCGGCGCGCGCCAGGCCCACACCCATGCGGCGATGACCCCGGACCTCCGGCTTGCCGAAGAGGCGGAGCTGGGTGTCGGGCTCCGCGAGGGCCTCGCCCGAGACGGTGAACGCGGGCGCGTCGCTGTCACCCGCCGCCAGGACCACCGCGGACGCGCTCGGGCCGTGCTGCGCGAGGGGCGCGGGGATCGGCAGGCCGAGGATCGCGCGGACGTGGAGCGCGAACTCGCTCAGGTCCTGCGAGATCATCGTCACCATCCCGGTGTCGTGGGGGCGCGGGGACACCTCGCTGAACCAGACCGTGTCGCCCTTCACGAAGAGCTCGACCCCGAAGAGCCCGCGCCCGCCGAGCGCCTCGGTGACCGCGCCGGCGATCCGCTGCGCCTCCGCGAGCGCCGCGTCGCTCATCGGCTGCGGCTGCCAGCTCTCGACGTAGTCGCCGTCGACCTGCCGGTGCCCGACCGGCGCGCAGAACGTCGTGCCGCCCGCGTGCCGCACGGTGAGCAGCGTGATCTCGTAGTCGAAGTCGACGAACCCCTCGACGATCACCCGGCCCGCCCCGCCGCGCGCCTCCTCGCGCGCGAGCGCCCAGCCGCGCGCCACGTCGTCGGCAGCTCGCAAGGTGCTTTGCCCCTTGCCAGACGAGCTCATGACCGGCTTCACCACCGACGGAAGCCCCACCGCCTCCACCGCGGCGCGGTACTCCTCCTCGCTCCCCGCGAAGCGGTAGGGCGACGTCTTGAGCCCGAGCTCCTCGGCCGCGAGCCGGCGGATCCCCTCGCGGTCCATCGTGAGGCGCGCGGCGCGCGCGGTCGGGATCACCGTGACCCCCTCGGCCTCGAGCGCGAGCAGCGTTTCGGTCGCGATCGCCTCGATCTCGGGGACCACGAAGTCGGGCCGCTCCTCGGCGATCACCGCGCGCAGCGCGTCGCCGTCGAGCATCGAGATCACGTGGGACGCGTGCGCGACCTGCATGGCGGGCGCGTTCGGGTAGCGGTCGACCGCGACGACCTCGACGCCCAGGCGGGTCGCCTCGATCGCGACCTCCTTGCCCAGCTCGCCGGAGCCGAGGAGGAGGAGCTTGGTCGCGGTGCGGGTGCGCGGGGTTCCGAGGGTGGTCATGGCTTAGCTCCCGAGGAGGTGGACGGGGACGCGCGGGGCGCGGGTGCGAGCGACGCCGAGGCGCTCGAGGTGCGCGAGGACCGCGAGGACGCTCGCCTCGTCGAACGCGTCGCCGACGATCTGGAGGCCGACCGGGAGGTCCGCCTCGCCGAGCCCGACCGGAGCGGTGCCGCAGGGCAGGCCGGTGAGGTTGCCGAGGAAGGAGAAGCGACAGGCGTCGTGGAGCGCGGGGGTGTCGGCGAAGCCCTGGGCGAGGTCGAGCGCGGTGACACCCGGCGCGACCCCGACCGTGGTGGGCAGCGCGAGCACGTCGACCTCCCGCAGACGGTCGGCCGCCTGGGCCCGCAGCGTCGCGCGGAGGCACTGCGCGTCGAGGTAGTCCCCCGGCTCGAAGGACTCGAGCAGGCGCATCAGGAGCTGGAGATCGGGCCCGAGCTCGCGCCAGCGCCGCCGGCGCGGGCCGAGCAGGGCGACGAAGGTCTCGAGGCCGATCGTCAGGTAGCCGATGCCCGCGGCGTGGGGGGCGAGCGACATGCCGACGGGGACGAGCTCGGCGCCCTCGCGCTCGAGCGCGTCGAGCGCCACCCGGCACGCGCGCGCGACCGCCGGCCGCGCCGCCTCGAGCTCGCCCTCGAGCACGCCGATCTTCAGCCCGCGCACCCCCCGCCCGAGCGCGGCGACGAGGCTGCCCGGCGCGATCTCGGGCGCGCCGTGCGTGATCGGGTCGGCGGGATCCGGCCCGCCCGCGATCTCGAGGAGCGCCGCGAGGTCATGGGCCGAGGCGCCGATCGGGCCGACGTGATCGACCGTGCCGTCGAAGCCGTCGCCGTGACGCGAGACGCGGCCGAAGGTCGGCTTGATGCCGAAGACGCCGTTGAAGGCGGCCGGGATGCGGATCGAGCCGCCGCCGTCGCTCCCGATCGCGACGGGGGCGAGGCCCGAGGCCACCGCCACCGCGCTCCCGGTGGAGCTGCCGCCGGCCACGCGATCGACGCGGTGCACGTTGCGCGGCATCGGCCGCTGCACGTTGCCGCCGAGCGGGCTCATCCCCACCTCGGTCATGATCGTCTGGCCGAGGATGATCGCGCCGGCCGCGCGCAGCCGCGCGACCGCGGTCGCGTCGACCGCCTGCGGATCGCCCTCGAGGATCGCCATCCCGAGCCGGTAGCCGTGGCCCGCGATGTCGAGCTCCTCCTTGATCGGCACGACCACGCCGTCGAGCGGCCCGAGCGGCGCGCCCTCGGCCCAGCGCCGCGCGCTCAGGGCCGCGTCGCGGGTCGCGCCCTCGGCGTCGATCGTCACGAAGCAGCTCATCGCCGGCCGCGCCTCCTCGAGGCGGCGGGCCTCCGCGATCGCGCGCGCGACCACCTCGGTCGGGGTGACGCGGCCCTCGCGGTAGGCGGCGGCCCACGCGCGCGCGGTCGGGATGGCGCCGTCGGCCGACGGCAGCGGGAGGTCGCCGCGCACCGGCGCGCGCTCGGCCCGCGCCCGCACCGGGCGGGCGTCGAGAGGCTGGCGGCCGCGCAGCGACGGATCGAGCGCGAGCGCCGCCTCGATCCCGAGGTCCTTGCGCATCAGCGCGACCAGGGCGCGGCGGACCGGCTCGGAGCGGGCCGCCGCGACGACCGAACGCAGGACGGAGCCGGTGAGCCGCGGCGCGGCCGGGAGCTTGAACATGGCCCGGGTTGACCACGCATGGGCGCGCGCGTCAACGGGGACGAGCCCACGGTTGACGGCACCGATCGCGCCTCCCTATTTTTCGGGCGCGATGAGCGGCCACAACAAATGGTCCTCGATCAAGCACCGCAAGGGTCGCCAGGACGCCAAGCGGGGCCGGGTCTTCACCAAGATCATCAAGGAGCTCACGGTGGCCGCGCGCCTGGGTGGCGGCGATCCGGACGGCAACCCGCGGCTCAGGCGCGCGCTGGACGAGGCGCGCGCCAACAACATGCCGAGCGACAACATCGACCGCGCCATCAAGAAGGGCACCGGCGAGCTCGAGGGCGTGCAGTACGAGGAGCTGCTCTACGAGGGCGTCGGCCCGGGCGGGGTGTTCGTCGTGGTCGAGGTCGTCACGGACAACCGCAACCGCAGCGTCCAGGAGATCCGCAAGCTGTTCGACAAGAACGGCGGCACGCTGGGCTCGGCAGGCTCGGCCGGCTGGGCGTTCGACCAGAAGGGCGTGATCCGCCTCGCGATCGACGCGGCGAGCGAAGAGCGGCTCTTCGAGCTCGCGGTCGGCGCCGGCGCGGAGGACCTCGCGCGCGAGGACGACGTCTGGGTGATCACGACGGCCCGCGAGGACCTCGACGCGGTCAGCGGCGCGCTCTCGGACGCGGGCCTCCAGGCGTCCGAGTCCAAGCTCGAGCAGCTCCCCAAGACCGACAAGGTCCTCGACGGGGACGAGGGGCGCACGATGCTCGGCCTCCTCGACGCGCTCGACGATCACGACGACGTGCAGAACGTCTTCAGCGAGTTCTCGCCGTCCGACGCGCTGCTCGCCGAGCTCTCCGAGTGAGCCGCGTCCTCGGGGTCGATCCGGGGTCGCGCCGCACCGGCTGGGGCGTGGTCGAGCGCCGGCGCGGCGGGATGCGGTGCGTCGCCGCGGGGACCGTGCGGCTCAACGCGAAGGCGCCGCTCGCCGATCGGCTGGAGACGATCTACGACGCGCTCGAAGCGCTCGTCGACGAGCACCGCCCCGACGTCATCGCGGTCGAGGACGTGTTCTTCGCGAAGTACGCGAACGCGGCGATCAAGCTCGGCCACGTGCGCGGCGTGGTGCTCCTGCTCGTGGCCAAGCGCGCCCTCGGGCTCGCGGAGTACCCGCCCGCGCTGGTGAAGCGAACGGTCGTCGGGCGCGGCGCGGCCGACAAGGACCAGGTGAGCCGCGTGGTCGGGGCGATGCTCGGCCTCACCGAGACGCCCGGCGAGGACGCGACGGACGCCCTCGCCATCGCGATCACGCACCTCTCGCAGGCGCGCCGCTGACGCGCGGCGCTACGGGCCGTGGTCGAGCGTGCGGCGCGCGAGCGCGAGCAGGCTGATCGGGTCGATCGGCTTGACGAGGAAGCCGTCGGCGCCGAGCGACTGGAGCAGCCGCCAGTCGGGCGCGCCGCCGGTCGCGGTGACCACGAGGATGGGCATGCGCTCGAGCTGCGGGGTGGCCCGGAACGCGGCGGTGAGCTCGACGCCGTTGAGGCCCGGCATGTCGAGGTCCACGATCGCGAGCGACGGCGGCAGCCGCTCGGCCGCGCGCAGCGCGGAGGCGCCGTCGGGGAAGCTCATGATCTCGGCGTCGGCGAAGGCGTAGGAGAGCGTCTCCTGCACGAGCGCGCGGAAGTCGTCGTCGTCGTCCGCGATGAGGAAGCGGTGCGCCGACCGCCCCACGCTCGCGCTCTGACGCGCCTCGAGGAGCGCGCGCCGGAACGCGGCCGCTCCCTGGGTCCGCTCGTACGGGTCCTTCTCGAGCGCGTCGAGCACCACCTTGTCGAAGGCCGCCGGGAGGTCCTCGCGCAGCTCCGAGGGGATCGGCGGCGCGTCGTCGACGTGCGCGAGCATCATGTCCGTCGCCTGGCGGTGCTGGAACGGCAGGCGCCCGGTGAAGAGCTCGAACGCGAGCACGCCGAGGGAGTAGACGTCGGCCTGCGACTCGACCGCGGGGTCGAGGAGCGTGCCGAGGATCACCTCGGGCGCCATGTACGCGGGGGTGCCCGAGACGGTGTCTTTGCCGTCCTCGTCGAGCGCGGCGTCGAGGACCTTGGCGAGGCCGAGGTCAGTGACGCAGACGCGGAACGCCGGGCCGATGAGCACGTTGGTCGGCTTGAGGTCGCGGTGCACCGCGCCCGCCTCGTGGATCGCGGCGACGCCGCGGCACACCTGATCGAGCACGCCGATCGCCTCATCGACCGAGAGGTACGGCCGCGCGCGCGCCTCGAGCCACCCCTCGACCGTCGTGCCCGGCACGTACTCCATCACGAAGTAGGGCGCGTCGAGGTACTCGCCGTACGCGTAGATCTCGACCACGTTGACGTGGTGCACCCGGGCCATCGTCCGGGCCTCGCTGAGGAACCGCTCGTGCGCCTCGCGGCTGCGGACCAGGTTCGGCTGGATGAACTTGATCGCGACGTCGCGCTGCAGGCGCTCGTCGTGGCCGAGGTGCACCACGCCCATCGCGCCCTCGCCGATCGCGCCGCCGAGCCGGTAGGTCTCGTCGAGGAGGATGCCCTCGCGGATCCCGGGGGGGATCGTCGTCGTGTGGCGACCTCGCGACATCGAGGCGCGAGCGTAGCAGGCCGCGTGACCGCGCGGGACGGAACGCGCGGGAGCGGGTGCCCGATCGGCGAAGGGGTGCGACACTGCCCTCGGTGTCCGATCCTCCCCCGCCGCTGAGCGAGCTCGAGGCGCGGCTCGAGGGCATCGGCGCCAAGACGCGCGAGGGGCTGCCGGCGCGGGCCGCGGCCCTGCGCGAGGCCGCGGCCCAGCTCCTCGCGGGGGACGCCACGGGCACAGAAGCGATCGCGCGCCTCGCCCACCGGCTCCGGGGGGTGGCGGCGAGCGCCGGACGCGGCGACCTGACCGAGCGCGCGGCGCGGCTCGAAGCCGCGGCCCGCGGGGAGGCGCCCCCGCTCGCGATCGCCGAGGGCGCGCGGAGGCTCGCCGACGCGATCGAGGCGCCGCCCGCGCCGCGGCCGGCTTCGACCTCGGCCTCGACCGCCGCGCCGGCGGCCCGACCCAAGCTCGGCTGGCGGGTGGTCGCGCTCGACGACGAGCCCGCGACGCGGCGGCTCCTCGAGATCACCCTGCGCCAGGCCGGGGGCTGCGAGCCGTCGCTGTTCGGCGCGCCGGGCCCCGCCCTTGCAGCGATCGAAGCGCGCGCGCCCGACCTCGTGATCGTCGACGCGATGATGCCCGACGTCGACGGGCTGACCTTCTACCGCGCGGCGCGCCGCGCGTTCGAGGGGCCGGTGGTGATCCTGAGCGCGGCGACCGCGGACGAGCTGGGCTGGGAGCTGCCGAACGACCCGCGCCTCGCGTGGATGCGCAAGCCGTTCCGCCCCGCGCGTCTCATCGAAGCGCTGCGCGCCTTCGTCGAAGGCGCGTGACGAGCGCCGCGAGGCCGAGCGCGAGCCCCCAGAGCGCGGGCCGGTCGCGCGTGGCGTCGCGCACCGCGCAGCCGCCCATCAGCGCCATCGGCTCGTCGGCCGGCGCGCCCGGCGTGCGCGCGCCCTCGGGGTAGATGAAGCAGAGGCCGTCGATGTCGTCGGCCTCGAGGGAGCGCTTGTTGACCTCGCCCGAGTCGCTCCGCGCGAACATCGTCGCCTCGGGATCGGTCACGTGCGCGAGGCCGAGCATGTGCCCGAGCTCGTGCGTGAGCGTGTTCTCCGCGTCGGCCAGACCGGGCTGGGGCACGTCCGCGTCGGTCCAGGTGTGGTGCACGCCGTTGACGTCGATGTCGGCGTCGAGGAGCTGCCCCGTGCTGCGCCGGTACACGCTCGTGGTCAGCGCGAGGGTCGCGGGGTCCACGTCCTGCGGCCACCACGTCTCGCGCCACACCACGCGGTTCTCCCCGTCGTGCGGGCCGCCGCTGAGGTTGGTCTCCTCCGAGGCCGCGGGCCCCGCATCCACGAAGAAGAAGTCGCTCGGGCAGCCCTCCGCCGCCTGGTTCCACGTGGCCATGGAGCGCGCCAGGGCCGCGGTCACGCGCGCCCCCTCGAGCTCCTGCGAGCTGCCGTCGCGCGGGTGGACGAGCACCGTGCGGTAGCGCCAGAAGAGCGCGCGGCTCGGATCGGAGTCCACCGTCGAACGCTCGTACGCGCGAGCTGGCGCGGCGAAACCCATCACGGCGACGAGCGCGAGGGACAAATGACCGACCGCGATTCGAGGACAGATGAGGAGTGGCGCGGCGTCCAGCGACGTCGCAGACCGGCGAGGGTCGTTCTCGAATCGTGCGCGGTCACGTGGCGGCGCGAAGCGTCGACCGACGGGGTGAGTGGTCGCGCGTCGTCGGCCGTCGTGCTCTCTGAGCGCCACGGGCAGAGGATAGCAGGGAGCCGGGTGAAGGCCGGCCGGGACGCGCCGCCGCCGCGCGGGCGAGCGCGACCGCCAAAGTGACCGACCGCGATGCGAGGACAGATGATCGCCGAGGCGGCGGCGTCCCGCGACGTCGCAGCCTCGGCGAAGCAGCTCTCGAGTCGCGGTCGGTCATCTAGACCTCGACGAGCGAGCCACGACCAGGCCGCGGCGCGCCGGCGCAGTCGAGCGACCGCGGCACGACGTGTTGTCAGCGCCGGAGACCCCTCTCCGACGAGGTTCGGGGGCGTCGCGATCGCCGCGCCCTCACGAGGCGAGCCCTGCCACAAGACGACGCCATCCCCGGCGCCCCCCCCCCCGACAGCGGCCGCGCCGGATCGAAGAGCGCGATCGAGGCGTCGCGCGTGGCGTGAGCGCGCGCGGGCCGTCGCCGCGGCCTCGTCTCGACGTGCGGCGCCGCGACGTGAATCAAGTGTGAGCAGCCTGGAGCATGCCCGGACCCGCGAACGCATCCGAACGCTGCGAAGCTCTGTGGACGCACGCACGAGAGGTGATAGGCTCCGCGCGATGGTCCGCTCGCGGATCGGGCTCCCTTCGTTGGAGCCCCTGCTGGAGGCGCTCGAGGCAGGCGCGAGCGCACTGCTCGAGGCCGTGCTCGGGCCGCATGTGAGGTCGGTCGCCCTCGGGTGCGTCGTCGCCCTGTCCGGTTGTGGGCCCGCCGCGCGGGTCGAGGTGGAGGGCGTGGTCCGGGACGGCCGCACCGGCGCGCCGATCGCGGGCGCCGAGGTCTCCTCCGACGACGGCCCGACGACCCACACCGACGAGGACGGCCGCTTCACCCTCGACGTCTCCGAAGGCGACGCGCGCGTCATCACCGCACGCGCCGCGGGGCGGTGCCCGACACAGCAGACGATCATCGCGATCCCGGGCCGCGTCGCTCCGCAGCTCACCTTGCACCTTCATGAGGCGATCGCGCTTGAGGTGGAGCACGCGCGTGTGGCGCCCGGGGGGACGGTGCAGCTGCGGGCTCGGCTGGCGTGCGCGCCCGACGACACGCCCCGTTGGGTACAGCGGTCGGGCCCCGCGCTCGAGGGCTACGGGATGCGCGGCTCCGACGACGGGCGCACCCTCACGGTGACCACGCACCGGGTCGATGAGCTCGTCCAGCTCGACGCGCGCCTCGACCTAGGGCCCCCTACCACGGGCCCGGAGGTCGACTACGTCCTCGAGCTCCGCGCGTCGTTCGGCGGCGAGGAGACCGTCGCGCGCGCCCACGTGCGGAGCGCGCCGAGCACCGGTCACGCCCACCGGCGCCCGGCCGAGAGCGAGGGCGACCGTTTCGACGGCGTGGCCCGGCCACGCGCCGCGGCCCTCGACCCGGGCGACGATGGCCGCGAGACCGCGGAGCCCAGCGCGTCAACGTACATTCCCGGGCACGTCACCGAACGCTCGCCCGCATGCGGAGCGGTCGCGCCGGGTGACGGTTCGCAACCTACGTTGCACGCAGATCCGGACCAAGGCGCGCGCTGTGGCGGCGCCGGGTGCCACGCGAGCGAGGACGCGGGCTGGGCGCGGACCGCGCACGCGCGCGCGCTGACTCGAGGCGTCGACGGCTCGCTCGAAGCCCGCGTCGGCGGGCGGTGCGGGGCGTGCCACGCGATCGGCGCGTCGGCGATGGGTCGTGAGCGGCTGCGCGCCGACGGGCTGCGCGCCGACGGGCTGCGCGCCAGCGGGCCGCGTTCGGCGTTCGACGCGCTCGACGCGCTCGACGCGTCCGTCGGGGCCGACGCGTCGGCGCCTCTTCCTCGCCGCGAGGGATGTGCGACCTGCCACATCCAGGATCGCAGCCAGGCGACGGAGCGCCACGGGCCGGCCGGCGGGCGCTACGCGGTCGACGTCTGCGCGCGGTGCCACGACGTCGACGCGGCCGGCCCGCTCGCGGCCCACGCCGCGCCTCAGGTCGACGAGTGGCGCCTGTCACCGATGAGCGACTTCGCGCGCGGGCTCACCGCCGACGCGCCCGCGCTCCGCGTCGAGTGCGCCCGGTGCCACAGCGCGCAGGGCTTCGTGGCGTGGCGGCGCCGCGGCACCCACGAGGCGCCGGACGCCGCGACGGCCGCGCCTCTCACCTGCGCGACTTGCCATGACCCGCACCGCGCGGACACGCCGCGCGGCTTGCGCGTCTACGACGAGACCGACGCGCTCTCGGGCGGCGCCCAGGTGGACCGCATGGGGCGCGGCGCGCTCTGCGCGACCTGTCACCGCGCGGGCGACGTCTGGGATGGCGCCGCCGACGCCGCCCCGCATGCACCGCAAACCAACCTGCTCCTGGGCGTGGGCGCTCGTCTCGTCGACGAGGCCCCGGGTGGGCACCGCGCGATCGCGGACACCTGCACGCGCTGTCACATGACGCGGCCGGCCGACGACGACCCGCTCGCCGGGCGGGTCGGCGGCCACACCTTCTCGACGCGCGCGCCCGGTGAGCTCAACCTCGATGCGCTCAACCCCGACGCGCTCAGCCCCGATGCGCTCAGCCCCGCCGCCTGCGCGCCGTGCCACGGCGACGTCCCTCCTGACGCGATCGGCGCGGGCGACTGGGACGGTGACGGCCGGACCGGGCCGATCGCCGACGAGCACGACCGCGCGCTGCGACGGGCCACGGCCGCCTTCCGTTCGGCCGTGGAGGAGCTCGCGATCACGGACGCCTGCGCCGCCCAGGGGCTCGCGGCCGACGTGGCGGAGCGGGACGCCCGGCTGGTCCTGGTGGACGCCGACGGCCGGCTCCTCGGCGACTGCGACTCCGACGGCGCGATCGGCGGCGACGAGGTCGCGGTGACGATCGGCCGCTTGCCCACGGCGCTGCAGGCGCGCGCCTACGACCTCGCGCTCGTTCGCGCCGACGGGTCGCGTGGGGTGCACAACCCGCGGTTCACCTTCGACGTCCTCGACGCGCTCACCCGCTGAGCCTCGGGGGAGGCCGCTCGGCGCCGGGCGTATACTGCCGGCGTGCCCTCGCTCGGAACGCTCCTCGCCCTCGCGGCCGTCGTCGGTGTCGTGCTTGTCGTCCTGTCGCGGGCGAGCGAGATCTTCTGCGTCTCCGTCCGCGACGGCCGCTGCCTGATCGTCCGCGGGAACGTGCCGCCGGCGGTGTGGCGCGAGCTGCGCGAGGTGGTCTCCCGCGCGCGGATCCACCGCGGGACGATCCGCGCGGTGAAGCACGATGGCGGGGTGCGGCTCGCCTGCCGCGGGGTGGACGCGGGCACCCAGCAGCGCCTGCGCAACGCGCTCGGCTCGACGGGCTTCGGCCACCTCAAGGCGAGCGCGCAGACCGGCAATGCCTCGAGCGGCCGCTCGCGCAACCTCGGCCAGCTCCTCGGCATCGCCTGGCTCGCCTGGTTCCTCAGCGGTCGCTGACCTGCGCCGCGCCGGCGCGGTAGGCTGCGCCATGGCTGACGGCATCCTCGAGCTCGGGCAGAACCGCAGGCTGAAGGTCGCGACCTGGAGCGCGCTGGAGGATCGCGTTCCCGCCTACGCGCTCGCGCTCGACACCGACCTCGTCGTGGTCCGGCGCGCCGACGAGGTCTCGGTCCTCTACGGGCGCTGCCTGCACCGCGGCGCGCTCATGTCCGACGGCCACGTCGACGGCGACAACCTCATCTGCGGCCTCCATGGGTGGGACTACCGCCTCGACACCGGCGTGAGCGCCTACAACAACGAGGAGGCGCTGCGCCGCTTCGAGGCGACGATCGACGAGGAGGCCGACGCGGTCTTCGTCCGTGAGGCCGACGTGCGCGCGTTCGAACGGACCCACCCGCAGCCCTACGATCGCGACGCCTACCTCGGGCTCTACCAGGACCCGCACGGCACTCCGGCGGAGGACCAGAACGGCTACATCCAGCGCCTCGCGCGCGAGGGCCTCAGCGAGCTCGGCCACCACGGCCGGGTGTCCGCGATGGGCGTGCCCCGAACGCAGCTGCCGCGCTGGGACTCGGTGCAGCTCCTCACCGCGCAGCTCGCGCGCCGGCCCCTCGCCGACGACGCGGAGGTCGACACCCGATGCGTGATCGGGCCGAGCGCCGAGCGGCCGCTCACCCTCGAGCGCCCGCTGTTCGTGAGCGACATGAGCTACGGCGCGCTCTCCGAGGAGGCGAAGGTGGCCCTCGCGACCGGGGCCGAGCTCGCCGGGACGGCGATCTGCTCGGGCGAAGGCGGGATGCTCCCCGAGGAGCAGGCCGCGAACCGGCGCTACCTCTACGAGCTCGCGAGCGGCCGCTTCGGGTGGAGCCTCGACAAGGTGAAGCGGTGCCAGGCGTTCCACTTCAAGGCGGGGCAGGGCGCGAAGACCGGCACGGGCGGCCACCTCCCGGGCGAGAAGGTGACGGGCAAGATCGCCGAGGTGCGAGGCCTCGCGGAGGGCCAGCCCGCGATCAGCCCGAGCCGCTTCGCGGACCTCGCGACGGTGGAGGACTTCCGCCGCGTGGCCGACCGGGTGCGTGAGGCGACGGGCGGCATCCCGATCGGCTTCAAGATGAGCGCGCAGCACATCGAGGACGACCTCGACTTCGCGCTCGACGTCGGGGTCGAGTACGTGATCGTCGACGGGCGCGGCGGCGCGACCGGGGCGGCCCCGCTGATCTTCCGCGACAACATCAGCGTGCCCACCATGATCGCCCTCGCGCGGGCGCGGCGGCACCTCGACCGGCGCGGCGCGCGCGACGTCACCCTCGTGATCACGGGCGGCCTCCGCACCGAGAGCGACTTCGTCAAGGCGCTCGCGCTCGGCGCCGACGCGGTGGCGCTCGCCAACAGCGCGCTGCAGGCGATCGGGTGCCTCGGCATGCGGGCCTGCCACACCAACAACTG
Source organism: Polyangia bacterium (assembly GCA_030426845.1). GTDB lineage: Bacteria > Myxococcota_A > Polyangia > Polyangiales > Sandaracinaceae > JAUHXR01. The sequence goes on along the minus strand of JAUHXR010000027.1, from coordinate 29,979 downwards.
CCCGGTCGGCATCGCGACGCAGAAGCCGCACCTGCGCGGACGCCTCTCCATCGAACAGAGCGCGGCGCGCCTCCAGCGCTTCCTCGAGGCGAGCACCGAGCTCATGCAGGTCCTCGCGCGGGCGTGCGGCCACGACTCGCTCGGCGGCTTCCGGCTCGAGGACCTGACGACGTACGACCGCGACCTCGCCGACCTCACCGGCATCCCCTACGCGGGCGTGCGCTGAGGCCAGCCGCCAGGCACGCTTGGCCGGGTGGAGCCCCCGCGCGACATCACCTGGCCGGTCGGTTCGGTCGCCACGACCCGCGCGGTCCTCTCGGCCGAGCTGAAAGATCGCCTCGCCGCGCTCTCGCGGCTCGGGCGCGGCCCCTCGACAAGCCCCGCGGTGGGCCGCCCGATCGTCGCCGCCCTCGACGCCTTCAAGCGCGCGCTGCGCACGAGCCCGGGGGCCGCGTTCAGCGCGCTGCGTCGCCCCAACGTCGGCGTCCTCGTCCGGACCGCCGGCGCCGACCCGGCGCAGCTCGCGCGCCTCGCCCCGACGCTGCTGGCCGAGCTCGTCGCGGCCGGGGCCGAGGTCGCGCGGTGCGACGTCGACGCGCCCCGCGTCGCGTGCCTCGGCGCGGGCCGGGTGCTCCCGGGCGGGGCGGTGACGATCGCGGACGGCGCGTGGCGCGTGGACGGCGTGGCGCACTCGCTCACCACGCCGGGCGACGCGCTGCCGGTCATCTTCGGCGCCGTTCGCCTCGGGCTCGTCGACGACAACCCGCTCGCGATGAACGAGGCACACCCCGACAAGGCGGGGAACGCGGTCGACCTCGGCGGCCAGCCGGTCTCCGCCTGGATCGACTCGCTGCGCGAGGCCTTCGCGGTCGTCGAGGCCCACGCCCCGCTCGTGGCCGAGGAGCTGCGCCTGACGATCCACCAGCTCGTGCCGGTCGGCTACGACGCGCGCGCCCACCTGAGCGCGAGCTACCGCGAGGCGATCGGGACGATCTACCTGAGCCTGCACCCGGACGTGATGACGATGGCCGAGGCGCTGGTGCACGAGCTGTCGCACAACAAGCTCAACGCGCTGATGGAGCTCGACCCGCTGCTCGAGAACGGGTTCTCGCTCGAGCTGCCCTCGCCGGTGCGCCCCGACCCGCGCCCGCTGCACGGCGTGCTCCTGGCGGTCCACGCGTTCCTCCCGATCGAGCGCATGTACCTCGCGATGCAGGCAGCCGGTGACCCGCGCGCCGCGAGCCCTCGCTTCGCCCGGCGGCTCGCACAGATCGTCGACACGAACCGGCGCGGCGCGCGCACGCTCCTCGAGCACGCGCGGCCGACGCCGGTCGGCGCGGGGGTGATCGAGGAGATCGAACGGCTTTCGCGCGACCGCCCGATCGGGTAGGAGCGAGGTCATGATCGTCCTCTGCACGGGCTGCCGTTCCGGCTTCGGTCTCCTCATCGCCGAGACCGCGGCGCGCGCGGGCCACACGGTCTACGCGGGGCTGCGTGACCTCGCGACGAAGGACGAGCTGATGGCGCGGTCCAAGGGCCTCGACGTGCGCCCCGTCCAGCTCGACGTGGTCGACCCGGCGCAGCGCGAGGCGGCGGTCGCCGCGATCGTGGAGGAGCACGGGCGGATCGACGCGCTCGTGAACAACGCGGGGATCGCGCTCGGCGGCTTCCAGGAGCAGATCGCGGAGGACGAGCTGCGGCGGATGTTCGACGTCAACGTCTTCGCGCCGTTTGCGCTCACCAAGCTGTGCCTGCCTCACATGCGCGCGCAGCGCAGCGGCGTCGTGATCAACGTGACCTCGATGGCCGGGCGCCAGGCGATGCCGGGCCTCGGCGGCTACGCGGGGAGCAAGTTCGCGCTCGAAGGGATGACCGAGGCGCTGCGGCACGAGCTGCGGCCGTTCGGCGTGCGGGTCGTGCTGGTGGAGCCAGGCCCGTACAAGACGGACATCTTCGGGCGCAACCGGCGGGTCGCCGCCGCCTCGGCCCGGCCGGACGACCCCTACGCGGAGTACCAGGCCAACATGGAACGCCTCGTCGAGAAGATGGAGGCGAAGATGGGCGACCCGCAGGAGGTCGCCGATCTCGTGGTCGCGCTCCTCGAGGAGCCGCGGCCGCGCCTGCGCTACCCGCTCGGGCCCGGGGTCAACGCGCGGCTCTGGGCGCGGCGCCTCTTGCCCTTCGAGGGCGTCGAACAGATCGTGAAGCGGATCGTCGGGTTCTGAGGGGCGCCGAGGCGCAGTCGCGGAGGGGACGACCATGAGTCGCATGGAGGTCACGACCGATTCCGATCGCTTCGAGGCGCTCCGCCACGCCCTCGACGCGATGCGGGCGCTCACCGAGCAGCCGCGCGTCAACCTCGTGACCCTCGCCAAGGCGTTTCAGCGCGTCGCGGTCACGATGCGCGCCGCCGCCACCGAGCACGGCCCGCCGAGCACCCGCCTCGCCGCGGTCGAGCGCGCGCTCGATCTGAAGACCCCGAAGTCCCGCCTCGAGGCGTTCCTCGAGGGCTCATGAGCCGCGCCTACCACACCGTCGTCCGCTTCGTGCTGATCGCGGGGACGCTGTTCCCGATGTGGCTCGGCTACGTGATCCCGTGGCTGCGGATGACCCGGTTCGGAGCGACGATCCCGGACGCGGTCTGGGAGCGCAAGCACGCTCGCTATGCGCGCCGCTTCTACTGGCTCGCGGTGAAGCTGCGCGGCGGGCTCATCAAGGTCGGCCAGATCATGAGCACCCGGGTCGACATCCTCCCCGAAGGCTGGACGCGCCCGCTCGCGGGCCTGCAGGACGAGGTCGACCCGCTGCCCTGGGCTCGCGTCGAGCGCCGTCTCCGCGACACCTACGGCCGCCCGCCCGACGAGCTCTTCGCCCGGCTCGAGCGCACGTCGGTGGCGGCCGCGAGCTTCGGCCAGGTGCACCGCGCGGTCACGCAGGACGGCGAGGAGGTCGCGCTCAAGATCAAGTACCCGGACGTCGAGCAGAAGCTCCGCGTCGACATGTTCCTCTTCGGCGTCGCGGTGCGCCTCTTCAACGTCTTCCTGCCGAAGCTCGCGCTCACGCCGATCTACCTCGAGGTCCGCCGCGCGCTGACGACCGAGCTCGACTACGAGCAGGAGGCGCGGTTCACCCGCATCGTCCACTCGAACTTCGAGGGCCGCGAGGGCACGGTGATCCCGCGGGTGATCGACGAGCTGACGACCCGCGACGTGATCTGCACGACGTGGTTCGACGGCAAGAAGATCACGCGGCCCGAGGTGCTCGACGACCCGCGGCTCGACCGCGGAGTGCTCCTCGAGCGGCTGCTCTCCACGTGGATCCAGATGATGTACGTCGACGGCGTCTTCCAGAGCGACCCGCACCCCGGCAACCTGCTGGTGCGCGTTGGCGACGACGGGCCGACGCTCTGTGTCGTCGACTTCGGCCAGGTGAAGATCCTCGAGCGGGAGTTCCACCAGAAGCTCGTCTCCTCCGTCATGGCCTTCGCGATGAACAACGTCGACATGTTCGTCGGCTCGCTGATCGACATCGGCCTCTTCGGCGAGGCGGACCGCGCGCGCATGACCCCGATCGTCGAGGGCCTGATGACCCGCCTGCGCGAGCGCGGGACGCTCCGACCCGACGAGCTGAGCGAGCTCGACTTCGCCCACGTGCGCCGCGAAGTCCTGACCACGCTCGACCAGATGGAGGACGTGGCCATCCCGCAGGAGCTCGTCCTCTACGGCCGCACCTTCGCGCTCCTCGCCGGGGTGGCCAGCGCGATCGCGCCCGACCACAACCCGATCGCGATCGCCAAGCCGCTCGTGACCCAGGCCCTGCTCGCGGGCGGCCCGCCGGCGCGTGAATGAGCCCTCCCCTCCGAGAACCTGCCGTCAGGAAGCCCCGATGATCATGCGAAGCCTCCGCCCCTGGCTCCTTGGGATCGCGCTCACCTGCCTCGCGCCGCTGTGCGGCGCGCTTGGCGGCTGCGCGGTGGACACGCGCGCGGTCGGCGCGCCCTGCATGGAGGAGCTCGACTGCGCCGCGGGCTCGATCTGCGTCCGCGGCTCGCGCTTCCCCGACGGCGTCTGCACGGTGATCTGCGACGACGAGTTCGCCTGCCGCGCCGGCGGGAGCTGCGTGGACCTCAACGGGGGCGTGTGCCTGCTCCCGTGCGACTCGGACGCAGACTGCGACCGGCCGGGCTACACGTGCCAGGAGGTCAGCGCCCGCCGCGAGAGCGGCACCCTCCCGGTCTGCGTCGGCGGCTGATCGTTCACCCGGCGAAGGGCGAAGGGGGCAGCTCGACGTCGGCGTCGGGGTCTACGAGCTTTGCGCTCGCGAGCACTCCGAAGAGCGAGCCGAGGAGGAGCGCGACCAGCTCGTCGCGGCTCGGCGTGCCCTGGACGAGCCAGTCGAGGCAGCTCGCCTCGACCTGGCCGATCCAGCCGACCGCGGCCGCACGGAAGACGGGCCGCTCGGTCGCGTCGATGCCGAGCTCGCTGAGCATCCGGCCGTGGATGGCGCCGCGCGCGCGCTCGAGGATCGCGACGACCTCGGGGTCGTTGCCGAGCCCGCCGAACATGAGCGTGCGGTAAGCGACGCGGTGCTCCTCGACGAAGTCGAGATAGGCGGCGAGGCCAGCGCGGGCGCGGTCCTCGCCGGGCGGGCCGACGACCGAGGCGAGCTTCGCCACCAGGCCCTCCGCCGCGTGGGCCACGCAGGCCACGTAGAACGCGCGCTTGCCGCCGAAGTAGTGGTAGAGGAGCCCCTTGCTGACGCCCGCCTCGCGCGCGATGTCGTCGATCGAGATCTCGTCGTAGCTGCGCTCCCCGAACAGCCGCAGGCCGAGCGCGAGGAGCTGGGCGCGACGCTCGTCGTTCTGGAGGCGGGCTCGGGCAGCGACCGACACGTGGGCACTGTGCCCCATTGACTTTGGTTCAACAAGGCCACAAGCTCCTGTTGAACCTGATTCAACGAGGTCCCCGATGCAGCTCTTTTCGACCGAGCCCGCCGAGCCCGCCGCCCGCCGCCTCCGCGTCCGGAAGATGGACTTCCCCTTCAAGGAGGCCGAGGTCCCGCGGTGGTGGTTCCACGGCAACCCGACCATCACGCACTTGGCCAACGGCCTGAACCTGCTGTTCCCTCCGGGTGAGCGCTTCTTCATCCGCAGCGTGAAGCACTACGTCGACCAGCTCGACGACCCGGCGCTCGTCGCGCGCGTCAAGGCGTTCTTCGGGCAAGAGGGGCGCCACGGCCACGAGCACGAGCGCGCCAACCGCATCCTGCGCGAGCAGGGCTACGACATCGACACGTTCCTCGGGATCTACGAGCGCGTGGCCTTCGGCGTGCTCGAGCCGCTCTTCCCGCCGGTGCTCCGGCTCTCGACCACCGTGGCCTGCGAGCACTTCACGGCCACCCTGGCCAAGCGCGCGCTGACCAACCGGTTCCTCGACGGCGCGCACCCGCTGATGCAGCAGCTGCTCAGGTGGCACGCGGCCGAGGAGATCGAGCACAAGTCGGTCGCCTTCGACGTCCTCCAGGAGGTCGACCCGCGCTACTGGGTGCGGGTCGCCGGCCTCGCGATCGCGACGAGCCAGCTCCTCGGCTGGTGGATGGTCGGCGCGGCGATGCTGATGGCCCAGGAGGACCTCGGCCGCGAGGAGAAGGCGCAGCACGCGCGCGCCGCGGAGGCGGCACGCGTGGAGCACGAGGCGGAGGAGCGCCTCACGCTGTTCCGCGAGGCGATCCTCGACTACCTGCGGCGCGACTTCCACCCCGACGATCACGACGACTACGCGCTCGCGCGCGAGTACCTCGAGAGCGTGGGCGCCCCGGTCTGACGACCCGCCGGAGGGTTGTCCGCCGGACGCGGACTCGGCACAGTCGAGAGGTGCGAAGCGCCCGCGGTTTGGTCCTCGCCCTCTCCCTCGTCGCCCCCCTCGCCGGGTGCGGCCTCGTGCTCGGCCTCGACCCGGACGACCCGGACGGCGGCGCCGGGATGGACGCGGGCGGCCGCGACGCGGGCGGGCCGTGCACCTCGGACGCGGACTGCGACGACGGCGACCTGTGCAACGGGGCGGAGGTCTGCGACGTCGCGTCCGGCGAGTGCCAGCCCGGGCCGTCCATGGTCTGCCCGACCACGTCGGATCTCTGCATGGTCGCCGTCTGCGACCCGGCGACCGGCTGCGGCTTCGAGCGCGTGAACTGCGACGACCGCGTGGGCTGCACGCTCGACGCTTGCGACCCGGCGACGGGCCGCTGCACCAACGTGACCGACCCCAACCAGTGCCCGTCGCCCGACCCCTGCACGCCGAGCGTGTGCGACACGCAGCTGAACGCGTGCGTGTCGTCTCCGCTGTGCCCCGGGGGCACGACGTGCACGGACGGGGTGTGCGAGGGCACGCTTAGCTGCCGCGAGGACCTCGACTGCATCGCGGTCGCGCCGCCCTGTCAGACCGGGGCCTGCGAATCCGGCACATGCCGCTTCACCACCGCGACCGACGGCGACGCGTGCATGGTCGACGCGTGCTCGACCGGCTTCTGCGAGGACGGCGCCTGCACGGCCGACGGCGGCGCCCTCTCGTGCACGGCGACGCCCGGATCGTGCGAGGTCGGCACCTGCAACCCCGCGACGGGCTGCACCACGCGGCCCGCGGCGGACGGGACCCTGTGCGATCAGGACGGGGACCCGTGCACTCAGGACCGCTGCCTGGCCGGCGTGTGCGAGCGCGGCCCTCGGCGCTGCCTCGACGTCGGCAACGACTGCGTCCGGGTCCTCGGCTGCGCCAACGACGGCATGTGCCTGACCGGCCTCGAGCCGCTGGGGACGCCGTGCGTCTCGCCGCTGGGGCTGTGCGGGACCTGCGATCGGGTCTGCACCGGGCTGCACGCGTGCGGATCGTGCCCCGTGGGCACCACCCCGTGCGGCGCATCGGGGGCATGCTGCGGGGACAACGAGTTCTGCTCGCCGAGCGGCGTCTGTGTCACTCGCCACGACTGCTTGACGATGGGCACGTGCGGCGCGGGCGAGGTGTGCTGCGAGTGCGCGGCCGTCCCTTGCCATCCGGGCGGCACGGTGTGCCCCGCCTGCCCCGCCGGCATCTGACGCTGCATTTCCGTTCAGCTTTTGTGCTAGCGTCCGCGCGTGATCGGGCGGCTCAAGGGCGTGATCGCGGACCGGTTGCCGGACGGCTCGTGCGTCGTCGACGTCGGCGGGGTCGGCTACGAGGTGTTCGTCCCGCTCGGCACGGTGGGTAGGCTCCCCGCACCGCCGGAGGCGGTCACGCTGCACGTCCACACCCACGTGCGCGAGGACGCGCTCGTGCTCTACGGCTTCGCCCGGGCCGAGGACCGGCAGGCCTTCCGCACCCTCCTCGGCATCTCCAACGTCGGGCCCAAGCTCGCGCTGGCGATCCTCAGCGGGATGGACGCGCGTGAGCTCGCCTCCGCGATCGCGAGCCAGGACAAGGCGCGCTTCAAGGGCATCCCCGGGGTCGGCAAGCGCACGGTCGAGCGCCTGCTCCTCGAGCTCAAGGACAAGCTGACCTTCGTCACCGCCGCGCCGCCGATGGCCGCGCCCCGCCGCGTCGCCGCGGCCCCGGCCGACACCTCGACCCTCGGGACGGTCACCGGCCTGCTCACGAGCATGGGGTTCAAGCCGTCGGAGGCGGAGCGGGCGGTGGCCGCGATCGCGGCCGACGCCGACGACGACGTGCCGGTCGAGACCCTCCTCAAGCGTGCCCTCGCCGCGCTCAGCTAGCCCCGGAACCGCGCCCATGCCCATCAAGCCCAACGCCGAGCCCGAGCGCGTGCTCGACCCCAGCTCCGACGACGAGGAGAGCTCGCTCGAGCCGCGCCTGAGGCCGCAGCGCCTCGGCGAGTTCGTCGGCCAGCCCTCGCTCGTCGAGAACCTCGAGGTCTACGTCCGGGCCGCGCGCGCCCGCGGCGGCGCGCTCGACCACGTGCTGCTCTACGGCCCGCCCGGGCTCGGCAAGACGACCCTCGCGTTCATCCTCGCCGAGGAGATGGGCAAGCAGCTCACGCTCGCCCACGCCCCCGCGATCGAGCACAAGGGCCAGCTCGCCGCGCTGCTGACCAAGCTCGAGGAAGGCGACGTCCTCTTCATCGACGAGATCCACCGCCTCAGCAGCGTGGTCGAGGAGAACCTCTACACCGCGATGGAGGACTTCCGCATCGACCTCGTCCAGGGCGACGGCCCGATGGCGACCGCGTGGACCCTCCACCTCAAGCCGTTCACCCTCGTGGGCGCGACCACCCGCACGGGCCTCCTCACCGGCCCGATGCTCAGCCGCTTCGGGATCGACGCGCGCCTCGACTACTACCGCGCCGAGGACCTCGCGCGGATCGTGCGCCGGAGCGCGCAGATCCTCGGGGTCGAGATCACCGACGAGGCCTGCGACGAGATCGCCCGCCGCGCGCGCGGCACCCCGCGCATCGCCAACCGCCTGCTCCGGCGCCTGCGCGACTTCGCCGAGGTGCTCTCGGACGGGAGGCTCGACGCCGAGACCGCGCGGGACGCGCTCCTGCGCCTCGAGGTCGACGACGCGGGCCTCGACGAGATGAACCGCCGGTTCCTACGCGTGATCATCGAGACCTACGCGGGCGGCCCGGTCGGCATCGAGGCCCTCGCGGCGACGCTGTCGGAGCCGCGCGACACCCTCGAGGACGTCATCGAGCCGTTCTTGCTTCAAAACGGCTTCCTCGCGCGCACGGCCCGGGGCCGCATCGCGACCGGCCGCGCCTACGAGCACCTGGGCATCGAGCCGACCGCCAAGCAGCGCAAGCTCTTCTGAGGGCGCCGTCGAGCGGCTTCCTCTCAGACCTCGTCGACCTCGACGAGCCGCGCGTAGAAGCCGGTGTCGAGGCGCCGGGTCGGGATCGACGGGTCCGCGATTTCGCAGCGCAGGGTGTGGATCCCCGTGACGCGCGGGCGCCACGCGGTCTGCCAGGTGGTCCAGGTCTGGTTCTGGGTCATCGGCGGGCAGACCTCGACGTCGATCGCGGGGTCGTCCGAGAGGACCAGCCGCAGCGCGTCGGTCGGGCGCTGGCCGCCCCAGAGGATCCCCAAGACGCGGTAGACGATCGCGCCGTCGACCCTCCACTTCTCGATCCGGGTCGGCATGGCCGCCTGGTGCATCGCGGCCGGACGATAGTCGCGCGCGAGCAGCGGCACCCCGTCCTGGTGGGTGCGCGAGGCGAACTCGCGCATCTGCGACGTCGTCGGCTCGTCGTCGTCGACCAGCCGGATCGCGTCGACCCACTTGATGCAGCTGCATCCGTACCAGCCCGGCACGTAGAGCCGCAGCGGCAGCCCGTGGTCGGGCGGCAGCGGCGCGCCGTTCATCTCGGTCGCGAGGAACGCGCCGGTCTCTTCGAGCTCCTCGAAGCGGAAGATCCACGACGCGCCGGGCGCCGAGTGTCCGCCGGCCGACGGCACCGAGTGCATGTCGAAGCCCGAGACGAGCGCCCCGGTGGCCGCGGGCGCCACCTCGACGAGCTCGTCCAGCACGCGCGTCAGCGGCGCGCCGGCCCAGCGCGCGGCGCTCATCAGCCCGAAGCCCGACTCGCGGAAGTTGCCCGAGCACTCGAGCACGTGCGCGCCCTGGTCCGCGGTGAGCGGCGCGAGGTCGGCCAGGGTCAGCGTGACCGGCGCGGCGACGAGCCCGTCGACCGCGACCCGCCACTCGCCGGATCGGTCGATGAGGTCGGGGTCCGCGGTGCGCACGTAGAACCGGTCGTTGTCGACGACGTCGTCGCTCGACTCGACCCCCGAGAGGTCCGTGTAGAGCCGCGCGTCCCAGCCCTCGCCGCGGAGCACGCCGTGGGGTCGGTCCTCGCCCACGAACGCGGCGACCCCGAGGCGCTCGCCGCCCGCGAAGGCCGCGTCGCAGGCACCGCCTCCGTCGCGGACCAGGCCCGCGTCGCGCCCATCGAGACCGCCCGCGTCGAGACCGCCCGCGTCGGTCGCCGGGTCCCCGTCGCAGCCGAGCAGCCACGCCCCGGCCGCGCAGGCCGAGCAGTGCACGAAGCGGCGCCTTCCGATCACGCCCCACCGTAGGCCCGAGCGGGCCCGCGAGTTACCCCGAATCCTGGACCCGGATCCGCATCCATCGTACTCCGGGCTCGGGCCCTGCTCCGGCCAGCCGGGAGATTCCCGACCCAACCGCCCGGGATTTTGCAGAACGAACCCCGGCGGAGTAGGACCCTGGGAGGATCATGCCCGCCTATCAGCTCACCCACCTGCGCACCCTCGAGGCCGAGGCGATCGACATCCTGCGGGAGGTCGCGGCGGAGCGGGAGAACCCGGTCCTGTTGTTCTCGGGCGGCAAGGACTCGATCGTCCTGCTGCACCTCTCGCTCAAGGCGTTCCGGCCGGCGCGGTTCCCCTACCCGCTCCTGCACGTCGACACCGGGCACAACTTCCCCGAGACGATCGCCTTCCGTGACCGGAAGGTGGAGGAGCTCGGCGAGCGCCTGATCGTCGGCAGCGTGCAGCGCTCGATCGACGAGGGCCGGGTGGCCGAGGAGAAGGGTCCCCGCGCGAGCCGCAACCGGCTCCAGACGACGACGCTGCTCGACGCGCTCGAGGAGCACGGCTTCGACGCGGCGATCGGCGGGGCGCGCCGGGACGAGGAGCGCGCGCGCGCGAAGGAGCGCATCTTCAGCCACCGCGACGAGTTCGGGCAGTGGGATCCGAAGAACCAGCGGCCCGAGCTGTGGGCGCTCTACAACGGGCGGCTGCGCCGCGGCGAGCACTTCCGGGTGTTCCCGCTGAGCAACTGGACCGAGCTCGACATCTGGCAGTACATCAAGGCCGAGGACATCGAGCTTCCCGACCTCTACTTCGCGCGGCGGCGCCCGGTGTTCGCGCGCGACGGGATGCTCTACTCGCCGGCGGACTTCATCGAGATGCTCCCGGGCGAGGTGGTCGAGGAGCGGCTCGTCCGCTTCCGCACGATCGGCGACATGACCTGCACCGGCGCGGTCGAGAGCCCGGCCGAGAACATCGACATGGTGATCGAGGAGGTCGCGGCCGCGCGCATCACCGAGCGCGGCGCGACGCGCGCCGACGACAAGTTCACCGAGGCCGCGATGGAAGATCGCAAGCGCGAGGGGTACTTCTGATGCCCGAGCTCGTTGAGACCGGCACCGCCAAGGGGATCGGGCGCGGGCGCGACCTGCTCCGGTTCATCACCGCGGGGAGCGTCGACGACGGCAAGTCCACCCTCATCGGGCGGCTGCAGTACGACACCAAGACGATCTTCGAGGACCAGCTCGAGCACGTCGAGATGGTCAGCAAGAAGCGCGGCGACGCGCGGACGGACCTGGCGCTGCTCACCGACGGCCTGCGGGCCGAGCGCGAGCAGGGCATCACGATCGACGTCGCCTACCGCTACTTCTCGACCCCGCGGCGCAAGTTCATCATCGCGGACGCCCCCGGGCACATCCAGTACACGCGCAACATGGTGACCGGCGCGTCGACCGCGAACCTCGCGATCGTGCTTGTCGATGCCCGCAAGGGGCTCGTCGAGCAGTCGCGGCGCCACGCCTTCCTCGCGTCGCTCCTCGGCATCCCGCACATCGTCTTCGCGGTGAACAAGATGGACCTCGTCGACTACGACGAGGAGGCGTTCGAGCGCATCAAGGCGGAGTTCACCGACTGGTCGGCGAAGCTGCGCGTGCGCGACATCTCCTTCATCCCGATCAGCGCGTTGCACGGCGACAACGTCGTGGACCAGAGCGAGAAGATGCCGTGGTACCGCGGGACGCCGCTCCTCTACCACCTCGAGACGGTGCACATCGCGGCCGACCGCAACCTCATCGACGTGCGCTTCCCCGTGCAGTGGGTCGTGCGGCCGCACTCCGACGAGCACCACGACTACCGGGGCTACGCGGGCACCGTCGCGGGCGGGATCCTCAAGCCGGGCGACGAGGTCGTCGCGCTGCCGAGCGGGTTCACGAGCCGCATCAAGTCGATCGACACCTACGACGGCCCCGTCGATGAGGCCTTCCCGCCGATGGCGGTGACCCTGCGGCTCGAGGACGAGCTCGACGTCTCGCGGGGCGACATGATCTGCCGGCCGAACAACCGGCCCACCGTCGGGCAGGACCTCGACGCGATGGTGTGCTGGATGAGCGACCGGCCGCTCAAGCACCGCGGCCGCTACGCCCTCAAGCACACCACCCGGTGGGTCCGCGCGATGGTCACCGAGCTCAGCTACCGGCTCGACGTGAACAGCCTGCACCGCGACGAGGGCGCGGCGGAGCTCGGCCTCAACGACATCGGCCGGATCACGCTGCGGACGACCTCGCCCGTGCTCTACGACGTGTACGCCAAGAACCGCACGACCGGCTCGTTCATCCTCGTGGACGAGACGACGAACGAGACGGTCGGCGCGGGGATGCTCCTCGGCGCCAGCCAGCGTCGCTGAGCCGGCCTACTCCGTCAGGCTACGGACTACTCCGTCAGGCTACGGAGCATCCAGGCCGTCTTCTCGTGGACCTGGAGGCGCTGGGTCAACAGATCGGCGGTCGCCTCGTCGTGGCTCTCCTCCACCGAGGGGAACACCGAGCGCGCGGTGCGCACGACCGCCTCGTGGCCGGCCACGAGCTGGCGGACCATCTCCATCGCCTCCGGGACGCCCTCGGCCTCCGGGATGGAGGCGAGCTTGCCGAACTCCCGGTAGCTCCCGGGCGCGGGCGCGCCGAGCGACCGGATGCGCTCGGCGATCAGATCCACCGCCAGGGCGAGCTCGTTGTAGTGCTGCTCGAACATCAGGTGCAGCGTGTTGAACATCGGACCCGTCACGTTCCAGTGGAAGTTGTGGGTCTTGAGGTAGAGCGTGTAGGTGTCGGCGAGCAGGCGCGAGAGGCCCTCGACGGTGGCCTGGCGCTGGGCCTCGGGGATGCCGATATCGATCTTCATGGCGTGGTTCTCCTCTACCGGCCTATGTGGGTCGGGGCGGCGCCGAGCGGAACCCTGGCGCGTTGAGACGACACACACGCCGGCCGCGCAGACACCCGGCGACGCGCGGGCCGTGATCGTCTACATTCGGCCGTCGTGGTCCAGGTCCTCCCGAACGAGCGGGACGTCTACGCCAACCTGCTGCGCGACTCGCGCGGGCTCCGTCGCGATCAGTCGAGCGCGCGCGATGGCTGGTTCGCGTCGCTCCCATGGGAGAAGAAGGAGCAGACCCTCTTCGAGCTCGAGATGCTCCTCAAGGGCGTCGCGTGCTTCGGCAACCCGCGCAACCACCCGGGCCCGTCGCGCGAGGGCGACTCGCTCGGGCACGACTACGTCGAGGAGCTCCGCATCCTACGCGACGGCGCGGCCCAGGTCGGCGCGCTCGTGCGAGGCCTGCTCGGCGATCGCGAGCGCGCCTACACCTTCAGCCGCTACCTCTCGAGCGTCCTGCCCGAGGACTCCTCGCGCGGGCAGCTCCTGCAGGATCAGCTCACCCAGGACACGCCCGAGGAGGCGCTGTTCGTCCTGCGCAACGCCTTCGCCTCGTTCCAGGACGTGATCGACGGCGCGCTCCGGCTCGAGCACGCGCCGGTGAAGCTCTACTCCGCCATCCAGGGGATCCTCGCCCGAGAGATCGGCCGCAACGTCTTCTTCAACCCGCTGATGGCGCTCGAGTTCCGGCCGGAGTTCGACCGCATCCGCAACGGCGAGGTGCTCGAGGCGCTGCACTCGGTGCGCTCGGAGTCGGCGCACCGCGTCTGCGCGCTCACGATGCTCAGCCTGTTCCGGGCGCTGCGCTACCTCGACCTGATCGACGAGTACGCCACCTCGCCCGCGAGCGCCCGGCGGAGCTACCTCATCCTCGCGGTCCTGCGGAGCGACCTGCGCGCGCTCAGCCGCTACCTCGGCCGCCACGCGGCGGACGTGCTCGCCAACGGGCTCGAGCGCGAGATGATGAGCGTGCACATGCTCGAGCTCCGCGAGCAGCACGCCTCGCTCGTGACCGAGGCGCGCCGGCTCACCGCGCTCCGCAACGGCCTCGAGACGGTCGCCAACGCGCTCCGCGTGGACACGCGCAAGGTGTTCCGCCACGACCTGCCGGCCCCGAGCGCCGCGCTCCCGGGCGACGAGCTCGGCCCTCAGCTCGTGCTCGCCACCGCCGCGCTCCGCGCCACCGTGCAGCACGCGATCGTCGCGCTCAGCCGGGTCATCGCGAGCGGGCGGCCGCCGCCGCGCCTCGCGCTCGACGCGCGCTCGAGGGCGGCCCAGGGCGAGCGGCTGCGGCGCGAGATCTGGATGTTCATGCAGATCCTGCGGGCCTTCATCGCCAAGGCTCAGGTCGCCCACGCCGGCTCGGACCGCTGGGCGGGCGCCTCGAGCTTCCAGTTCGTGCGCGACTTCCTCACCCACTTCCGGGCGATCGGCTACCAGCTCGTCCGCGCCAACGACTACGAGCGGCTCGACCCGTTCCTCGAGGCGCTCGAGCAGCTCCGCGACGTCGACCTCGTCGAGCCGGACCGCCTGACCGGCGCGGTCCGCGAGTGCCACCAGTTCTACGAGTTCCTCGAGGAGCTGTTCCGCGAGGTGTCGCAGCGCTCGGCCCTCGCCGAGCGCGCGTTCGACCGCGAGGACGCGGTGACCACCCTGCGGGTGTACCTGGGGAAGTAGCCGGGGCGCATTCACGGTCCCGGCCGCGTCTGCTAGCTTTTGCTTCGATGTCTCGCTTCGCCTGCCTCCTGGTCCTCGGCTCTCTGGTCTCGGGGCTCGCCTCCGGCTGCGACGCGACGGGGAGCTCCCCCACCGACGCCGGCACGATGGACGCGGCCGGCCGCGACGCGGGCACGGAGGAGGTCTTCCGCTGCACGAGCGACGAGGGCTGCGGCCCGGGGTTCGTCTGCGCGGCGGTCGAGGGCGTGCCCACCTGCGTCGCCGACCCGAACCCGCCGCCCCCCGGCGACGGCACCGACTGCAGCCCGTGCGAGGCGCCCGGCGAGTGCCGCGACGGCGTCTGCGTCCAGCCCTCGTCGTCGGGCGCGTTCTGCGAGTTCGACGCCGAGTGCGCGACGGGCGAGCTCTGCATCGCCGGCCGCTGCACGCCCGACCCGCGCGTGCCCACCCCGTGCATGGACGACGGCGACTGCTACGCCGGCCTGACGTGCGGGCCGGAGATGACCTGCGTCTGCACCTACAACACCGACTGCCCGAGCGGCCTGGTGTGCGAGGAGGGCGTCTGCACGCCGCCGCCCGGCAGCGGGATGCCCTGCGTGGCCGACGCCGAGTGCCCGGCGAGCGAGGTCTGCGACCGCGGGATCTGCCGCGACGGGACGGTCTGTGACATCGGCCACCCCGACTTCGCGGGCACCTGGGACATGCAGAGCTCGCTCCGCATCCGCGAGGCGCTGCCGGCCTGGCTCGACCGCTTCCTCGAGGCGGTCGAGGAGCCGTTCCGCTTCCTCGCGGGCGACGCCGCCTGCATCGACTTCGGCCTGCCGACCTGGGTGGAGAACGAGATCTGCGACCTCGTGCGGCCGCTCATCGAGATGCACGTCCCCGCGTGGGCGCGCCCGCTGTTCCGGGCGATCGCCGACATGAACCAGGTGCTCAACACCTGGGAGGTCGAGGAGACGATGGTCCTGACCAACGGCTCCGTCGCGGACAGCTACCGCGGCACCCACACCTGGGACCGCATCACCTTCTACTACCGCTCGATGCCGCTGGTCGGGCGCCCCGACACGATCCGGAACTGGCGCTTCAGCCCCTCGCCGTTCAACGCCTCGGCGGTCTGCGGCACCTTCCACATCGAGCGCCACGACGTGAACGTGTCGATCGGCGCGGTGCTCGCGTGGGTCGTCGACGCGCTCGTCTGGGCGATCACGGACGGCGAGCACGACACGCTCGGGAGCGCCGCCGCCGCCGCCTCCGCCGGCTTCTGCCGCGCGCTCGGCGACTTCGCCGAGGCCAACGTCGACCACCCCGGGGTTGGCGACACCGTCTTCAGCACCTGCACGACCCAGGTCGAGAACCTCGTGAACCGCGCGCTGATGGAGCTCCTCGCGGCGCGGGTCGACGCCGACGCGATCACCCTGCGCGGGGCCGCGCCGATCACCGGGCCGAACTCCATGCGCATGGGGACCTGGGACGGCACCCTGCTCGGCCGCGAGTTCACCGGCGACTGGCAGGCCGACCGCCCGGCGCCCTGAGCGTCCGCGCGCGGAGCGAGCTGATGCGGCGGCGCGCCGCGTCGCGATCCCGACCTTGCGCGCGCTCCGGCGGGGGGTAGCTTCGTCCGCATGGGGACGACCGCCGAAGAGATCATGACCGAGCGCGTGACCACCATCGCCGAGGACGCGCCGCTGAGCGCCGCCCTCGAGGTGATGCAGGAGCAGGGCATCCGCCACCTCCCGGTGGTGGACGGCGACCGTCTGGTCGGGCTGCTCAGCGACCGCGACCTGCAGGCGCTCGGCCTCGGGCTGGTCACCGACGTGGAGACCTACGACAAGCTCCAGGCCAAGCTCGCGACGCGCGTGTCGGAGGCGATGAGCACCAACCTCCTCACCGTCAGCCGGGTCACCGAGCTCGGCGACGTGGCCGACCTCTTCATCGAGGAGAAGGTCGGCGCGATCCCGGTGACCGACGGCGAGGACCTCGTCGGGATCGTCAGCTACATCGACGTGCTGCGCGCCTGGCGCGACGAGCTGGGCTGATCCCGGCGCGCTCGCTCAGGGCAGCTGGCCGGTGAGCTGAGCCTCGAGCTCGAGCACCCCGCGGCGCGGACGCACGCGGTCGGTCATCGAGAGCGAGAGCGAGAGCCCGGCCAGCTCCGGCGAGAGCCCGCCGAGGTCGCCGAGGCTCGGGATGGGCAGGTCGATCGCGAGCCCGCCGGCCACCGCCTCGCGCAGGGTCGGCCAGAGCTCGAGGAGCAGCGTCTCGATCGTCGACGCCGACAGCAGCCGCTCGTTCGACGGCGGCACCAGGGTCCAGACGCGCAGGACCGGCGTCTCCGAGACCTGGACCGACACCGCGTTGTCGCGCACCTCGAGGTTGACCCCCGCGTCGAGGCTCACCGCGAAGCGGACCATCTCGCCCTGGAAGAGCAGGTCGAGCTCGAGCTGGCCGACGCTGAGCACGAGGTCGTCCTCCTCGTCTTCGCGCGCCGGCCGGATCACCGGCGGGAGGCGGCCCACGATGCGCGCCTCGCTCACCAGGCCCGAGACCGCGTCGGGGAGCAGCGCCGTCGCGTCGACCTCGAGCAGGCCCGAGCTCCACAGCGTCTGCAGGAGCGCGTTGAGGAGCGCGAGGCGCACTCCGAGCTGGAGGCTCCCCTCGTTCACGAAGGGCAGCGGCGGGCGCACGTCGTAGAGCGGCACACCGGGCGCGTCCGGGTGGATCGAGGCGGTGTCGGTCCCGACCCGGAGGCGCAGGCCCGCCAGCAGCTCGCGGCGGTAGGCGGCGCGGAGCTGGCTGATGCGGCCGTCGAGCTCGATCGTGACGGGCGGGAACGGCGCGCTGTCGAGGGGGATCTGCGTGTCGGCGAGTGCGGTGTCGATCGCGCCGAACGCGTCGCGCAGCACCATCGGGATGGTCTCGTCGAGCGTGCCGCTCAGGGCGTCGACGAGGGCCTGCTCGAGGGTCGTCCGGAACAGCCCCGCCGCGAGGAGGAACACCGCGTCGGTCTCGTCGCTCACGAAGTCGCCCTCGACGCGCTCGAGCCCTACCGTCAGCTCGCCGAGGGTCACCTCGAGCGGCGCGTCGACGTCGTCCTTGCGGATCGTGAGGTGCGCGTAGGCGACCGCGCCGGCCCGGATCTGACCGGTGAGGGGCAGGCTCACCGTGTCCACCATCAGGAAGCCCGAGGTGTCGGCCTGGATCTCGCCGATGCGCAGGAACAGGTCGACGCCGTCGTCGGTCACGTCGAGCTCCGCGGTCGGCGCTCCGATGCGGGTGTTGCTGACGTTGAGGACGAAGCTGGGCGGGCTGTCGACGACCGGGCTCGGCACCAGCGACTGCACGTCGAGGTTGGCGATCACCAGCTCGAGGACGTCGGCGAGGTCGCGGGTGACCAGCGGCCGCGCGGTCGGCTCGAGGGGCATCGAGTCGTCGAAGAACTCCTGCCCGAGCCACAGGCGCAGGCCGTCGTCGACCTGCACCTCGGGCGTGCCGTCGGCCCCGATCGCCGGGGTGTAGGCGGGCGCCCAGAGCACGTCCATCTCGACCTCGGTGACGTCGGTCAGGCCGTCGGTCGCGCTGACCACGAGGTGGTTCACCCCGAAACGCGCGTCGATCTCGCCGCTGAACGCACCCATCGCGTCGACCGTCGCCGGGACGCCGTTGATGTAGACGTTGACCATGTCCTGGTCGGCCACCGAGCCGGTCACCGCGATCGTCGGGTCACCGTCGAGCTGGTCGCCCGGCACCGGGCTCGTCACCTCGAGGGTCGGCATCCCGTCGTCGATCCGCAGCAGCAGCGTGTCGCAGAGCGGCTCCCACTCCGGGTCGTCGCTCGGCTCCTCCACCACGCAGCCGGTGATCTCGGCCGTGCCCTGGCGCTCGAGGGTGAACTGCGCGACCCGCGGATCCATCTGCGGCGCGCCCTGGGTCAGGGCGCCGGCGGGGGTGAACGTCCACGCGATCTCGACGTCCTCGATGTCCTCGCCGTCGATCGAGGCGACGACCGCGTTCACCTGGACCGTCTGGTCGGTGTGGTACCAGGTCCGGCTCGGGTTGATCTGCAGCACGATCGACGCCGGCTCGGGGCTGCCGTCGCAGGCAGCCAGCCCGAGCGCGAGGAGCGCGACGCTCACGCGAGTCCACGCCCTCATCGGATCGCGAAGCCTCCGCGCAGCACGATGTGCGGCGACTCGATCGACATGTTCGGCGAGGTGATGCCGAGCTGGGCGCCAGCCGGCAGGCCGTAGACCGCGAGCGACGCGGGCAGGGTGAAGCTCGGGATGGGGATCGCGGGCAGCGCGTCGTTCAGCGCGGGGCCCATGACCCGCTCGAGGAGCCGCCGGAGGAAGCCCTCGACGGTGTCGCGGGTGCTCATGTCGAGGCTCACCTGGTCGGTGCTGAAGAAGAGGTCCTCGATGCGGAAGTCGTCGAACACCAGGTCGTCGCCCACGAGGCGAGCCGCCATCGACGCGCGCACGCCGAGCGACAGGTTGACGGGCTGCGAGAAGAGCGCCGGGTAGAGCAGCCGGAGGCTCGCCGCGCCGAGCGTGAGCTCGACCCGGCTGCCCTGGTTGGTCACCACCGCGACCGGCGGGAGCTGGATGGCGAGGTCCGCCTCCACGCCCGCCGGCACGCTGCCGCCGAGGGTCGAGCCGTCGATCGTCGCGTCGAAGAACCCGCCGCGCCAGAGCGCGTGGAGCGCCTGGTTGAGCACCGCCTCGTGGACCGCCACCGCGGTCGTCCCGGCGCCGCCCGCGTCGAGGACCCGCCGCCCGGTGCGCACCGGCGCGCCGAGGGTCGGGCGGGCGTGCGCGGCCGGGGTGAAGAAGCGCGTCCCGATCCCGAAGAGCGCGCGCGTGTCGGAGACGTCGAGGCTCGAGAAGCCGACCCCGAAGCTGAGCGGGATCGTCTCGGGGCCGTCGAGACGCGGCACGTCGAAGCTGGTGCCGAGCGAGCTGATGTCGAGGCTCCCGACGAGCCCGTCGAGGACCGAGTTGAGGTTGCCGGTGACGAAGTCGCGCACGAGGCCGGCCACGAGGTTGCGGACGGTGCCGTTGAAGAGGCGGACGATGATGTTGATGATCGACCCGCTCAGGCCGGAGAAGCTCGTCGAGACGCTGCCGACCGTCGTGCTGACCGAGCCGGCGCGCACGCTGATCTGGGGCCGGCCGCCGCTGAGGCGCGTGTTGAAGATCAGCCCGACGTCGACGTTGCGGAAGGTCACCCAGCCGCTCGTGTCGTAGCCGATGCCCGCCACGTGGCCGTCCACCCGGATGCGGATGCGGAGGTTCTCGATGCGGAACGAGGCGCCGAGCCCGTTGGGCACCAGATCGAGCGTCACCGCGTTGGGCCCGCGGATCTCGAGGTCCTGGTAGCGCACGCGGCTCCGCAGCACGCAGACCCCGAGCACCCGCGAGTCGCAGCCGCTCGGCTTGAGGGTCGGGCTCGCCGACAGCGAGGTGTGGAGCTGGTTGCGCAGGCCGCGGCTGTTGAGGATCGTGTGCAGGACGTCGGCGAGCGAGTCGATCGCGCCCGCCCGGCTGCCGTCGTCCCACGCGTCCTGGCGCAGCCGGAGCGAGAGCGTGTCGGAGAAGGTCGAGGTGTCCGGGGCCCAGCGCTCGGCGACGAGGAACGCGCAGGTCCGGCTCGCCTCCCGGCCGGTGCCGTCCACCGCCGCCAGGTCGACGAAATTGATGCCGTACTGGGTGGGCACCTCGGCCTCGAAGAGGCCCACCGCGTTCACCGCGACGGGGGCGCCGTTGACCCGCACCTCGGCGATGCCCGACAGGTCGCTCACCGAGCCGCGGAAGGTCAGCGGCGCGCCGGGGGCCCGGTCGAGGATCGCCCCGTTGAGCGGCTCGTCACACGAGATCGCCGGGCCGTTCCCGTCCACGAGGATCACGGTCGAGCGCGACAAGGGCACGTCGTCTTGCGTGGGCCCGACGACGGTCGCGGTGACGAGGTAGCGGCCGTCGTTGTCGTAGCGCCAGCGGCCGTCCCCGAGCTGCTGGCCGGCCGGCGCGCTGGTCGTGGGCGCCTGGGCGTCGGGCACCGGGTTGCCGAAGCGGTCGGCGATGAGGCGCTGGACGTCGACGACCTGACCGCGCGCGTAGATCTCCTGGAAGGGGACGCGGGACAAGACGAGGGAGGCCGGCAGACCGGGCCGCACCTCGAGCACCGCGGGTCGGCTCACCGCGCCCGGGACCTCGCAGTGCAGATCGAAGCTCCCGGCGCGCTCGAAGCGGCCGGTGAGGCCGTCGAAGGTGTTCACGTCCTCGGCCGGCTCCGCGCGCACGGTGGGCTCGGCGTCGTCGACGCGGTTGCCGTAGGCGTCGTAGACGTCGCACGTCACGTCGACGAGCTCGCCCGCCTCGATCGAGTCGAGGTCGAGGCTGGTGACGACGTAGGCGGGGTCGCCCGGGAGGACCTCGACCACCGCGGGCGTCGCGTCGGTCAGCCGCAGGGTCGGGAACACGCACGCGACCTCGAGCCGGCCGACCTGGGTCGCGGCCCACGAGCCGTCCTCGAGCTGGATCGCCGAGTCCTCGGGCACGAAGCGGTAGCTCACCGGGAGCCCGGCCGGCGGCGCGATCTCCTCGCCGCTGCGGTCGATGAGCACGCAGGAGAGGGCGAGCGGCTGCCCGGCCCGGACGCTCATCGGCGCGACGGTGTCGGCGTCGATCGCGTCGATCGGGACGCCCGCGTCGACCGATCCGTCGAGCGGGACGACGATGTCGCTGTCGCAGCCCGACGCCGCCGCAGCGACCACGAGCCACGCGGCGCACGCGCGAAGAAACCTCACTCCCACACCTCCCGGACGACGGCTCATGGTAGTGGAAGCGCCGCCCCGTGGCACGGATCAGCGCGCGCCGGGAGGCAGCGCGTCGGCCGGCCAGGGCCCGAACACCCGCACGTCCACCCCGGGGCTGTAGTGGGCGAGCTCCGGAGGCCGGCCCGGGGACGGCAGCCCCGCCGCCTCGAGGAGGTCCTCTTCGAGCGAGAGCACCTCGGCGTGGTGCGCGGGGTAGGGCGCGTGGTGGACCCGCCCCTCGAGCACCGTCTCGCCGCGCATCGAGAAGAGCAGGTAGCGCTCCAGCAGGAAGTGCTCGAGCGTACCGGGGGCCGAGGGGCCGAGCGCCTCGCCCACCCGGAAGCGGGCCCGGAGGCCGCGGCGGTCGGCGCGACGCGCGCTCGCGTAGGAGTGGACGCCTCCCTCCTCGGAGGCGCTCATCTCCGCGTGGAAGTAGGGGAGCCTCCAGACCGCGCGCGCGACCTGGACCGCGAGCCAGCTCGAGGCCTCGAGCGAGAAGAAGTAGACGCCGGGCCGGTCGCGGTAGGTGACGTAGGTGCGGAGGTTGGTCTCGAGGAAGTCGAGCCCCGTGGCCCGCGGCATCCACGCGGTCCGGATGCGGCGCATCTTGAAGGGCACCGCCCCGACGAGGCAGCGACCCTCCCACGCGTCGAGCGCGAGCGGCGCGGGCACGACCCGCCGGAGCGCCTCCTCGGGCACGGTCCAGTGGACGAACAGCAGCTCGCGCCAGGACTGGGTGCCCGCCTCCGGCACCTCGGGCGCGCGGGTCGGGCCGACGCGGTCGATCACGGCCATCAGCGCGCGACCGTCGCGCGATCGAGGAAGCTCCGCACGAGCGCGATCTCCTCGTGGGTGGCGTGAGGCTCGTAGCGCGCGAGCACGTCGGCCGGGTCGCCGCTCGCGTAGCGGCGGTCGGGGCGGCCGGCCTCGCGGATCAGCCGAGCGAGCTGCAGGCCCATCGAGCCGCCGGGGGTGTACACGATGCCGTTGAACGCGAGCATCGGGTTGTCGGCGCGCATCATCTGGAGGAACACGTCCCCGACGGCCGGCGGCCACGCGGACGCGGAGCGCACGTCGGTGCAGAGCAGGCTCGGGGTCGGGGCGTGGCCCACGATCGCCGCGCGGATCTCGACCGTAGCGGCCTTCGCGACGTCGACGTCGACCGGCGGCGCGAGCGTGACGAGCACGAGCCGCGGAGCGTGAACCTCGACCGAGTACAACGTTCCCCCCTCACGAGCGGCCACGCGCCCGCGGGGATGATGGCATACGACGGCCGCGCGCCGCGCGCAGCGTTGGGCGGGCTCAGTAGTAGGCGCGCCCGTCGGCGATCACGCGCGCGTTGAGCGCGCCGATCCCGTAGGCCTCGTAGCCGAAGAAGATGACGTTGCGGCGCGTAGGGTCGAGGTACTCCGTCTCGATCCGCGCCTGGATGTCCGGGCGACGGCGGCCGAGGTGCAGCCACTCGTGGAGGCGCCCGCCGAGCCGCCCGGGGAGGCCGTAGGGCCCGGTGAACGCGCCGGTGGTGGGGTCGGTTCCGTCCACGTTCTGATGGTAGGCGCCGCCGAGCGCGGGATCCCACACCACCTGCATCAGGGTCGCGCTGAGCGCGTCGACGTCGGCTTGGGTCCAGTGCTGTCCGGCGAGGGCCGCCTCGTGGATGAACGAGACGATCGCGCCCGCGTGCGAGGTGTCCTGAACCGTGGTGGCCGGCGGCTCACCCCACACCGAAGACCACACCCACGCCTCGGGGTGGGCGGGGTTCGCCTCCATCTGCGCGCGCAGGTTCGAGGGGTAGCCGGGCATCACGCCGTGCGAGATGTTGTCGAAGACCTCGCGGTAGCGCGGCTCGCCGGTGAGGAGGTACAGGTCCATGCCGAGGCGCGCCCAGTGGCTCGCCATGTGGGTGCGCGATCGGTAGAGGTTGCCGAGCCCGTCCTGCTCCCAGAGGTCCCAGAGGTCGCGCGTGAACGCGAGCAGGTCGTCGAAGCGCGCCTGGTTGCCGTCCCGCGCCAGCAGCTCCGAGTGCTGGGCCATGATCCGGAGGAGCGTCGAGACCTGACGCCAGTAGTACGAGTCCCACAGCGGGTGGGTGCGCCCGTCGTTCGGCCCGACCCAGTAGCGCCGGCCGGCGGCGTCGGTGACGGTGTCCGCGACCGTGTTCTCGATGAGCCCGAGCGCCTCGTCGAGGTAGGCGTCGTCACCGGTCGCGCGCCACACCGACACGAGCCCGTCCACGCAGTACGCGAGGAAGTAGTGCTCCTGTTGGGCGCCGCCCGAGCGCGAGAGCGCGTCGCAGTCCTCTTCGGGGCGACGCGGGCTGCCGTACTCCGCGTCGAAGCGCGCGCGCCAGTCGTCGACCGACATCGGGCAGCCGTCGCCGACGCAGGGATCGGCGCGGCAGTAGAGCCCCTCCGCGTGGAAGCCCGCGTCGCACGCGCAGGTCTCGACGCCTCCCTCGAGGACGCAGCTCCCGCGGCCGCAGTCGGCGTCGCAGACCGTCTCGTCGGGTCCCGCGTCCGCGGTGATCGGAGGGCCCGCGTCGTCGCCCGGCGCGGGCGGGCCCGCGTCGCCCGTCGGGGGACCGGCGTCGTCCGGCGTGGACGGCTCGCCGTCGCAGGCCACGAGGAGCAGCGCGAGGAAGAAGAGGGCGTGCGTGCGCGCGGCGGTCGAGACCATGCCCCAGCCTACGGCGACGGCGCCGGCCGGGCGGGGTGGCGAATCGTACGGCGTATGAGCCGCGCCGCGCGTGAGGGCTACGCGCGGCCGTCGCGCTCGGCCTCGGCGGCCCAGGTCAGCTGCATCAGCTCGGCCGGGGTGTTGCCGGGGTCGAGCTGGAGCACGCCGTGGAGGCAACGGTACGCGCGGCGGCGGTCGCCGTCGGCCCAGAGCAGCTCGGCGAGGTCGAGGAAGGAGCTCAGCTCCTGATCGCTGCGGGGACCGGACTCGATGTAGGCCGACAGCCGCGCCGCGACCCGAGGGTCGAGCGTCCCGAGGCCGGCCGCGCTGCGGGCGAGGAGACGGCAGGCCACGCGGAAGTCACGGTGACGCGGCTTGACCTGCATGAGCGACGCGATCGCCTCGGCGTACCAGCCGATCGCGTAGAGGCTCTCGCCCGCGCCGAGGTGATCGCCGACCTCCTCGAACCACGCGGCCGCGCGGTGATGACGGCCGGCCGCCTGAGCCACCCGCGCCGCGGCGTCCTTGCGACCCGACGCGACGAGCTGACGGATCGACGCTTCGATGCGCGCCTCGGCCGCCTCGCCAGGGCCCTCGACCCGGTCGTAGACCCCGCTGCTCTTCGCGCCGAGCGGAGGCGGGGAGGCCGGCGTGGAGGGCCGCGCCCGCGACGGCAGCGGCGGCGGCGCGGCCGGGCGGCGCAGACCGACCGGCGCCGGGTCGTCGACCTCGACCTCGATGTCGATCTCGAGGTCCTGCAGCTCGTCGGAGCGGAGCTCGGTGTCAACGACCGCCGACTCCGCCACCGGCGACTCCGAGGAGCGGATCGCCGCGGGCTCCGCCGCCTGGATCGGCGCGCCACCGTCCAGCGGGACTCCGTCCACCGACGCCGGGTCGAAGCGCGAGGCCGCGCGCCGGGCGCGCGCGACCGCGAGCGTGGCCTGCGCTTCCGGATCGAGCGCGTCCGGATCGCGCGCGGCCGGATCGAGCGCGGCCGGATCGCGCGCGTCCGCAGGGCCAGCCTCCGCGTCGCGCGGCGGCTCGGAGTCGGGCCATCCCCGGACGATGGGCGCGGCCCCGGAGGACGCGCGGAGGGCGGGCAGCCCGGCGAGCTGCGCGAAGCGGTCGCGCTCGTCGTCGCTCAGATCGCCGAGGCTCGACAGGAGCGTGCTCACCTCGCGCTCGCTGCGACCGCGCGCGCGCAGGGCGGCCGCCGCGATCTCCTGGGGACGCCCCGGGTAGCGCGAGAGGAGCTGGAGCGCGTCGCCCACCCGGCCGCGGCTCGCGAGCAGCTCGGCCGCCAGGTCGGGCGCGTCGCCCGCGAGGTACTGCTTGACCGCGTGCTCGACGAAGCCGGCCTGCGCGAGCTGGAGCGCGTTGCTGATGCGCTGGGCTCTCTTGAACGCGACCGCCATGGACTGACCGTGACGGCCCCATCCCCCCCGGTCAATCGATCGCGAAACGAATGTAACCGCCGCGATTCGTGAGGGATCCAGGCTCATCGCATCCGTCCGTCGAGGCCGGCACAGGGCGTCCCAGAGCAGGGGCTGCCGGATGGATCGCGGCGCGCGCGACGCGCTCCGATCTGGTCGTCTACGACGCGCGAGTCGCCGCGGCGCGCTGGCCGATCCACCCGCTCCGAGGCGCGACGGAGGCTATGGGAGGCGGAGCAGCACGGGCGCGCCTCTGACGCCGAGCCGGAGCAGCCGGGCGCGGGGACCGCTCGCGAGCCCGAGCGCGAGCCGGACCGACCCGCCGGCCGGGACGAGATGGACCACACCCGCGGGCGAGCCGTCCGCGCGCGAGCCGTCCGCGATCGATCGCCACGCGCCCTCCCCCTCGGCCACCGCCTCGACCGCGCCGACCGAGAGCTCGCCGCGGGCCGCGATCCCCTCGACCGACCAACCGGCGGGCGCGAGCCGAAGCTCGCGATCCGCCCGCAGGGTGAGCTCCACGACGCAACCACTGTTGCGAACCGGCACGACATCGATCCCGTCGCGTGCCGCCGTCGCCTCGGCGCCGCAGGCGACGCGGTCCACGGTGAGCGACCCGACCTCGGGCGCCGCGGTCGGCGATCCCGGCCCGGGCAGCGAGCGCACCTCGGCGTCGATCGCCTCGCGCACCGCGTCGGCCCATCCGGCGTCGATCGCGATCGCGCGCTCCACGCGCGCCGCGAGCCCAGGGTGCGCCAAGGTGCCGTAGGCGAGCACGCCACGCGCCGCCGCGACGACCTCCCCGTTGAGCTGGGCCGGATAGCCGAGATCGACCGCGCGGAGATCCGGCCTCACCCGCGCCCGTCGGTCGAGCGCTCGGTCGAGCTGGGCGAGCGCCTGCCGCCGGCCGGCGCGCACCGCGCCCGCGGCGGCCGGCCGACACGTGACCACCGCGCCGGGCGGCGTGTCCACGCGGGTCTCGCCGCCGGTGTAGGGCGCGCCGCCGACGCCGATCGTGTCGTCGAAGAAGACGTCGTCGTCGATCACCGAGACGTCGAGCCGATCGCCCGGCGCGAGGCTCGCGACGGGAAACGTGTACATTCGCAAGCCGTTCTGCTGCGTGAAGCGCGTCTCGCCGTCGCCGATCGTCAGGCGAAGGAAGACGTCAGCGCCGCCGGCGAAGAGGCCGTCGTCGTAGCCGGCGCCGTGGACCCGCGCCTCGCACACGAGGAGGCCGTCGTGTAGCGGGCCGACCCGCGCGCCCTCGGCGGCGTCATAGAGCGCTCGCGCGCCGGGCGCCTGGGGGACCGGCCCCGCGGCGAGCGCCTGGAACGCGGCGCGGTCGAGGGCGGTCTCGAGGACCTGCACGGCGGCGGGCTTGCGCGCCACCTGCTTCGGCTCGTCGCGACGCCAGGGCCAGGGCAGCCCGCAGCCGACCATGCACAGAGCACCGACCAGGAGGGTTCGCTTCATGGAGGGGCAGAGCCGCAAGGTCGACGCCAAGCGCCGGCCCCGGCCAGGATCAGCCCGAAAGCCCTGCAATTGCCACAACTCATCGCGAGCCCCTGGCCCGCGCCGGGACCGTGCCTCCGGTTCACAGGCTGACGTTTCGGTCAGCGCGCGCCGGGCGCTTCGCGGAGGAGCGACGCCGACCCGCATCGGAGATCGCCGATGGGATTTGGCATGAATCACGGGGCCGGGTGAGTAGGATGCGCGCGATGAAGGAGCGGGCGGGCGCGGAGGACGTGACGGCGGCGGCGGCCTGGCTGCTGCCGTTCCTCGCGCTCGACGCGGTGCTCTTCTTCTGGATGCCGCCCACCGACGCGCAGCGCGAGGCCGCCGATCCGCTCGTGCAGCTCGTGAGCGCGTGGGGTCCGCCGTGGCTCTACCTGCCGGTCGCCCTCGCGGTCGGCCTCGCGTGGGCGACCCGCTACCGCCGCCGCCCGAGCGCGGCCGCCTTCCGCCGCGCGGGACTCGCCGCGCTCGCCGGCGCGGTCGTCGCGCTCGCCCTCGCGGTGGGCGCCTCGATCGCGCTCGGCTCCACCCTGCCCGGGTTCGTCCCTCCCGAGGAGGGCGCCGCGCCCGGCGTGACCCTCGGCCTCGCGGCCGGCGCGATCGAGGAGACCGTCTTCCGGCTCGGCGTGCTCGCGCTCAGCTATCTCGCGTGCCGCCGGCGCCTCGGCGTGCTCGCGTCGACCGCGATCGCCAGCGGCTTGACCGCGGTCGCCTTCGCGCTCGCGCACGAGCTGGGCCCCGCCGGCGGGCAGTGGGAGCTCGGCCCCCTCACCACGCGCCTGCTCGTGCCCGGGCTCCTGATGAGCGTCGTGTTCCTGCGCGTCTCGCCCGCGTTCCTGGTGACCGCCCACCTGACGGCCCACCTCGCGCTGCCGCTGCTCTTCGAGTAGCGGCTCAGCGGCTCCAGACGAGCGTCTCGGCGTGGCCGGGGATCACGAGGTTCTGGTTGAGGCCCTCGGGGCTCGAGATGAAGATGCCGCCGCGCGAGCTGTAGAACGCGACCATCCGGCAGTCGGGGCTGAAGGCCGGGTCCTTGTTGACGCCCTGGCCCTGGGTGAGCCGGGTGTACTCCTGGCTGTTCACGTTGACGGTGAAGACGTCGAAGCCGCCGGAGCGCCCGGTGAACGCGAGGAGCGGGCCGTCCGGGCCGCCCGTGCACCACGCGGGGGTCTGGTTGTGCTGGCCGCGGAAGGTGACCCGCGTCGCGGTGCCGCCGCCGGCCGGCATGCGGAAGACCTGCGGGCTGCCGTGGCGCGTCGAGACGAAGGCGATCTGACCGCCCGGTCCGCCGCACGTCGGGCTCACGTCGATGCCGGGGTGGTTGGTCAGCCGGCGCACGTTGTTGCCGTCGAGATCGCTGCTGTAGATCTCCGAGTTGCCGTCGCGGGTCGACGAGAAGAACGCGCGGTTGCCGCAGACGCTCACCCCCATGTTGAGCCCGTCGCCCTGGATGATCGGGCGCTCCTCGACCCCGGTGCGGGTGATGAACATCCCGTCCTCGGTCAGGATCGAGTACCAGACCCCGCCGCGGCCGAAGGACGGCAGCATCGCGATGCCCTGGCCGCTCGAGACGCGGCTCACCCGATCGCCGTCGAACGACGCGACCATGATGTCCTTGCGCCCCGCCGCGCGACGCCGCGCGAAGGTGATGCGGCTGCCGAACGCGCCGCGACGCCCGGTGAGCTGGTTGAGCACCTCGTTGGCGAACTGGTGCATGAACCCGCGCATCTCCCCCCGCCCGCCGCGGTAGGTGCGGGTCAGCGTCGCGGCGCCGCCGCGCGCCAGCTCGTAGAGGCGCATCTCGACGACGATCTGCGAGCCGTCGACCGTGACGTTGCCCTTGATCACGCCCTGGGCGCCGATCGCGGTCCACGCGGCCGGGCTGATCGCGAGGCCCTCCTGCTCCGCGTTGGCCACGAAGGAGCGGGCGTCGAGCACCTCGAAGAGCGAGACGAGGCGGAAGTCGTTGCGGAGCACCTCGGCGCCAGCCGGCCCGAGCGAGCCGTCGCCGAGGATGTTCGGGACGGCGACGCGGTAGAGCGCGCGCTCGGGCGAGTCGACGTCGATGACCGCCACGCGCTCGGGCAGCGCCTCCTCGGCCTGGCTCGAGGGCCCGTCCTGGCCGTCCACCCGGACCGCGAGGGCGAGGACGAAGGCGCCGCCGGCGAGCGTGAGCGCGAGGAGGTGGATCGGTCGGCGTAGCGTCATGGGGCTCCCGGATCGACGGCCCTCCGGGGCCGTTCATTCGCCGGATTGTTAACCGGTTCGGGCGCGAAGAGCCATCGTTGCCACGCGGCGGCGGGCCGTGTTGTAGGCTCGCGGGCCGTGAGCTGGAGCGAGCACGACATCCCCGATCAGCGCGGGCGAGTGGCCGTCGTCACCGGCGCCAACAGCGGGATCGGCTTCGAGACCGCGCGCGCGCTGGCGGCGGCCGGGGCGCGCGTGATCCTCGGGTGCCGGAGCCTCGAGCGGGGCGAGGAGGCGCGCCGCGCGATCGCCGAGCGCCTGCCCGACGCGGACCTCGAGCTGCGGCGGCTCGACCTCGGCGAGCTCGCGTCGGTCGAGTCGTTCGCCGACGCGCTGGCCGCGGACCTCCCCGCGCTCGATCTGCTCGTCAACAACGCCGGCGTGATGATCCCGCCGCGCGGGCGCACCGCGGACGGCTTCGAGCTCC
The DNA here is from genome assembly GCA_030426845.1 of Polyangia bacterium. Classification (GTDB taxonomy): domain Bacteria; phylum Myxococcota_A; class Polyangia; order Polyangiales; family Sandaracinaceae; genus JAUHXR01. The sequence continues at coordinate 235 of JAUHXR010000027.1, read as the reverse complement.
AGCTCGGGATCAACCACCTCGGCCACTTCGCGCTGACCGCGCGGCTCTGGCCTCTGCTCCTCGCCGCGACCGACGCGCGGGTCGTGGTCGTCTCGAGCACCGCGCACCGCTGGGGCTGGATGGACTTCGACGACCCGCACTGGGAGCGGCGGCGCTACAGCGCGTGGGCGGCCTACGGGCAGAGCAAGCTCGCCAACCTCCTCTTCGCGCGCGAGCTGGCGCGCAAGGTCCGAGC
>JAUHXR010000389.1 GCA_030426845.1 Polyangia bacterium | reverse complement strand
CGCCGCCCTCGGGGTGGCAGGACGCGCAGCTCGCGCCGGAGCCCGCCGCCTCGTGCATGAGCGCGTGGCCCGCGTGCTCCACCCGGCCGCCGCTGAGCGAGATGGTCGCGCTGATCGTGTCCTCGCCCCGGTTGTTGCCCGCGAAGTCGCCGGGCTCCGAGCCGAGGATGCGGCCGACCACGATCTCGGCCGGGTCGCGGTAGAACGCGACGATGTGGTCGTCGGGGAGGCGGGCCACCGCGGTCGCGGCGCGGGGCCGCCCGAAGTGCTCGGCCGCCGACCCGTCGCACGAGCCGCCGGAGCCGAAGCTCGAGCCCATGCTGTCGGCCCAGACGCTGCGCACGCCGTTGAAGCGCGGGCGGCTCGAGGTCGTGTCGGTGGGGGTGCCCGGCTCCGCGGCCGAGGCGAGGGCGAGCGAGGTGCGTCCGGTGTCGGCGTTCACGACCACCTCGGCCACGTCGACCGCGAGGGTGACGTTCTCGACCGGCTGCCCCTGGAAGCCGCGGCCGTTGAAGCGCGACACGTAGGAGCGGACGACGCCGGCCGAGCAGCTGCCGCCGTAGTACTGGTTGCCGAGGGCCGGGTTGCCGAGGACGCCGAGCTGGGTGCTCTGCGACTGCTGGTGGATCAGGAGCGCGCTCTGCCCGTCGAGCGAGCGGCGCATGCGCCACGCCACGGTCGCCTCCATGCCGGGGCGGTCGTTGCCGTCGGGAGCCGGCAGGGGCTCGCCGGCCACGCCGTCGGTCACCACGATGACCTCGGCCGAGCGGAAGCGGCTGACCCAGAACACGTTGCCAGGCTGTGCCAGGACATCACGCAGGTCGGGCGCGACGGTCACGGTCTCCGTGACTCCACCACCCGCCAGGGGCATCCGCACGACCACGCCCTCGGCGCAGGCGACGTAGAGGTCGCGCTCGCCGTCGACGTCGATGTCGATGCCGCGAGGCGCCGCGCAGGCGTGCCGCCGATCCGTGATCTCACCCGTCCGCGTATCGATCGTGATGATGTCGCCGCTGCGACGCCCCACCACGTGGGCGCGGCCGGCCTCGTCGATCGCGACGCGGCCAGGCTCGTCGTCCTCGTTCAGAAGCACTCGGAATCGTTCCTCATTGTCGGAGAGGTCGACGATGAACACCGAGGCGCGGGCCGGGTCCGCGGCCACCGCCACGTGGTGCCCGTCGATCTCCGCGACCTCGAGCGTGCCGCCCGCGATCGCCGGGGGCCCATTGGCCGGGACGTGCGCGTCCGGCTCCTCGACGCAGCCGCTGAGGGCGGCCGCCAGGGCCACCGTTCCGATCAAGGTTCGTCGCATGTCTCTCCCCATTCCCCCGACACAAAGCATGACTCGTGCCGCTCGTTCAGCATGTCGTCGTAGCCGGAGATGCGCGCCCGCCCCGGTACGGCTCAGGGGACTTCGTGCAGCTTCCTGCACACAGCGTTGCACGAGGTCAGGCGAGTTTACTCTACGGGTCTACGTCATCGCGGCCGGATCGAACGCGCCGAGCCGCCGCAGCCAGTCGTAGAGCGCGATCGCGACCACGTTGGAGAGGTTGAGCGAGCGGACCCCGCCGGGCAGGGTGGGCAGGCCCACCACCCGCGGCGCGTGGGCGGCGAGCACCGCCTCGGGGAGCCCGACCGACTCGCGGCCGAACACCAGGGCGTCGCCCGGCTCGGGGTCCACCTCGAGGTAGCTCCGCGGCGCGTTCGCGCTGAACAGGATCAGCCGCCGCCCGCCGAGCGCCTGCGCGCAGGCGTCGAGGTCGTCGTGCCGGTGCAGGTCGAGCTTGGGCCAGTAGTCGAGCCCGGCCCGGCGGACCCGGTGCTCGCTGAGGTCGAAGCCCAGCTCCCCCACCAGGTGGAGCGACGCCCCGGTCCCGACGCAGGTGCGCGCGACCGCCCCGGTGTTGGGCGGGATCTCGGGCTCCACGAGGACCACGCTCAGGGGCGGCGACAGCGGGGCGAACCGCAGCTTGGGGCGTTCGGCCATAAGCTCTCCGAACCTTGACGGAAACTCGGACGCGAAGGTAGCGTCACGCCGTGCGCCGCGTCATCGGTTCTCTGTCCGTGATCGCGCTCCTCGTCGCGCCCGCGATCGCGCCGTCGGACGCGTCGGCGCAGGACATGGATCTCGCGCTCTCCCGCCTGCGGGTCCCCGCGGTGGACGTCGCGACCAACCCGGCCGGCCCCTGCGCGACGACGTTCGCCGGCGGCTCGCCCGTCGCCTACGACTTCTGCCAGGACGACGACGCCTGGCGCCGGGTGATGACCCAGTTCGCGGGCTCGATGATCCCCCCGCTCCTCGCCCCCGCGGGCACCCGCGGCGTGCGCGGCATCTACGTCGGCTTCGAGACGTGGCTGACGCCGATCGAGAACAACGCGTCCACCGCGACCGGCGAGGCGTGGCACCGCGCGGTCGAGGGCGACGGGATGGGCGGCCCCGACCGCAGCCGCTTCGTCGACAGCCTGCTCGCGTGGGGCCGCTTCAACGTCCGCAAGGGCCTCCCGTTCGGCTTCGACCTCGGGATGAACATCGGCTACCTCGCCAACACGTCCTACTGGACGCTCGGCCTCGAGATCCGGTGGGCGCTCTTCGAGGGCTTCCGCGACGGGGTCGGCTGGATCCCGGACCTCGCGGTGCGCGGCGCGGTCCAAACCCTGATGGGCGACGCCGAGTTCAACATCACCGTGCCCTCGGTCGACCTCGTGCTCTCCGAGCCGATCGTGATCGCGAACACCGTCGAGGTGACCCCGTCGATCTACGGCCAGGTCGCCTGGGTGTTCGCCGACTCGGAGCTCGTCGACCTCACGCCCGGCACTCCGGTGTTCGACGCGTGCAGCCCGGACCCGAACACCCCCACCGCGATGACGCCGACCCAGCCGCCCTACTGCCGCACGTCAGGGCGCGAGCTGAACCACAACGTCGTGTTCCCGCGCCTCCGCTCGACCCGCTTCCGCCTCGGGGGCGGCCTGCAGATCCGCTACGAGTGGTTCCAGCTCTCCGGCTCGTTCCTCATGGACGTGCTGACGCCGGGCGAGATGGACGGCGAGCTCCCCGGCGACATCCCGCGTCAGATGCAGATCAACATCGGCGCCGGCCTCACGCTCTGAGCGCCGAGCGAAGTCGGTCGGTTCGCTCAGAGATCGCGGATCTGGAGGCTCGCTGCGGAGCCTCGGCTCACCCCCCGCAGGGCGGCACGCAGAACCCGAGCCCCGAGGCCTCGTCGCCCGGGCGGTCGTCGCAGCTCCAGTCCGGCAGGCCCGCGAGCACGCAGTCGTGGCGCACATCGCAGCGCGCGGCGCAGCGGTCCGCGACCGGCTCGCACGCGACCTCGACGCCGTACCGGTTGTCGGGACAGTCGTCGTCACCCCCGCATGCGCGATCCACGCCGAGCTCCTCGGGCGTCGGGGTGGCGCAGCGGAGCTCCGCGACCGCGAGGCCCGGGGCCACGATCCGCGATCCATCCGAGCACTCGCGTTGGGCCTCTGCGGTGTAGTCGTCGACGAACCACGCCGCGCCGGCCGGAGGCAGGCCCGCGGCCCGCTCGGCGTCGGTCGGTCGCCCGGGCGCGAGGGCGCAGGAGTCCTCCTCGACGCGCCCGCCCGCCGCCGCGCACTCGCTCGACGAGAGCGCCACGACGAGCTCGCAGTCGTAGCCGCCGTCGAGCGCGCGCGGGAGGTTTCGCTCGACGCAGTCGATGGCGAAGGTCTCCCCGATCTGGGTCGCGAACCGCGCGAGCGCCGCGGCGAAGGCGTCCTCGTCGCAGACCGAGGCGACGCTCACCGAGGCCCCGCGGGCGTGGAGCTCCCTGGCGAGCGCGACGGGGCGCGGGGTCGGCGCGATCGCGCGGCCGTCCGGGGCCTCGCACGCGCCGATCAGCCGCGTCGGATCCGTCGGGTCCTCCCTCGCGCGCATCCGCGGGTCGGCGAGGAGAGCGTCGAGGCCGGCCGTGGGACCGGGACCCCGCGTCGCCTCGATCGCGTCCGGCGGCGCGCCGACGAGCCCCGCGTAGACGACGGCCCGGGGCGTGATGCCCGGCCGGAGCAGGCCGTCCACGTAGCGCCCGACCGGCTGGAGCCCCTCGGGCTGCAGCCCGCACCGCGTCGTGACGTGCGGCCCGTCGGCGAGGGCCCGGAAGTACAGAGGGTCGGCGAGCGAGCACTCGGAGCGCGTGCTCATCGTCAACACGGCGAGCGTCTCCCAGGCTGGGTCGTAGAACCCGAGGTGCGCCCCGTCGCCGTGGCCTTCGCCCGTCAGGAACACGGGGGGCACGTAGCCGGTCGACGGATCGGCCTGCGCGGGTGAGAGCGCCTTGAGCGCGGCCTCCAGCGGCTGCTCGATGAAGCACCCCTCCGCGGTGGGGTGGCTCAGACCGCAGGCCAAGGCGTCTCCTGCGCCCGACGACGCGCCGGCTGACGTGCTGAGGAAGCCCGGCGTCGGCACGCACCCCGGCCCGGCCACGCCCATGAGGGCGTCGTCGCCGCCGAGAGGATCGCAGCTCGTGACCGTGAGCTCGCCCGACCCGAGGTCGCTCGTGAGCAGACCCAGGTTGAGCTGGCGAGCCGGCGGGAGCGTCTCCTCGTCGACACGGCCGTCCGCGTCGTAGTCGCTGGTGAGCAGCGTCTCGACGAGCTCGGGGAGGCGCGCCGCGAGGGCCTGACGCGACGGGGATCCGCGCGCCGGCGCTACCACGAGGATCGAGGCCGAGGGCTCCCGATCCAGACGGAAGTCGCCGCGCGGACCGAAGCAGCGAGGCGCCGGATCGCAGCCGGTGAGCAGCCCCGTGACGATCCAGACGCAGGCGAGACCGAAGGCGAGCGGCGCCGCGAAGGTCGTCCGCCCGCGGTCGGCGGTCGCCCTCGGGTCTCGACCGTGCGGCGTGGACGACCTCGATCTCGCGTGGCTCCGACGCACGCGGTCGCTGGCCGCAAGGACCGAGCCACCGCGGGTTCGGCTCAGTCGCTCGGGGAACCGACAACCGGGTTGTCGTCGCCGCGGAGTACGACGAACTGCTCGAGGCGGTGGCCGTAGTAGGCGTCGGTGAGCCCGCTGTGGCTCATCCCGCAGCGCAGCGCGACGCGGGCGCTGCGCTCGTTGCCCGGGTCGACGACCGCGTAGACCGCGTCGACGTCGAGGTGGGCGAAGGCGCGGGCGATCAGCGCCCGGCCGATCTCGGTGGCGTAGCCGTGGCCCCAGCACGCGCGCGCGAGGTGCCAGCCGACCTCGACGTCCTCGGTGTCGGCGCCGCTCGGGTCAGGGAGGCGCCGGAGCAACCCCGCCCCTACGAGCTCGCCGGTGTCTCGCCGCGCGCAGGCCGCGAGGCAGAAGGGGAAGCCGCGCGCGGCCCAGCGCTCGACCCCGCTCGCGAGGCGCGCGGTCATCGACGGGATGTCCGTGAAGGTCTCGCCGCCGATCCACCGGGTGACCTCGGGGTCGCTGTAGATGCGCAAGGCGGCCTCTGCGTCGCGCTCCGGCTCGAAGTCACGCCCGACGAGGCGCTCGGTCTCGAAGAGGATCACAGCAGCACATCGTAGCGGTAGCTGAGCTTGAGCGTGACCCGCCGCTCGGTGACCTCGTCACCGTAGTCGAGCTGCTCGCGGTAGACGAGGAACAGGTCGCTGCCCGGGAGGTACCGCCAGCGCAGGCGCGCCATGCCGATCACGCGCTCGCTCACCGTGTTGAGCTGGCCGACGAGATCGAGGACCACCCAGGGCGACGGAGTGATCGAGAACACCGAGTTGACGGCCAGCGTCGGGATGAGGTCGCGCCCCGGGAGATCGAGGAGCGCGCCGGCCGCCTCGATGGAGGTGCGGAAGTGGGGCCCGATCGACGCCGCGAGCGACGCCTCGCCGCGGTAGGCGAAGCCGCCGAAGAAGCCGTTCTGCGCGCTGACGCTGACGCCGACGACCGGGTTGCGGACGCTGGAGGAGTTGAACTGCGCGCGCATGATCGCGCCGCGGTACTCGCCGGGCGCGATCGTGACGTCGCCCACCAGGTCGAAGGGCTCGCGCACGACGTCGTGGATGTAGCTCGCGTCGGCCAGCAGCTCATGGCCGTCCTGGAGGGTCAGGCCGGCGTTCCACCCGCCGCTCAGCCGCAGCAGCTCGTCGGCGAGGTCGCTCGCCTCGACGCGCCCGCTCGCCGCGAGCCGGATGTCGCGGATCCCCGGCGCGGGGTTGCGGGTGACCCACGGGATCTCGGCGTTGCCCTGGAGGATCGCGGGCCGGCGCACGAAGCCGAGCTCCGGCGCGAAGCCGTCCTGGATGTAGAGGACGCTCGCGCTCGGCATCCACTGCTCGCCGCGCCAGCGCACCTCCGCGCGTCCGGCGAGGCCCTCGGCCGCGTCGGTCCCCTCGCGCGCGGTGAACGCGCCGAAGCCGTTGATCTCGAGGCGGCCGTCGAGCGCGCGCACGAGGCCGTCGAGGCCGGCCGTCCAGTGTGGCTCGGGGTCGAGGTCGCCGAAGAAGCCGTCGCGATCGGAGATGAACGCGCGGCTGCCGAAGAGCGCGCCGATGTAGGACGCGTCGCCGAGGTTCGCGCGGACGCGCGCGACGCCGTAGTTCGCGCCCGGCTGATCGACGGTCGCCTCGGTGGCCACGTCGAGCACGCCGAAGCTGAGGAAGCCTTCGCGGCCGTAGGCCTTGATGCCGCCGTAGATTGGCACCGGGCGCGCGGCCGCGTCGAGGCCGATGCGGCGCGAGAAGAAGAGCTGCGCCTCACCGAGCGCGCCGAACTCGAAGACATCGAGGCCAGTGAGGAAGAACGGGCGGCGCTCCGGGAAGAAGAGCGGGAAGCGGTCGAGGTTCACGACCTGCGAGTCGAGGTCGACCTCGGCGAAGTCGGTGAGCGCGGTGAGCTCGCCCCACACGTCGTCCGCGAGGCGCAGGCGCAGCTCCCCGCCCGCCTTGAGGCCGAGGTCGACCGCGAGGTCGCCGGTCATGGCCGTCAGGTCGTCTTGCCCGGCCGCGGACGCGAGGACGTAGGGGGTGACGATGAACGGGCGGCCGCCGCCGAGCTCCTCGACGTCGGAGAGGTCGCCGTAGTGGAGCGCGCTCATCGCGCCGAACTCGGGCGGCAGGTGCGACCAGTCGTAGGTCGCGAGGCGCGCGTTGTGATCGCGGGTGACGTTGAAGCCGAAGATCTGCCCCTCGCGCCCGGGCGGCAGGCGCAGGGCGGCCACCGGGATGCGGAACTCGGCGATCCAGCGGTCCTCGTGGACGCGGGTTGCGACGTCCCAGACCATGTCGACCTCGCGGCGGAAGCTGCGGCCGTTGTCGAGCGCGACGAAGTCGACGCGCGCGCCGGCCGGGTTCACCGCGAAGCCGACCGTGCTCCGGCGATCCTGGCGGACGTCGAGCTTCACGGTGACCGCGTCGTCGCTCCACACGCGGGACGAGTCGCGGGTCAGCTCGAGCGCGCGCGGGGTCTCGCCCTCGGCGAGGAAGCTAGTGACCGCGACGTAGAGCGCCTGGGGATCGACGAGCACGCGCACCTCGGTGCGCACCGGCGGGGTCGCGCCGGGCCGCGGTAGGCGCTCCACGAAGTCGGCGCCCACCCGTGCGCGCGCCCAGTCCGCCTCGTCGAGCGCGCCGTCGATCGCGATGGGCCCGCGTCGCCGCGTGGCCGCGAGGGTCCGCCGCTCGGCCGGCTGGGCCGACGCGGGGCAGGCATGGAGCATGGCCGCGAGCAAGGTCGCGAGGGCGAGGAGGCGCGGCACGGGACGGCGAGGATTCCGGCGCGACTGCGTCGGCGCAAGCCGTCGGTGGTTTCGGGGGCAGCCCGTGGGATGGGCGGCGGAGACGTTGGGAGAGCCGGGGGGATCTGGCCTCGACGGGGGCGGCC
>JAUHXR010000388.1 GCA_030426845.1 Polyangia bacterium | reverse complement strand
TTTTACGTGGCCGAGCTCGACCTCGCGGAGGACCCGGCGCGGCTCACGCGGGCGTGGAGGATCACGGTGGACGAGGGGACCACGCGCCAGCAGTACCTCGTGTCCGAGGGCGGTTACGGGCTCGCGCAGACCACGCCACGCGAAGGCGGCGGCTGCACGCTCGCCCTCTACCGGTAGGCGGAGCGACGAGCGAGGTCAGTCGACCGTCGGGTTCACCGTGACCTCGGTGACCTCGATCTCGATGTACGCGTACGGGCCCTCGGGCGCCTCGTAGACCGCACGACCGCGTGACAGGAGCCGGTAGGGACCGAACGCGCGGTAGCCGCCGATCGGGGTCGACCAGCGCTGAGGGAGCAGCGTGACCCCATCCTCCGCGAGCGACGGACGATCGTCGGAGACGAAGTCGACGAGGGCCCCCGTGTCGTCGAACACCAGCGTCGCGCGGACGGTGTTGGGCCCGTTCACGTAGGTAGCCAGCACCCGGTTGGAGTCGAGCTCGCGCCAGCGGATCGCAGGGTCGAGCAGGCGCCCGGGCGCGAACAGGCAGATGTCGTTGAGCACCGTGACCGTCTCGGTGCGGGTCATCTCGGGGCCGCGCACGTCGACCACCGGGATCATCGACAGCAGCCGCACGCGCATGCTCGCCCCACGGTCGTCGTAGGCGTGCAGCCCGTCGACCGGAAGCCCCGCGCGGGTCGCCTCCATCCAGAAGAAGCGCCGCGGGGGATCGTAGAGGTTGTGCTGCTCGGCCTGGAACGGCATCCATGGCGCGTCGGCCGCGCTGCGGATGCGACCCGTCATGCGGGCGCGGAAGCCTCGAACCCGCGGCGTACCCACCACCCCGGCGTGGCGGAGGTAGCGCTGGACGGGCGCGGGCAGCGGGGCGAGATCCGCCTCGGCGATCGGCCCGCCGCCCGAGCTCGTCGGCGACGCGGTGAGCGCCTCGCGGACCCGCGCCTCGTACTCCGCGCGGAGCCCGAACGGCCCCCACGCGAAGGCGCCGTATGCGACCGCCGCCAGCCCGATCACGTTCGCGACGGTGCCGAAGCGCGCGTCGCTCCACGCCATGACGATCAGCACCTGCGACGTCGCGAGCCCCGCCGCGCCGAGCCACCAGAACCCGCGAGGCCAGAGGAGCAGCGCGGTCGCCGCGCCCAACAGGAGCAGGGCCGCGACGAGCCACACCACGCCGGCGGGGCGCGAGACGGGCAGGCGCAGCGCCTCGAGCGACGCGAGCTCGAACGCCTTCGCGAACCCCATCAGATGAATGAGTCCGTGGACGGCGATCAGGATGGACAGCGCGACGCGCACGGGCAGCTCCCCTCGGCGAGGTGAGCTGATCACGCGCCACGACCGGGCACGCGCCGGCGTGAGGATGCGCGCGGTCAGCTCGCGCCGCAGGAGCCGGTGAGCCAGCAGGGGCGCTCGATCCACGGCCGGACCTGCGACGCTCCCTCGAGCGGCTCGCCGCCCTCGCCCTCTTCCTCGCCGGCCAGCTCGTACTCGTCGACGTGGGCCGGGTCGTCGCCCACCGGCGGGACCTCGGCGAGGATCGCGCGCGCGTCCTCGGCCAGCTCCACCTCCGCCGGCACCAGGTCGCGCCGGGTCACGCGGCGGCCCTCGCGGCTGCAGCGCGGGTGGCGACGGCGGCGCGGGTTTCGACAGAGCCGAGGCCAGGGGCGCCGGAGGTTGCCGTACTGCGGGCGCCCCCGCGGACGCGACCAGTCCACCCACTGCGCAGCCTGCCGGCGCACGTCGACGTGGACGAAGGTGGAGCGCGGGTAGTACCCGCAGCCCGTAAGGTGGAGCGACCGGCAGAAGTCCCAGAGCTGGCGCCGCGGCACCTCGGCGACGCGGATGTCGGTCGCGTGGCCCGACGTGTGGCGGCTCGACTCGCGGGTGTAGCCCCCCGCCTCGCGCCGGCCGCTCACCAGGGTGATCTCGCGGCCGCCGAAGTGATCCGAGATCGCGGCGAGGAGACGCACGAGCCGCGGGTGCGGGATCTCCGGCGCGTCGTCCTCGTGGCGGCGCATCAGCGTCGCCATCGTCTCGAGGCCCTCGCGGGTGATGCGGCCCTCCGCGTCGACCAGCTGCGCGGTGATCACCTCGTCCCGGCGCCGCAGCGTCACCCGTCCCGCAGTGGCCGGCGCGCCCCAGTCGCGGGGCGCCGTCTCCTCGGCCGGCGCGTAGCCGGGGAGGATCAGCCGTTGCCCCGCCCGCAGCCGGGTGCGGCCGCGGCGCATGCGGTTGAGGCGCGCGAGCTCCTCCACCGTGCAGTCATGGTCGCGCGCGATGTGGCTCAGCGTCTGGCCGGGGCGCACGTAGGTCACGCCGCGCGGGGGAACGACCAGGATCTGGCCCGGCCGCAGCATCTGGTTGGTCCGCATGCGGTTGGCGGCCGCGAGGTCGTAGACGTCGACGTGGTAGCGGCGCGCGATCCGGGACATCGACTGGCCCGCGCGCACCGTGTGGTGACGCTGGGCGAGCGCGGCGCTCGGGAGGGCGAGGAGCAGCCCGAGGCTCGCGACGGCGAGGAGCGCGGAGAGCCAACGACGCATCAGCGGCCGGAGTATGTCGCGCGAGGACGGACGATCAAACGCCCACCCGGTCAGAGACCGCGCGGGCGCCATATCGAGAGCCAGCGAGCGAAGAAGATCAGTTCTTCTTGTGGCTGGGCATCTTCTTCTCGACGAACTCCACGTGCTGGCGGATGACCGGATCGAACTTCTTGATCTTCAGCTTCTCCGGCTTGGTCCGCTTGTTCTTCGTCGTGTAGTAGTGGTAGCCCGTGCCGGCGCTCGACACGAGGCGGATGAGCTCGCGCATCCTGTCCTCCGAGGTCCCCCACCAATGAGGGGGTCCCAGCTATAGCGGGATCGGGGAGCAGGTCAAGATCAACCGCGGCACCCCGAGGGCCGCGTCAACGACGGTGCTGGCTCCGCTCGCGCTCGATCTGCTCCTTGTAGGCGACCGAGTAGCGGGTCCAGGGGCGCAGCTCGAGGCGCTTGAAGCCGATCGCCTCCTCGGTGCCCTCGCAGACGCCGTATTCGCCGGTGCGGAGCTTGTCGAGCGCGCGGTCGATCTCGTTCAGGAGCTTGCGCTCCTTGTCCGCGAAGCGGATCAGGTAGGCCTGCTCGGTGTGGCGCTGGGCCATGTCGGTCTCGTCCGGCATGACACCGGCCTCGCCGAGGGCCTCCTCCATGTGGCGCTCGAGCTCGGAGACCTTGCGGGCCTTCGTCTCGACGAGCTTCTCGTAGAGCTCGTCGACCTGCTTGACCGTGAGGCCCGCGTCCGGGTGCGCGGCGTACGGGCGCGCCATGGCCTTCGACGCCCGGGCCGGCTTCTTGGCCGGCTTCTTGGCGGGCGCCTCGCGGGTGGGGGACGCGGTGACCTGGGCAACGGCCTTGGCCGCCTTCTTCGCGACCTTCTTCGCCGCCTTGGTGACCTTGGTCGCCGCCTTCTCGACCGCCTTGGCCGCCTTCTTCGCGACCTTCTTGGCCTTGGCCGGCGTGCTCTTGGACACGGCCTTCTTCGCAGCCTTCTTCGGCGCGGCCTTCTTCGGCGCGGTCTTCTTCGGCGCGGCCTTCTTGGGCGCAGCCTTCTTGGCGGCCTTCTTCGGCGCAGCCTTCTTGGAAGCCTTCTTCGGCGCAGCCTTCTTGGAAGCCTTCTTCGGCGCAGCCTTCTTCGGCGCAGCCTTCTTGGAGGCCTTCTTCGGCGCAGCCTTCTTGGCGGCCTTCTTCGGCGCAGCCTTCTTGGAGGCCTTCTTCGGCGCAGCCTTCTTGGCGGCCTTCTTCGGCGCAGCCTTCTTGGCGGCTTTGGTGGAGGTGACCTTCTTCTTGGCGGTCTTCTTCTTCGAGGCCTTGGTGGCCGCCCGGGTCTTCGCCATGTCCACTCTCCCGGCTCGTTCGACCGAGAGCTCAACACCGAGGCGGTGTTGCCCCCCCCACGAGCCGGCCCCTTTTTGCACGGGTAGGCGACAATAGCAACGACTTTGCATCTCGCGCGGGGGGTGCGCGTGCCTTTTCGCAGAGCCGCCAACCGCTCGCCCGCCGGTCGTCTTCAGGCTCAAGATCGTTTAGCTTTTGCTTCGTGGAGCCCGACCGCCAGATCGAGATCCAGCTCGGGCACATGTGCAACAACCGCTGCGTCTTCTGCGTCAGCGGGCAGCGCACCGCGCGCGGCGAGGCCGGGCCGATGGCCGTCGAGCCGATTCTCCAACGAATCCGGCAGGCAAGGGAGCTCGGACACCACAAGATCACCCTCCTCGGGGGGGAACCGACGCTCCAGCCGGGGTTTCTCCGTATCGTTCAGGAGACGGTGGACCTGGGGTTCGAGGAGATCGTCCTGTTCACCAACGGGGCCAAGACCGCCCGCCCGGAGCTGGTCGACGCGATCGTCGCCACCGGGGGGCGCTTCACCTGGCGCATCTCCATCCAGGGCGCGACGCGGGAGAGCCACGAGCGCACGACCCGCAAGCCGGGCTCTTTCGGGAGGATCGAGCGCACCCTCGCCAACCTCCAGGCGCGCGGGCAGCGGATCACCGTCAACATGTGCGTGGTCCGCTCGAACCAGGACGAGGTCGACCAGTTCGCGGCGCTGCTTCTCCCCTACGGGGTGAGCCAGCTCCACCTCGACATGATGCGGCCGCTCGACGCGGGCGAGCGCACCGAGGACGAGCTGCGGGCCACCATCCCCCGCTACACGGAGCTCGCAGGGCCGCTCCGCCGGATGGTCGCGGGCTTCCCCGACGGCTTCGACGTGAACGTCGGCAACCTGCCGTACTGCGTCGCCCCCGACCTCGCACCCTGGATCCACCACGACGGTGAGCGCACCGACACCGTGGCGATCGACGGCGACGATCGGTTGAGCGAGCCCTGGAACAAGTACCTCGTGAAGCGCCGCGACAAGGCCAAGCCCGCGTCCTGCGGGGCCTGCGTGCTGCGCGGCCGCTGCTCCGGGGTCTTCGACACCTACGCGCGGTTCTACGGGACCGACGAGCTGACGCCGATCGGGGCCGCGGATCTGCGCGCGGTCGACCCGGGCGGGCGGCTGTTCGCGGTGTGGGGCGGGGCGCTCCTCCGCGAGGCCGCGGCGGCGGAGGGGCTCGCGACCCGCGTCCGGGCGAGCGCCGACGACGCGCTCCGGCTGCGCGTCGACGCGCTCGAGCTGGCGCTGGGCCCGGGGGTCGCCCCCGAGAGCGCTCGGCACGACGGGTTCGGGGTCGCGCGGGTGTCGGGGGCCCTCACCCCCGATCGGCTCGCGCCCCTGGCCCGGGCCCTCGCGGCGCTCGGTCGGCCGGTCCACCCCGTCGGCGAAGAGCTGGTGCGCGAGCCACACCCGACCCTCGCCTCCGCGCTGCGGCGGCTACGGGCGGCGGCCCCGTTCGGCGCGCTCGCGTGGGCGGCGTCGCGGGTCCTCGAGGAGGGCGCTCGGGTCGAGGTCGACCTCGGCTCCCCCGGCGGCGCGGAGGCCACGCTGTGGCTGTCCCTCGACGCGGGGCGGCCGGCGGGCGGCTACGCGGTGCGGGGTGCGCCGGACGAGGCCCTGGTGGCCGGGCTGCGCGAGGCGCTCGGCGCGCTGCGGCGTCCGGACCGCCGAGGCGCCCGGGCGTGAGCCAGCCCGGAGGCGAGGCGCCGCCCGAGGACGCGCGGCGCCTCGGCGCCCGCACCGCGACCCTGCTCGTGGTCGCCTCGATGATCGGCACGGGGGTCTTCGCCTCGAGCGGCCTCCTCTTCGCGGACCTGCGGTCCGTCCCCGCGGTGCTCCTCGCGTGGGCGGTCGGCGGGCTCCTCGCGGTGACCGGCGCGCTCAGCTACGCGGAGCTCGTCGCGGCGCTCCCGAAGAACGGCGGCGAGTACCACCTGCTCACCTACGTCTACCACCCCGCGGTCGGCTTCGCGTCGGGGCTCGTGTCCTTCGTGGTCGGCTTCGCCGCGCCGATCGCCGCCTCCGCCCTCGCGTTCGGCGACTACCTGCGCGCGGCCGCGCCCGAGCTGGCCGAGGCGATGGGCTACCCGCCGCTCCTCAAGTCGCTCGCCCCCGCGGCCGAGGCCCCGCCGGTCGCGTTCGAGACGCTGGCCGCGCTCGGGCTCGTGGGCGTCATGAGCGCGCTCCACGCTGGCAAGGTGGGCGCGGGCCGCGCTACGCAAGACCTCCTGACGGGCTTCAAGGTGCTCCTGATCGTCGGGTTCCTCGTGGCGGGGGTGGTCGCGGGCGCGCTCGACCCGGTCCGACTGAGCTACGCCGAGCGTCCGCTCCTCGACGCGTCGCTCTCGCCGGCCTTCGCGATCGCGCTCGTCTACGTGACCTTCAGCTACAGCGGCTGGAACGCCGCGACCTACGTGGCGGGCGAGCTCGACCGGCCCGCGCGCAGCCTGCCCGTCGCGCTGATCGCGGGCACCGCGATCGTCACCGCGCTCTACCTCGGGCTCAACCTCGTGTTCCTCGGGGGCGCCCCGCACGACGCGATCGCGGGCCGGGTGGAGGTCGGGCACGTCGCGGCGACCCACCTCTTCGGCGAGGGCGCCGGCCGCGCGCTGAGCGCGATCATCGCGGGCGGGCTCGTCTCGACCGTGGGCGCGCTGATCATGACGGGCACCCGCGTCCTCGACGCGATGGGGCGCGACCACGGGCCGATCTCGTTCCTCGCGCGGCGGGCGCGCGACGACGGCCCGCGCGTCGCGGTCGCGATGCTGGCCGTCTCCGCGGCCGCGATGGTCCTGAGCTCGAGCTTCGAGGTCCTGCTCGGATACATCGGCTTCACGCTCTCGATCTTCGCCGCCCTCACCGTGCTCGGGGTGATCGTCCTGCGCGTGCGCGAGCCGGACCTGACGCGCCCCTACCGGGCGTGGGGCTACCCGGTCACGCCGCTCGTGTTCGTCGGCCTGATGATCTGGATGATCGCCTTCTCGACCCTCGAGGATCCGGTGGTCGGCCTGGCTGGCGGCGCCACGATCGGGACCGCGCTCGCGCTCTACCTGGTGGTCCGGCGCTGGCGCTGAGCCCGCGCCGCGACGGACCGCGCGCGGTTGAATGCGGTCGGCCGGCCTGCCGTATCACTCCCATGGCCGGCACGCGAGACCTCGAGGGAGCTGTGAGCGCGGGTTCACGCCGCCCGCGGCTCGATCGTGAAGCGCGGCTGACGCCCCACCCCGGCGGCCCAGGCCGCGCGCGGTGGCACGCATCTTCTATAGAGGTCGGTCGGAGCCGCGTCGCCCGACGCGCGCTCTGACGGCACCGGCACGCGCTCACCCCCGGAGCGCCCGGCCGACGACGATCTGCGCTCGCCGCGAGCGCAGGGGGAGATCCTCATGCGAGCTTCGACGATTCACGCCTTGTTGTCCCTTCCCGCCCTCGCGCTCGGCGGCTGCGGCCTGTTCGCGGCCGAGGGCACCCTCGAAGCCACCGTCCCGCTCGAGGCGCAGGTGGAGATCGATCGCGTCGGCTCGCTGACCGTCATCGAGCAGAGCGCGGGGGCCGGCTTCGTCATGGAGGGCGGCGTATCGCTGCCCGGCGGCGCGGCCGCGGCCCTCGACGGCTTCGCCGCGATCGACGTGAGCGTCGCCGGCGGCGGGACCGCGGGCGGCGTCTCGGCCGGCGCGACCACGACGGTCGAGGCCTCGGGCGGTGGCGGCGCGACCCTCGTGAGCGCGGACTACGCCTCCGGCGACGCGTCCGGTGGTGGGGTGGGCCGCGGCACCGGCGGGATCGCCGGCGGCACGAACGGCGCCAGCGGCGGGTTCGCGGGCGGCGTTGACGGCGCGGGCGGCGGGGTCAGCGGCGGCGGGGTCAGCGGCGGCGGGGTCAGCGGCGCGAGCGGCGGGGTCAGCGGCGGCGCGAGCGGCGG
>JAUHXR010000387.1 GCA_030426845.1 Polyangia bacterium | reverse complement strand
GACACGCGCGTGCTCTTCGTCGACGACGGGAGCTCGGACGACACCGCCCGGGTCCTCGGCGCGATCTGCGAGCGGGCGCCCGGCGGCCGGGCCGAGCTCCTCGTCCTCGAGCGGAACCAGGGCAAGGCCGAGGCGGTGAGGCGCGGGATGCGGCGCGCGCTCGAGGCCGGCGCGTCGGTTGTCGGCTACCTCGACGCGGACTTCTCGACCCCCGCGGGCGAGATGCTGCACCTGCGCGACGCGCTCGAAGAGGAGGGCGCGGAGGTCGCGCTCGGCTCGCGCATCGCGCACCTCGGCGCGCGCATCGAGCGCACCCCGAGCCGGCACTACCTCGGGCGTGTCTACGCGACGGCGGCGTCCACCATCCTCGACCTCGCGGTCTACGACACCCAGTGCGGAGCCAAGCTCTTCCGGGCCGGGCCCGCGCTCCGGCGCGCCCTCGCGGCGCCGTTCCGCTCGCGCTGGTCGTTCGACGTGGAGCTGCTCGGGCGGCTGATGAGCGCGGGCGTCGGCGCCGAGGCGATGATCGAGGTGCCGCTTCGGACCTGGGTCGACGTGCCCGGGAGCAAGCTCAACCTGACCGGCGCGCTCAAGGCGGGCCTCGACCTGCTCGCGCTCGGCGCCCGCGTGAAGGCCCGCGGCGAGGGCGGCTGGTTCCCCTGACCGCCCCGCGCCGCGGGCTCCTCGGGGCGCCGGGCCCTCAGCCGTTGAGCGTCGACATGCTCTGGGCCGGGTAGC
Organism: Polyangia bacterium; assembly: GCA_030426845.1. GTDB lineage: Bacteria > Myxococcota_A > Polyangia > Polyangiales > Sandaracinaceae > JAUHXR01. The sequence continues at coordinate 7,114 of JAUHXR010000387.1, read as the reverse complement.
GCGTCCCCTCCGCCGCGTCCGGCGGCAGGATCGCGTCGAGGCTCGCGAGGTCCTCGGCGCCCAGCGTGACCTCGGCCGCTCCCGCGTTCTCGAGCAGCCGCTTCTCGCTCCGCGTCCCGGGGATCGACACCACGTGATCGCCGCGTGACAGGACCCACGCGAGCGCGAGCTGCGCCGCGGTGCAGCCCTTGCGCGCGGCCAGCTCGGCCACGCGCTCGACGAGCGCGAGGTTGGCGCCGAAGGCCTCCTCCGAGAAGCGCGGGCTGCTCAGGCGGAAGTCGCCGGGCTCGAGATCGGCGCGGGAGCGGATCGCGCCCGTGAGGAAGCCGCGCCCGAGGGGGCTGTAGGCCACGAAGAGCACGCCGAGCTCGCGGCACGTGTCGAGCAGCTCGGCCTCGGGGTCGCGGCTCCAGAGCGACAGCTCCGTCTGGAGCGCGGCGATCGGGTGCACCGCGCAGGCCCGGCGGATCGTCGCCGGCGCGGCCTCGCTCAGCCCGAGCCACCGCACCTTGCCCGCCGCGACCAGCTCGGCCATCGCGCCCACCGTCTCCTCGATCGGCACCTCGGGATCGACGCGGTGCTGGTAGTAGAGATCGATGTGGTCGACGCCGAGCCGCTTCAGGCTCGCGTCGCACGCCGCCTTGACGTACTCGGGGCGCCCGCTGATCCCGAGGAAGGCGCCGCCCTCGCCGCGCTTGATCGCGAACTTGGTGCACAGGAACGCGCGGTCGCGCCGGTCCGCGAGCGCCCGGCCGACGAGCTGCTCGTTGTGGCCCGAGCCGTACATGTCGGCGGTGTCGAGGAGGGTGACGCCCTCGTCGAGCGCGCGGTGGATCACCGCGACGGAGCGGACCTCGTCGCTCTCGCCGTAGAACTCGCTCATCCCCATGCACCCGAGCCCGATGGCTGAGACCTCCGGGCCGTCTTGCTTCGCGCTGCGTGTGATCATCTCGTCCTCCGTGAGTTGGTCGGCACATCCTGCGAACCGCCGCGCGATCTCGCCATGGCGGCGGCTGCGAACTCCTTGCCGGATCCTGCGATCGCGTCGCCCGCCGTCTCGAGTCGCGGTACACCGGCACGGGTGGAAGGGCTGCTCGAGTCGATCAAGGAGGAGGTCGCGCGCGCCGCGACCCGAGAGGGGCCGGTGCCCTCGCCGCACCCCGCCCTCTCGTACTACCGCGCGGATCGGCCCCGCGGGCCGATGCGCGTCGAGTCGAGCGGCGTCACCGTCGCGGTGATCACCGACCGACAGAAGTCGATCCGCCTCGCGGACGGAGGCGTCCTCCGCTACGCGCCGGGCAGCTACCTCTTCGTTACCCGAGAGGCGCGCTACACATCCACGATCGAGCGGGCGACCCCGCGGCGGCCCTACCTCTCGTTCGCGATCCGGCTCGAGCCCGAGGTGCTGACCGAGACGCTGCTCGCGATCGACGACACGCCCGACGGCCTGGCGGGCGACGACGCGGGGGGCGACGACGCTCCGGGCGACGCGTGGACCGACCGGATCGATCGTCCGCTCGCCGCCTGCCTGCTCCGGCTCCTCCGGTCGGTCCACGATCCCTACGAGCGACGCGTGCTCACCCCGCTCGCGATCCGGGAGGTGGTCTTCCGGCTCCTGCGCTCGGACGCGGCGGGTCCCCTGCGGCGGGCGGCGCGCGCGGACGACCCGCGGATCCGCGACGCGATGCGCCTCGTCCGGCGCGATCCCGCGGCGCCCCTCAGCGTCGGGTCGCTCGCGCGTCGGGTCGCGATGAGCCCGTCGCACTTCGCGCACCGCTTCCGCGAGGTCGCGCGGATGAGCCCGATGCGCTTCGTGAAGAACGTGCGGCTCCAGCAGGCGCGCCTGCTGATGGTCCAGGGCGGGCTGCGGGCCTCCGAGGCCGCGCTCGAGGTCGGCTACGCGAGCCCGTCGCACTTCACGCGCGACTTCAAGTCGCACTATGGCGCCAGCCCCGCCGCCTACGCGCGCGAGCTGCGCGACCGCTACTCCCCGTAGCGCGCGAGGCGCGCGTGGAGCGTCTTGCGGTCGATCCCGAGGACGCGGGCGGCCTGGCTCTTGTTGCCCTCGACCGCCTCGAGGACGCGCAAGATGTGTCGACGCTCGACGTCGGCCAGCGGCGCGAGCGCCTTGACCACCTCGGGCTCGGAGGCGGCGCCGGCCGGGGAGGGCGCCGCCTGGCGGACCTCCTCCGGGAGGTGGGCGAGCGCGAGGGGGCCGTCCCCGGCGAGCGCGACGCAGCGCTCGACGCAGTTGTGGAGCTCGCGCACGTTGCCGGGCCAGGCGTAGGCGGTGAGCCGGCGCGCGACCTCCTCGGTCAGCCGGGGCGGCGCGCGACCCTCGCGCGCGGCGACCTCGTCGAGGAAGTGATCCGTCAGCAAGAGGATGTCGTCGCCGCGGTCGCGCAGCGGCGGCACCTCTACCGTGATCACGTTGAGCCGGTAGAAGAGGTCGGTGCGGAAGCTCCCGTCCTCCACCGCGCCGCGCAGGTCGCGGTGGGTCGCCGCGATCACGCGGCAGTTGACGGGCACCTCGCGGTCGCCGCCGACCGGCCGGATCACCCGCTCCTGGAGCGCGCGCAGCAGCTTGGGCTGGAGGGTCAGCGACAGATCGCCGATCTCGTCGAGGAACAGCGTCCCGCCCTCGGCCTCCCGCATGAGGCCCTGTCGCGCGACGCGCGCGTCCGTGAACGCCCCGCGCTCGTGGCCGAAGAGCTCCGACTCGATCAGGTGCTCGGGCATCGCGGCGCAGTTGATCGCGACGAACGGTCCGGCGCTCCGCCGGCTCCGCGAGTGGAGCGCGCGCGCGACGAGCTCCTTGCCCGTCCCGCTCTCGCCGTGCACGAGGATGGACGCCTCGGAGGGGCCGACCCGATCGATGACGCCGTAGAGCCGCTCCATCGGGGGGCTCGTGCCGACCATCGCGCCGTAGCCGGGGCCGTCGCGGTCGCGCCGCAGGCGCCGCACCTCCTCGCGCAGCGCGCTGTCCTCGACCGCGCGGTCGAGGGTGTGCTCGAGCCGCTCGGGCTCGAACGGCTTGGTGAGGAAGTCGTAGGCGCCGGCGCGGATCGCGTCGACCGCGGCGGTCATGCTCCCGAAGGCGGTCATGATGACGACCGGCACGTCGGGGCGCGTGGCGACGATCTCACGGCACAGCTCGGTCCCGCTCGTCCCGGGCATGCGCAGGTCGGTGAGCACGACGTCGAACGGCTCCTCGGCCAGCGCCTCGAGGGCGGCGCCCGCGCCCGAGACGCAGCGCGCCTCGAAGCGGCCCGCGGCCTCCACCTGCTCGCGCAGCAGCTCCCGCAGGTCCTCGTCGTCGTCCACGATCAGGACGCGGGGCTTGAAGCGTCTCGTCTCGCTCATCCTTGCTCCTGCGGGATCATCACGCGGAACTCCGCTCCCTCGCCGCGCGCGCTCCGAGCCTCGATCCAGCCGCCATGCTCGCGCGCGATGCCGTAGGCTACCGCGAGCCCGAGCCCTGTCCCCTCGCCGACGTCCTTCGTGGTGAAGAACGGGTCGAACACCCGAGGCTGGTCCTCCTCGGAGATGCCGGGGCCGTCGTCCCGGATGGTGGCCACTACGTAGCGCTCGGCCGGGCGCGTCACCTCGTCGGGCGGGGGCGCCGCCTCGCTCGTCTCCTCGATGCGGACGCGCACCGAGCCGGACCCCTCCATCGCCTGGATCGCGTTCTGGACGATGTTTGTCAGGAGCTGCGAGAGGTGCTCGCGGTCGCCGCGCACCCGGCCCTCCGGCCCGGGCTCGAGCGCGAGCTCCACCGCGCCCTGCTCGGCGAGGGGGCGGAGCGTCTCGAGGGTGTCGGTGGCCAGCTCGCGCATTGACAACGTCTCGTGCCGTACTCCGTCGGCCCGGGCGAGCCCGAGGAGCTCGCGCACGATCCGCTCCATGTGGCGCGCCTGACGGCTGATGATCGCCGCGTGCCGCCGCGCCGTGGGGCCGGCGGCCGCGTCGCGCTCGATCATCCGCGCGCGCCCCGCGACCACCTGGAGCGGCGTGCCCAGCTCGTGCGCGACCCCCGCCGCGAGCGTGCCGATCGCCACGAGCCGCTCGCCGCGCTGGAGCCGCCGCTCCGCCTCGAGCTGTCCCTCACGGGCCCGCTCCGTCTCCTCGCGCGCGTTCGCGAGGCCGCCTACCATCGTGGCGATCGCGCGCTTGAGCTCGCCGATCTCGTCGCGGCGGGGGGGCGCGGGCAGCGGGCTGAGGTCGCCCTGCGCGATCCGCGCGGCCCCCTCGACGAGGCGGCGCACCGGGCGGCCGACGATCCACTCGCCGAAGACCACCGCGAGGACGGCCGCGCCGAGCAGCGCGGCGAGCGCGATCCAGCCCGTGCGGACGAGGCCGCGCCGGAGCCGGGCCTCGGGCTCGGCCAGGGACTCGGACAGCTCGATCGCCCAGCTGGCGCCGTCTGGAGCGTCGATGGCGACGAAGGTAGTGAGGGTGCCCGGCGCGTGCTCGCGCGTGACCTCGACCGCCTGCGCCGACGGATCGCGCCGCCGCAGACGCAGCGAGACCTCGGACTCCCCGGCCTGCGCGAGCGCGAGCACCTCCGCGGCCGCCTCGCGTCCCTCCGCGCGCCACGTGGCCTCCACCGCCGGCCGGAGCGCGCGCCCGAGGAGGCGCTGCTCGTGCATCGCGTCGCGCTCGTAGACGGCGCGCTCCCGGCGCAGGCGCAGCCAGCCGTCCATCGCGAGGACGGCGACCAGGAGGCCAACGAAGAGCACCATCAGCTTGAGCGCGACGCGCACGACGGACGGGTATTAGCAGCCCATGTGCCACCCCGCCGGAGGCGCGACTGGGGAGCCTCGGGACGCTGGGCTGGGGAGTTTCTCCCCAGCACCCCCTCGACCCGTTGCGGGTCTCCTACCCCTACTCGTCGACCGGCTCGTAGTCGTCGAGGGGCTGCGCGTTGCCCTCGAGGATCTCGAGCAGCCCTCGGGCCTCCTGCGCGGCCTCCAGCTCGGGCCCCGCCTCGAGGAACCGGGTCAGGTAGGCCTTCGCGGCGGCCTCCTCGCCCCGCGCGTAGTGGGTGAGCCCCATCAGGTGCAGCGCGTCGGCGTCCTCCTTGTTGCGGGCGAGCACCTGGTGCCCCATCCGCAGCGCCTGCTCGTAGCGACCGAGCAACCGCAGGGTCTGGCCGAGGGCGACCATCGCGCCGACGTAGTCCGGGGCCCGCTCGAGCGCGAGGACGAAGGCCTTCATCGCCTTGTCGAAGGCGCCCTTCTCGAAGTGGGCGTTGCCGAGGAAGAAGTAGGCGTACTCGTTGCCCGGGTCGTCCTCTGCCACGCGCTCGAGCAGCGCGATCGCGGCGTCGACCTCGCCCTCGCGGAGCAGCTCCGCGCCCTCCTGCGCGTCATCCCAGCGGTCGTGCTCTTCCATGCGTAGGCTCCGGATCGGCGTCGCGCCGTCAGCTCGTGCGGAACAGGTCCGCCGGGTCGCGGAACGTCTTCAGCTCGATCGCGTTGCCCGACGGATCGCGGACGAAGAAGGTGCCCTGCTCGCCCGGCCGTCCCTCGAAGCGCGTCCGCGGCGCGATGAGGAACGCGACCCCGGCCGCCTCGAGGCGCCGCGCGAGCGCCTCCCACGCGTCCCACGGCAGGACCGCGCCGAAGTGGCGCGTGGGGACGTCGTCGCCGTCCACCTCGTTGGTCGCCGGCGGGCCCTCGTCGGGGGCGCTCAGGTGCGCGCTGAGCTGGTGCCCGTAGAAGTCGAGGTCGACCCAGCGGGCGTCGCGCCGCCCGACGCGGCAGCCGAGCAGCTCCACGTAGAAGCGCTCCGTCGCCTCGAGGTCGGTGACCGGGAAGGCGAGGTGAAACGGGATCGGCGCGCTCATTCGTGCATCACCGGTGGGATCGAGGGGACCCGCGTGGCCCGAAACAGGCCCTCCTGGCCTCCGCCCGCGAAGCGCCCGGTCAGCTCGCGCGAGCCCTCGACGAGCGCGATGTACTCGGGGCCGCCCTCCTCGAGGGTGAACGTCACCGCGCTCCCCGCCTGCTCCCACTGACCGCGGCTCGACCCGGACGCGAGCTCCGCGTCGTCGAGGAACTCGATCACCCGCGCGTCGCTGCCGTCGGCCTCGAGCCGCCAGCGCGTCCCCGCGACCGTCAAGCATCCTTCCTCGGTCTGGGCGTCGCCGCCGTCGCAGGCCAGCTCGCCGAACTGCCGGTCAGCGCGCCACGACCAGCGCTGGCCGCGGACGTTGATCGCCTCGCCGATGATCACCGTGCCGTTGGTCACGCGCGCGCGGTACTCCACGAAGCGGTCGCTGAGGAACACGCGCAGGAGCGGCCCGTCCTGGAACCACTCGTCGTGCGCCGGGCTGGCCCCCGCGTGATCGGTCGCGCGTACGCGCCCCGCGGCGAGCAGGCTCAGCTCGAAGCGGTACTCGCCCGCCGGCCCATCCGCCTGCACCCGCCAGCGGCTCCCCGCCGCGCTCCAGCACGCGCCGCCGAGCCGCGCCTCGTCGGGCGCGCATTGATCCGCCTCCGCGCCGGAGGTCGCCTGGTCGGACGGACGATCGGGATCTGGCGAGCCGCCGCACCCGGCGACGACCGCGAGGGCGAGCAGCGCTGCGCCCCAGCGACGTGCGTGGCACGTCGGCACTACACCCCCACCAGCGGGAGCTGCCGGCGGACCCGCACCTCCTCGTCGGCGACCGGCACCGGGTAGCTGCCGGTGAAGCACGCGTCGCAGTAGCCCTCGCCGCCGATCGCGCGGTGCAGGCCCTCGACGCTCAGGTAGCCGAGCGAGTCGGCGGTGATGTAGCGGGCGATCTCGTCGACCGAGTGGCTCGACGCGATCAGCTCGCCGCGCGAGGGCGTGTCGATGCCGTAGAAGCAGGGCCAGCGCGTGGGCGGCGAGCTGATGCGGAGGTGCACCTCGCGGGCGCCCGAGTCGCGCAGCATCTTGACGATCTTGCGGCTCGTGGTGCCTCGCACGATCGAGTCGTCGACCACCGCGACGCGCTTGCCCTCGAGGAGGCCGCGCACCGGGCTGAGCTTGAGCCGCACGCCGAAGTGCCGGATCGACTGCGCCGGCTCGATGAAGGTGCGGCCCACGTAGTGGCTGCGGATCAGCCCGAGCTCGAACGGCGCGCCGA
>JAUHXR010000386.1 GCA_030426845.1 Polyangia bacterium | reverse complement strand
CCGGGCAGGCCGCGGTGGGGGCCCTGGCTCACCCAGCGGCTCGGCGACGTGGGCGAGCACATCCCGGCGAAGGGATCGAACGCGGTCGCGCTCGCCCCCCCGAGCGGGCGGGTCTCGAAGTGGACGTGCGCGCCGGTGGTGCAGCCGCTCGAACCGATCTGGCCGATGACGTCGCCGCAGCGCACCGTCTGCCCGTTGGTCACACGCACGCTGCCTTGACGCATATGCGCGTAGACCACGCGGTAGCTGCCGTGGTTGATCACGACGTGGTTGCCGAAGCCGCCGCCGAAGCCCAGGCCGCAGCGCCCGTCGACGCTCGCGTCGCAGGTGCGGCAGCGGTCGTAGTGGCCGTCGACCGTGCTCACGACCACGCCGTCGGCGGCGGCGACCAGATCGTGGCCGGCGTCGATCGCGCCGTTGCCGCCGGCGAGGCTGAAGTCGGTGCCGCGGTGACCGTCGTAGCTGCTCGCCGCGCAGCTCCAGTCCTGCACGCCGCCGCCGCCGTCCTCGTCGAAGTAGTACCAGCCGGCGATGCAGTCGCCGCACGCGGTCGGGCGACGGAAGGTCTGGGCCTCGGCCGACGCCGCGGCCGCGAGCGCGCTCACCAGCGTGACCGCGAGCGCGATCGGCGCGCGCCTCATCGCCCGACCTCGCGGGCGACGCCGTCTCCGTCGACCCAGCGGACGCGGCCTGGCTCGATCACGAAGGTCGCGGCGTCGACCGGCGGGGGGACGAAGCGATCGGCCCACGGCTCGCCGGTGCGGAGCGCGCAGTTGGTGAGGCAGACCGGCGCGCCGCCCTGGACGGACCACACGCCGACGACGCCGCCAGGCGGAGCGCCGACGAACAGGATCTCTTCGGGCGTGAGGCGCACGACGCCGATCGAGGCGAAGCCCTCCACGATCACGCGAGGGCGCGTCCCGTCGTGGAGCGAGAGCGCGCTGAGGCCGCCGCGCTCGGTCACGTAGGCGAGGCGCGCCCCGTCGGTCGCGAGCACGCCGACCGCGTCGGCCGCGAGCATCCGCCGGTCGCCGTCGGGGCGGACGGCGTAGAGGCGGCGCTGCGGATCGACGAGCGCGGCTCCCTCGCGCCACCGCGGGACGAACGCGATCGCCTCGCGATCGACCGGCCGCGTGACCCCGTGGTCCACGAACCCGACCCGCCACCGCGCGGGGGCGTCCGACCCTTCGGGGCCCCCGACCGCGTCGCCGATCGCCTCGAGCCGCGGCGCGTCGGCGAGCGACTCCTCCGCCCCGGGAGGCAGCGGACCGGCGCAACCGAGGAGGGCGACGAGCGCGAGGGGGAGACGGCGCACGAAGAGACAGTAGCGCGAACGCGGGGAGGCTGGGCAGAGGCGCGGGGGCCGGGCCCGACATCCGGAGGGCGCGCAGCCTGCTACGCTCGTCCCGTGAGGTGGATGCTCGCCGGCACGCTGGGCGCTTCGTTGCTTCTCGGGAGCGCTCCCGCGCGCGCCGACGTGCAGGAGCTGGTGGGGCAGCCGGCGCCGCCGGTGCGGGCGCGGCCGCTGCACGACGACGGAGAGGTCGATCTCGCGCGCTACCGCGGGCGGGTCGTCGTGCTCGCGTTCGTGGCCACATGGTGCAGCGCGTGCCGGAGGGCCGCTCCGCGTCTCGAGGCGATGCTCGACGCGCACCGGGACGAGGGGCTGGTGGTGCTCGCGATGTCGCACGAGCCGCGCGCGCGGATCCGTCAGCACCTCGAGGCGGAGCCGCGGCGCTACCCTCTCCTCCAGTGCACGGGGCGCACCGCGGTGAGCTATCAGGCGGACGGGCTGCCGACGCTGGTGGTGATCGATCGCGAAGGCCGCGTGGCCGGCGCCTATCAGGGCGGCACCGACGCGACGCTCGGCGCGCTGCGGCGCGACGTGGAGCGCCTGCTCGCCGAGCGCTGACGTCGAGCGCACCCATACGCCGTATGGTTCGAGGCCACGCTCGGGACGCGGAGGTTCGGCTAGGCTGCTCGGGTGCCCTCGCGACCCCGCTCGCTCCTGCGCCTCGCGTCCACCGCCGCCTTCACCGCGGGGCTGCTGGCCGGGTGCGGCTGCGAGGAGCCGGCGCCCGACGACGCGGGGCCGCCGCCGCGCGACGCGGGCGAGGTGCAGCGCGTCGACGCGAGCGTGATCGGGCCGGTCGGGGGCGGCGAGTGCGCGTGGACCCCGGGCGAGAGGCCGGTCGTCGCGCTGCCGCCGAGCCACGAGAACACCTACGCGCTCGAGCTCGAGCGCTGGCAGATCGCCAACGACCGCGGCGACCCCGTCGAGACGCGGCAGCGGATCAACGAGGCCCTGGCGTGGGCGCTCGGCGCAGGCTTCGATCACGTCGTCATCCCGCCGGGGAACTACCTCGTCGGCGAGGTCACCAACGACGCCTACGCGGCCGGCGTCGAGATCCCAGGCTCCATGACCCTCGAGCTCGCGGACGGCGCGGTGCTCGAGATGGCGCCGAACGACCGCCACAACTACTGCGTCATCAGCGTCGACAACCACGCCGACGTGACGATCCGTGGCGGCGAGATCCGCGGCGACCGCGACGCGCACGACTACTCGAGCGGCACCGCCCACGACGAGGGCCACGGGATCTGCGCGTGGACGAGCGTCCACCGCGTGCTCATCGAGGGCGTCGAGCTGCACGAGCTCACCGGCGACGGCGTGCTCATCGTGGGCCGGCGCGCGTCCGACACCGAGCCCGAGGTGCCGAGCGAGGACGTGACGATCCGCGGCTGCGACATCCACCACAACCGCCGGCAGGGCGTCTCGATCGTCGGCGCGCACCGCGTGCTCGTCGAGGACAACCACATCCACCACATCGGCGGCACCGCGCCGCAGTTCGGGATCGACATCGAGGGCGCGGGGCGGACCGACCGCGACATCCACATCCTGCGCAACCGGTTTCACGACAACCTCGGCGGCGACTTCGTCACCTCGTCGGGGCGCAACGTGTGGGTCGAGGAGAACACGATGGTCGAGTGCCAGGCGAACGCCGAGGGCAGCTACGACCCGTCGCTCCCGTGCGACAGCGAGGGCCAGACCGACGGCCCGATCGTGCTCTGGCAGGAGACGGACAACGTCGTCCTCAACAACCAGATCTGGATGACCAACCGGAGTAGCAACGGCCTCTGGGGGATGATCAACTACCCGCGCGAGCGCGCGGCCGTGCGCGACAACCCGATCGGCAACCTCATCGCGGGCAACACCTTCCACAACTGCGGCCTGCACAGCGCGTGGAACCAGCGGCAGGTCATCCGCGGCAACGTGATCCACGAGGGCACGCTGCTCGCCTACCTCCTCGAGTGCACGCGGCTGACCGACAACCAGATCAACCGCGTCTCCGGCGAGCGCTTCAAGCTACGCAACGTCGCGGGACAGGCCGAGGGCAACCGCGTCAACCGCGAAGAGGGCGCGCCCGACTCGGCGACCGAGGAGGTCTTCTTCCCGATGGCCGACGACGCGCCCTACCGCAACTCGTCCCCGGTGTTCTGGTGAGAAGTGTTCTGGTGAGAAGTGTTCTGGTGAGAAGTGTTCTGGTGAGAGGTGTTCCGGTGAGGGCGCGCGCGGTCGTCACGGGACTCGCGCTGGGCCTCGCGCTCGCGGCCTGCGCGCCCGCGCCGCTCGAGGTGGAGCTGCGGCCCGAGCCCGCCGACCCGGTGCCCGGGCAGATGGCCTGCCCGAACGGGATGGGGCCGGCGATGACGCGCCTGCCGGAGGGCTTCTGCGTCGACCGCACCGAGGTGACGCGCGCGCAGTACGACGCGTGGCTCGCGACCGACCCGCCGACCGCGGGTCAGCCGGGGGCGTGCGCGGGCAACGACGACCTCACCCCGAGCTGCCAGTGGCCGCCGCGCGACGCGGACCTCGAGCGCCCCGTCGTCTGCGTCGACTGGTGCGACGCGCGCGCGTTCTGCGAGGCGGCGGGCAAGCGCCTCTGCGGCCGGGTGGGCGACGGCGGGCCCTACCCGTTCGACGGCTACGACGACCCCGCGGTGAGCGAGTGGCACGCGGCCTGTACCTCCGGCGGCGCGCACGCGTACCCCTACGGCGACGCGCTCGACACGGCGATCTGCCGCGGCGCGGACGCCGAGGACTACACCACCTGGGGCCTCGTCGACGTCGGCACGCTCGCCGGCTGCCACCCGCCGTCCGGACCCTACGCCGAGGTCTTCGACCTGAGCGGCAACGCGGCCGAGTGGGACAACGGCTGCGACGGCGACGGCCCCGACGACCCGTGCCGGATCCGCGGCGGCTCGTTCGAGCACAACGAGCGCGGCCTGCGCTGCGCGATGGCCCGCGACCTCCGCTGGCCCCGCACCCGGCGCGTGCCCTCGGTCGGCTTCCGCTGCTGCGCCGACTGAGCGCCGGGGACGGGAACACTCTGGACGGGAAGGTGTCTGACGCCACGTGCGCGTGGCGGCGGCAACGCTCGGGACTTCTGCCCTCGGGCTCGTGGCGGTGCTCTCGGGATGCGGAGGTGGGGCTCCGCGCCCGGCCCCCGCGGCCGAGGTCACGTCAGCCGCGTCCCGGGCCGCCACCCTCGGGGAGCCCGACGCGCGGTTCGCCGGCTTCGAGCTGCAGTGCCGCGACCGGCTCGGACCTTGCCCCGCGTCGGTGGGGATGCTGCTGCGCGCGGAGGGCGAGGCGGTCGAGCGGTGCACCGCCGCGCTCGTCGGGCCGCGGCGCGTTCTGACCGCGAGCCACTGCCTGCCTCCGGCCGCGCGCGCCGACGGAGCGGCCTGCGACGGCGCGTGGATCCTGTTCGCCGCGACCGGCGATCGGCCGCACGAGTGGGCGGGCTGCCGGCGGGTGCTGCGCGCGTCCTCCGTCACCGACGATCGCGTGATGCGCCGCGACGTCGCGCTCCTCGAGCTCGACCGCGTCCTCGCCCGCCCCGCGCTGCCGATCGACGGACGCGCGCCCGAGGAGGGCAGCGTGGTCACCGTGCTCTCGGCGCGCCAGCACCCGATCTACCCCGCGTACAACGAGCTGGTGCCGCGCCTCTGCCGCGTCGCGACGCGTGAGAGCGCGGTCGAGACCTTCGGCCCCGACGCGGCCGCGGTCGGCTGGCTGATGGACTGCCCCTCGTACCCCGGCAACAGCGGCTCACCGATCCTCGACGCGGCCGGCCGCTTGCGCTCGGTGATGCACGCTGGCTCGGCGCCCTTCGCGGGGGTCGCGGTCACCTCCGACCTGGAGTAAGCCCTCGGGCGTGCGCCCGCTGCCGATCGATCCGCGCCTCGACGAGATCACCGCCGCGGTGGCGAGCCGCGGGGCGGTGGTGCTCGTGGCCGAGCCCGGGGCCGGCAAGACCACGCGGGTGCCGCGCGCGCTCCTCGACGCAGGGAGGGACGCGGGAAGGGACGCGGGGACGCAGGACGGCGAGATCATCGTGGTCGAGCCGCGCCGCCTCGCCGCGCGGATGGCCGCCGCGCGCGTCGCGGAGGAGCTCGGCGAGCCGGTCGGCGAGCGCGTCGGCTACCAGGTCCGCTTCGACGCGCGCCGGAGCGCGCGCACCCGCGTGTCCTTCGTCACCGAGGGCATCCTCGGCCGCCGCCTCACCTCCGACCCCACGCTGCGCGGGGTCTCCACGATCGTCTTCGACGAGCTGCACGAGCGGCACCTCGAGACCGACCTCGCGCTCGCCCGCGTCCAGCGCGCGCGGCAGCGCGGTCGGGACATCCGCGTGGTCGCGATGAGCGCGACCCTCGACGCCGGGCCGGTCGCCGCGTTCCTCGACGCGCCGGTGATCGAGGTCGCCGGTCGCGCGCACCCGGTCTCGATCCAGCACGCCGAGGCGCCCGACGACCGCCCGCTCGAGCGCCAGGTCCGCGCCGCGCTGGTGCGCTTGATCGACGGCGGGCTCGAGGGCGACGTGCTCGTCTTCCTGCCGGGGGCCCGCGAGATCCGCGCCGCGCTCGAGGCGTGCGAGGGGCCGGCGAAGGCCCACGGGCTCGAGCTGCTGCCGCTCCACGGCGATCTGCCCCCCGAGGCGCAGGACCGCGCGGTGCGGCCGGGGCGGACGCGCAAGGTGATCCTCAGCACCAACGTGGCCGAGACGTCGCTGACGATCGACGGGGTGACCGCGGTGATCGACTCGGGCCTCGCGCGCGTGATGCGGCACTCGCCGTGGACCGGGCTCGGTCGGCTCGAGACGGAGCCGATCAGCCAGGCGTCGGCGACCCAGCGCGCGGGCCGCGCGGGGCGCACCCGGCCGGGGGTCTGCGTGCGCCTCTACACCGCGCGGGAGCACGCCGTCCGACCCGAGCGGGACGCGCCCGAGATCGCGCGGGCCGAGCTGTCCGCCGCGGCCCTCGCGCTGCGCGCGGCCGGCGAGGACCCGCGGACCTTCCCGTTCTTCGAGGCGCCGCCCGACGCGGCGCTCCGCGCGGCCGAGGAGCTCCTCGAGCGGCTCGGCGCGGTGGAGGGCGGCGCGATCACCCCGATCGGAGAGGCGATGCGCGCGCTCCCCGCCCACCCGCGGATCGCGCGGGTGGCGGTGGAGGCCGCGCGGCTCGGGCACGCGCGCGCCGGGGCGACGATCGCGGCGCTCATCGCGGAGCGCGACATCCGGCGCCACTCCGGCGCGCGGTTCGACGGAGGCTCCGCGCGCGACGACGAGGTGGCGGCGAGCGATCTCCTCGTGCGGCTCGAGCAGCTCGAGGCGCTCGGGCCGCGGCCCAACGGGGGCGCGCTCCGCGCGATGGGGCTCGACGGACGCGCGACGCGGACGGTCCTCGACGCGAGCCGCCAGCTCGCCCGCGCGCTGGAGGAGGTGCGGCTCGAGGAGGAGCCCTTGTTCGACGAGGAGCAAGCGATCTTGCGAGCCACCCTCGCGGGCTTCCCGGACCGGCTCGCGCGGCGCGCGTCGGGGGATCGCCTCCTCGTGGCCGGCGGCACCACCGCGGCGCTGGCCCCGACGAGCGCGGTGAAGGACGCGGAGCTGCTCGTCGCGGTCGACGTCGTCGACGGACCGCGCGGCGCGATCTGCCGGGCCGCGAGCGCGGCGCCCCTCGACCTGGTGCTCGAGCTCTTCCTCGATCGGGTGGAGGACCGCTCGGTGGTCCGCTTCGACCCAGCGCGCGAGCGCGTCGTCGGCGAGGCGGAGCTTCGCTACGACGGGGTGCTCCTCGAGCGCTCCAGCCGCGAGCCGACCGACGCGGAGGCGGCCGAGGCGCTGGCCGAGGCCGCGATCGCGGCCGGGGTGGAGCGCCTGTGCCGCCCGCCCGAGGCCCTCGACGAGCTGCGGCGCCGGCTCGACTTCGCGCGGGCCCACGCGCCGGAGCTCCCGGCGCTCGACGACGCGCGCCTCGCCGCGGTCGTGCGGCGCCTCGCGGAGGGGCGGCGCAGCTTCGCCGAGCTCCGCGACGCGGGTCTCCTCGACTGGATCCGCGCCGAGCTCGGCGCCGACGCGCTGCGCGCGCTCGACCGGCTCGCGCCGACCCACGTGGCGATCCCGGGTCGCGCGCGGGTCGCGGTCACCTACGAGGTGGATCGGCCGCCGTGGATCGCCTCGAGACTGCAAGACTTCTTCGGCGCGCTCGACGGCCCCCGCGTCGCGGGCGGCGAGGTCCCGCTGCTGCTCCACCTGCTCGCGCCGAACCAGCGCGCGGTGCAGATCACGACCGACCTGGCCGGCTTTTGGGACCGCCACTACCTCGAGGTCCGCAAGGAGCTGCGCCGTCGCTACCCGCGGCACCGCTGGCCCGACGATCCGCGCACCGCCGAGCCGGGCGGCCCCCGCCGGCGCGGCAGCTGACGTGCTGCGGGTCGGATTGCCGTATCCTGTCGACGTGCGACGCGCGCTCGTTCTCTGGGGCTCTCTCCTCGCGCTGACCGTCGGCTGCGACG
>JAUHXR010000385.1 GCA_030426845.1 Polyangia bacterium | reverse complement strand
GGAGAGACCCTCTTGTCGGCCAGCCTGGGGCGGCTGCGGGGTGGGGCGCCGGCGGCGGCGGCGACCCCGTACGACTTCGGACCCGAGGACTTCCCCTTCGCCCGGCCGACCCTCGCCCCTCGCCTCGCCCGCGCGCTGCGGCGGCACCCGGGGTTCGATCGCGTCGGCGGCCCCCTCGCCGGGCTCTTCGCCCATCACCGCGCCTATCTGGTGCGCGTGGATCCGCCCGCCCGACGGGTGTAGCCTGAAGCCCAAGATCGCGCCGCGGGGCGCGGTCCCTCCCCGGATGTTCGACGTAGGAGACAGGATCGGCGACGTCGAGGTCGTCGCCCGCTTGCGGGCGGGGGGCATGGCGGCGCTGTACCTCGGGCGACGCGAGGGCGCGGGCGGCTTCTCGAAGGAGCTGGCCATCAAGGTCATCCACTCGCACCTCGCGACCGACCGCAGCTTCGTCGAGATGTTCGTCGACGAGGCGCGCCTCTCGGCCCGGATCGACCACCCGAACGTGGTGCGGGTCGAGGCGCTCCGCGAGCTGGACGGCTCCTACTGCCTCCTCATGGAATTCGTCCACGGCTGCTCGCTGTCGCAGCTCATGGGGACCCTGAAGGAGCGCGACCTGCGCTTCTCCCCGGAGCTCGCGGTAGCGATCGCGATCCGCGTCGCCGACGGGCTGCACGCCGCCCACGAGCTGCTCAACCCCGACGGCAGCGCGGCGGGGGTCGTCCACCGGGACGTCAGCCCGGCCAACGTCCTCGTCGGCTACCGCGGCGACGTGAAGCTGATCGACTTCGGGATCGCCAAAGCCAGCCAGCGCCTCCACCAGACGGAGGCCGCCGGGCTCAAGGGCAAGATCGCCTACATGGCGCCCGAGCAGGCCTTCGGCCGCGACGTGGATCGACGCTGCGACATCTACGCCCTCGCGATCGTCCTCTGGGAGATGCTGACGATGCGCCGCCTCTTCCGGGCGGACAACGACCTGCGGCTCCTCGACATGGTGCGCGATCCGAAGGTCGTCCCCCCGAGCGCGGTCGTGCCGGGTATCCCGCCGGCGCTCGACAAGGTCATCCTCCAGGCGCTCGGCCCCACCGCGGACGCGCGCCCGCCGACCGCCCGAGACTTCCGCTACCGGCTCCTCGACGCGCTCCCGAGCGCGGCCGCGGTCGATCCTCTCCAGATCTCGGCCGTCATCTGCGACGTCATGCAGGACAAGATCGCGGAAGACCGTGAGCTCCTCTCGCTCTCCTCGTTCAACGGGCTGGGCGGGCTGAGCGCGGCCGACTCCATCACGGTGAGCCGGCTCCTGCGCCCGGTGAGCCGCAGCGTCGAGGTCGAGCTCGAGTCGGTCGCCCACGACGCGAGCAGCCTCGCCGCGGGGCTGCCCTCGGCGGAGAGCCGCGCCGAGCCGCCGACGCTCCTGCCGACCAACCTGGGGGTGGGCGAATTCGCCCCGCCTCCGCCCGCCGAGGCGAACGCCCGCCGGCGCATGCTCCCGGGCGTTCTGGGCGCGGCCGCGATCCTGGGGATGGCCTTCGGCGGGGGAGGGGCCTTCGCGGCCTTCGCCCCGAGCGACTCGGCGGCGGAGGTCGCCGTACCGGTCGTCGCCCAGCCCCGGACCGACCCGCCGCCCGCCGTGGCGGAGCCCGCCACGACCGTCTCCACGCCCGCGGTCGACGAGCCGGCCGCGGTCCCGCCGGAGGTGGTCGTCGAGCCGGTCGCTCCCCCGATCGAGCCGGCCGACGAGGAGGCCGAGGAGCCGCTCACGCTGGACGACCCGGGCGCGGGCCGCCGGCGCCGCCGTCGCCGGCGCGCGCCGACCCCCGTCGAGCGTCAGCCTCAGCCTCAGCCGCTCGGGGGCGCCGGTGGCGCAACCGGCACGACCACGACGCGCCCCCCGACCGGGACCACCGGGCCTCCGGCCGGCGGGAGCCGCCGAGGCGGCCGCCCCGGGATCACCGACTGGGAGATCTGAGCCCCCGAAGGCTCGTGATTCCCGGCGGTTGAGCTTGACCCCGGTTCTCGCCGGGTGATATCCAAGCACGTCGCGAGCGAGGGTGGAATGGGGCCCTCCGCGAGGTCGAGCGTTCGGGGGAGAGGCCTAGCCAGGCCGCGCGCTCACGGGCGAGCGCCCACGGCCAGCACGGGGAGAATCGGCGCATGCGGACGAAGATGATCGGCGGGAACTTGATCGCCGTCCTTCTGGTCGGGGTCGTCTCGTACTTCGTGGTCAGCTCGCAGGTCGAGTCGGCCTTCCTGGAGGAGGTCGACTCCCGCATCGCGGGGGACGTGCAGCTCTTCGATCAGCTGTGGCGTCTCGCAGGTCGCGAGCTCGTCGAGCAGACGGTCGCCCAGGCGCGCGAGGACGACACGCGGGACGTGTTCAGCGCGCTCGACGAGGCCACCCAGCGCGAGCGCGCCTACGAGCGCGCGACCGCGGTGCTCGACTGGCTGGGCCGGCGCAACCGCAACCGCGCGGGCGCGGCCGAGATCGCCCTGATCACGGACGACCGCGGCGTGGTCATCGCCCGCTCGCAGGACCGCAACCGGATGCACGGCGACGACCTGACCCGCGTCCTCAGCAGCCTCCGCGGCGTGCTCGACACGGGCGAGCCGGCGATCGACGTGTGGCGCTACGAGGAGGGCCAGACCAAGTACCTCCAGGTCGCGATCGCGCCGATCCGCGAGCCCAACGGGGCCATCCGCGGCGCCCTGGTCGCGGGCTACGACATGTCCAACGGCATGGCGTCGCGCCTCGGCGGCATGCTCGGCCTCGACGTCGCCTTCGTGCAGGAGGGCGCGATCGGCGGCTCCTCGCTCGAGGGCGCGACCCGGGACGCGCTCCAGTCGGCGCTCTTCGAGGGCCAGGCGGCGGCCACCCAGGCCGCGCTCGCCGACGAGGGCACGGCGTCGGACGCCTTCGCGCTCGGGCTCGGCGACGACCAGTACATCGGGATGCTCGGGCCGCTCTCGTATTCGCCCAGCGCCCAGGTCGGCTACGTCGTCCTCGGCAACCGGACGCGCCAGCGCGCGAAGGCCTCGCCGGTGAACATGATCCTCATCATGACCGCGCTCGGCATCGTCGCGGTGGTGATCTTCGGCTTCTTGCTGGGCACCAGCTTCATCCGCCCGATCGAGCAGATGGAGGAGGGCGTCCTCGCGGTGATCAACGGCCGCACGGATCTGCGTCTCGACATCGAGTCGGCCGAGCTCGGCGGCCTCGCGTACCGGATCAACCAGCTCCTCAACGTCTTCACCGGCACGCCCGAGGAGGACGAGGACGGCCGGGTCTCGAGCCCACCCGAGGCCTGGGCAGGCGCGGACGCGATGAACAGCCGGCCCGAGGAGCCGGCCGCCTCGAGCCCCCCTTCTTCGGGGCAGGGCGAGGAGGACGACCCGGAGCTCGCCGCCAAGCTCGCCGCCGAGCCGGAGGACGCCTACTACGCGCGGATCTTCCGTGAGTACGTCGCGGCCAAGGAGGCGGCGGGCGAGAACGTCTCGAACATCACCGAGGACCGGTTCATCCAGCGCCTCCAGGCCAACGAGAAGTCGCTGCTCAAGAAGCACGGCTGCAAGATGGTGCGCTTCCAGGTCCAGGCTCGCGGCGCTCAGGTCAATCTGCGGCCCGTCATCATCCGCTGAGGCTCCTCGCGATCCGAGGCGGCCTCCACAGCCACTTACGCCGCGCATCCGCGCCGTGGGGCGAGCTTCCGGGCGGGGATCGGGGTCGACGCGGGCGATCTCTGAGGTTAGTACCTGCGGGATCGCAGTGACCGAGAGGCGCATCCTCGCGGCACGGAAGGGAGCGAAATGGGGTTCTTCGACCTCTTCAAGCGCAAGAGCACGCTGGAGAAGCACCGTGAGCGCGTGGCCGACAAGCGGGCCGCGGTGGCGGACCGCTGGGAGTCGATCAAGGCGCTCGGCCAGCTCGCGACCACCGAGCCCGAGTCGGGCAAGCCCGACGAGCGGGCCGACGCGATCCTCGCGCTGATGGAGCGCTTCACCTACTACGTCGACCCGCCGCGCGGGGTCCCGGTCGCCCAGGCGATCACCGACGAGGAGGAGAAGGACGAGACCCTCCGCTGGATCTGCGAGGCGGGCGAGGACGTGGCGCTCGCTCCGCTGCGGAAGGGCCTGCGCACCCAGGAGTCGCTGAGCTGGGGGCTTCGCTGCCTCGAGGGCATGCTGACCGAGGACCGCGCGATCGAGGAGATGATCGCGCTCCTCGGCACGATGGACACCGAGTACGAGCGCGATCCGCAGCGCAAGCACCAGCTCCTCGGCCGGCTCGAGGAGCTGCGCCACCCGGACCTCGCGGCCGCGGTGGAGCCGCACTTCCTCGACGTCGATGAGACCGCGCGCTTCCACGCGACGCTCTGCGCGCTCAAGCAGGAGAACGGCGAGGACTCGCTCGGGGCCCTCACCGAGGCGCTCAAGGAGGAGGAGAGCCTCCGCGTGAAGGTGCGGGTTCTCGATCTGCTCATCGACAAGGGCTGGGCCCTCGGCGACGGCGCGAGCGCGATCGAGCTCCCGGAGGGCTACGCGATCGACAAGCAGGGCCGCCCCCGCAAGGTCAAGGCGGGCTGAGCCGGCGAGCGAGGAGCCCACGAGGTCCGGGCCCGAACCCCGCAGACCCTGAACGCAGAAGAGCCCGCGTCATCCTCGATGACGCGGGCTCTGTCGCGTGGCGCCAAGCGGCGTGGGCCGCGCGCTACTCGCTGATCGTGACCTCGGGGGGGAGGTTGATGATCAGGCCGATGTTCATCATGTGGTGGAAGTAGAAGCGCTGGTCGCGGTCGTCGATGACGCCATCGGGGAAGCCGCTGCCCTCGGCCCCGTTGCGGCCCTGGCCGGACTCGTCGGTGCCCGCCGGGTTCATGTTGAACGGGAACGCGCGCCACTGGAGGGCGAGCCCCAGGAACTCGTTGAAGTAGAGGTTGAGGCCCACGCCGAGCATCGGCGCCGGGGCGAACCGGACCGAGCGCGCGGTCTGGGTCTGTGCGCAGGCGTCCGAGGTCACCCCGGGCGAGGTGGTGCAGACGTCGCCGTTGTCGACGTTGGCCCGCTCCTCCACGAACGCGGCCGCGAAGCCCGCGAGGATGTAGAAGTCGGTGTCGGTGAACGCGCCCTGGAAGAGGGCCAGCTTGCCGCGGAGCGGCGCGAAGATGAGGTGCACCGACGCGAGCCCGAGGAGGCGGCCGACCTGGTCGTCGAAGTCTCCGGGGCGGGGCACCGACAGCCGGTTGCGGTCGGTCGTCTGGCCGTTCGTGACCACCTGGGAGGTGAGGTCGGTGTCGATGTGGAAGGCGTTGGCGAAGTTCGCCATCGCGCCCCACACGCCGATCCCGAGGAAATCGGTGAAGTGGACGTTCGCCTCGAGGCCCACCATCAGGGAGCGCGCGAACTCGTCCTGCAGCGTGTAGCCGACGGTCGGCACGATGAGCTGCACCCGGTTCACGCGGTGCTGGCGCATGCGCCGCACGGCGGGGGCGCCGGCGAGCGGGCCGGTGATCTGGATCTCCTGGGCGGACGCCGCCTGCGGCAGGCCCATCCCGGTGGCCGCGAGGGCCACCGCGAGCCCCGCCCCGAGGAGGACCCGCCGACTGCGAGAGGTGAGAGTCTGGTTCATCGGTCGAGTCTCCGTCACCGCGGCAGGTTGTAGTCGAAGTCGAAGGGCAGGAAGATCGTGAAGCCCAGGTGGGCGGTCACGTTGCTCGTGAAGGCGGGCGCGTCCTGCGTCCAGGTCTGCGGATCGGTCCGACCGTCACCCAGCGCGACGTCGAGCGCCTCGAGCTGCTCGAGGTACATGTAGTTGCGGATCTCGCCGAACACCGCGAGCCACCGGGTCACGAAGACGCGGATACCGATGCCGATGTTGAACGCGATCCGGATGTCGAAGTCGAAGTTCCGGACCTCGGGGTCGACAACCGGGACGGGGCGCGTGCGCATCAGGCCGACGCCGCCCAGGACGTAGGCGTCCCACTGGAAGATGAACTCGTTGAACATCGAGAACTTCCCGTAGATGGGCACGTACGTGAAGTTCAGGTGGGCGCCGAACTGGTAGTTGCTCACCGGCACCGCGAGGCGGGTGGAGCGGCGCGTGAAGAAGTTGAGGTCGGACTCGGACTCGAGGCCCTCGTACCAGAGGAAGTTGACGCCGATGCCGAGGACGTTGGTGAACCAGTAGGTCAGGCCGAGCGCGACCGCGGTGTGGCTCACGAAGGGGTCGTTCAGGGTGAACGCGGCCGAGGGGATGAGCTCGACGCGGTTGATCCGAAGCGCGTAGATCTGCTGGACCGCGAAGATCTCCTCCGACGCCGCGGTGGTGCGCTCCGGCCGGTCGGCGCCCGGGTCGTCGATGGTGCCCTCTTCGCTGGCGAGGCCGTCGATGATGTCGCCGCCGCCGTCGCCGCCGCCGTCTCCACCGCCCTCGGTGAAGTCCATGTCGGAGTCCCCGCCTTCACCGCCGCCCTCGGTGAAGTCCATGTCGGAGTCCCCGCCTTCACCGCCGCCCTCGGTGAAGTCCATGTCGGAGCCTCCACCGCCGTCGTCGCCGCCGGTGAAGTCCATGTCGCTGTCCTGCGCGAGCACCTGGCTCGGCGTCAGACCCAGCGAGGCGCCGGCCAGCATGGCCAAGGCGGCAAGCATCGAAGCGCGGACGCCCGCGCGGCCCGCGCGGGTCAGCTTCTCGGCCGTGATCAAAGCCCTCTTCATCGCGACTCCCTCTTCGGATCCGACGACGCCGACGGAACCTCGCCCCAGCGCGGCGCCGCACTCGTGCAGCGTCCAATGCTGCGGCGACCGTGACTGCGGCGACCGTTCGACCGGCTGCCTGAGCCCCTCCAATACCAGAGACGTGCTCTGAGGGTGGGCGTCTTTTTGACGATCGTTGCGCATCTCGACTCGGTTCCTAGGCACAACTCGGTAGCTCTCGTGGGCGGGGGGGCGGTCCGAAATTCGTCGGCAACTTGTCGAAATTGCAGGGAAAACGGTCCCCATGGAAAAGCCGGCGGCGACTATATCACGCCGGTTGAAAATCGGGCAACGGCCAACATGCAGCCCGTCACGCTGCGAGGGTCTCGTCGTCCGGCTTGGCGAAGAGCGCCTCCACGAACGTGGGGGCGTCGAACTCGCGCAGATCCTCGACGCGCTCGCCGATCCCGACGAAGCGCACCGGCACCTCGTGCTGATCGACGATGCCGAGGATGACGCCGCCCTTGGCGGTCCCGTCGAGCTTCGTGAGCGCGATCCCCGAGACGTCGATCGCGTCCTTGAAGAGCTGCGCCTGCTGGATCGCGTTCTGGCCGGTGGTGCTGTCGAGCACGAGGAGGATCTCGTCGACGGGGCGGCCGAGCGCCTTCTCGGCGCTGCGGGCGACCTTCTTGAGCTCCTCCATCAGGTTG
This sequence comes from Polyangia bacterium, assembly GCA_030426845.1. Classification (GTDB taxonomy): domain Bacteria; phylum Myxococcota_A; class Polyangia; order Polyangiales; family Sandaracinaceae; genus JAUHXR01. The sequence goes on along the minus strand of JAUHXR010000385.1, from coordinate 488 downwards.
CTCTTGGTGTGGAGGCGGCCCGCGGTGTCGGCCATCAGCACGTCCACGCCCTCGTCCTGGGCCCGCTTGACCGCGTCGAAGATGACGGACGCGGGGTCCGCCTTCTCCTTCCCTTTGACCACGTCGCACCCGACCCGACGACCCCAGACCTCGAGCTGGAGCACCGCGGCCGCGCGGAAGGTGTCGCCCGCCGCGAGCATGACCTTCTTGCCTTCGTCCTGGAACCGCGAGGCGAGCTTGCCGATCGTCGTGGTCTTGCCGACCCCGTTGACCCCGACGACGAGGATCACGCTGGGCGAGGGGCCGAGCGCGAGCGCGCCGGGCCGGTCGAGGATCGCGCGCGCCTCGTAGCGGAGCGCCGCCCACACCGCGTCCTCGTCGCGCAGCTCGTCGTTGCCCATCCGCTCCTTGAGCTGAGCGAGGATCTTCTCGGAGGTCTTCACCCCGATGTCGGCGGTCAGCAGGACCTCCTGCATCTCGTCGAGCAG
>JAUHXR010000384.1 GCA_030426845.1 Polyangia bacterium | reverse complement strand
CGGGCACGCCGGGCAGCGCGCAGTCGGTGCCGTCGGGGACGGTGAAGTGCGGGTCGTAGCGGCGCACCACGCGCGAGTCGAGGCCCTCCTCGCGCTGGTAGATCAGGCGCGCGGCGAGGAGCTCGTCCGGCGTCGGATCGCGGGTGGGGTCGAAGATCGCGGCGGCCAGCTCGTCGTAGGCGGCCACGCGCGCGATCGTGCTGATGTCCTCGACGACCCGGTGGTATTCGCCGTCGTCGGACACGCACGCCGCCCACATGTCGTCGACGCCCGGCGCGTAGTCGGTGTCGAGCGCCTCGCACATCCGGACGGGGGGCGAGGCCGCGAGCCCCTCGCAGCGCGGCGGGTCGATCACCCCGGCGTCGCTCATCGCGGCGTCGGCCATCGCCGCGTCCCGCGCGCCCGCGTCGTTCACCTCGGGGTCGGTCTCGCAGCCGGCGAGCGCGGCGCAGAGCGCGAGGGTCGCCCAGAGGGGAACATGGAGAGCTACGTTGCGGCCCACGTCGTTCACCATGGCCAGAGCCTACCCGACACCGAGGCCGAGATCCCGACGCCGGGCGCGTTGATGCTCGAGCCGTGCACCCGGTAGGCGACGTCGGGGAGGTTCTCGGCCACGATCGCTACGAGGAGCCGCTCGTCGAGCCGCCAGCCAGCCCGCAGATCGAACGTCGCCCAGCCGGGCGTGCCGCCGACCGGGATGCGCGCGTCGGCCACGTCGGAGGGCGCGAGGCGGTCCTGCGTCGCCGCCCACCGGAGGACCGCGGCCGCGTAGAGGCCCGTCTCGGCGTGGCGCCACCGCGCCTCGACCGTCCCGTTGGCGGGGGGCACGCGCGAGAGCGGAACGCGGCGGTCGGCGCTCGGATCGGGCCCCTCGCCCCACGCGAAGGCCGCGGTGGCGCGCACCGTGAACCCCTCGGGCAAGAGGACCGTCGCGCCGCCCTCCACGCCGAGGACCGCGCCGAGCCCGCGCGCGTTGACGAGCTGCAGGTGCACCCGCGACGCCTGGCACTGCGGCGTCATCGCGGGGCAGTCCTCGGCGCGGCGGAGCGCGCGCACGATCGCGTCCTCGAGGAGCAGCCCGTAGGCGAAGGCCTCGAGCCGCAGCGACGGGAGCTGCAGCCTCAGGCCGACGTCCACGCTCGTCGTCCGTTCGGGGCGCAGCTCCGGGTTCTCGAACTGGAACCCCGGGCCGGTCTGCTGGCGAGAGGTGAGGTCGTCGAGGTTCGGGGCGCGGAAGCCCTGGTCGACCGACAGCAGGACCGACACCTCGCGGGACGGGCGGAGCTCCGCGCCGACCCGGCCGAGCGCGATCCCGAAGTCGTCGTGGACCGCCCGCGTGCCGGACCCCGCGTCGCCGGGCGCGCGCACCCCGACGAGGCCGAGGCGGCCGCCGCTCCGCACCACGAGCCACGGCGCGGGCGACAGCTCGAGCACCACGAAGCTCCCGAGCGTCGCGTAGCGCGAGCCCTCGAGGTACTGGCCGCGCGAGAGGTCGACGGTCAGCGCGAGATCGGTGAGCGTCTGGGAGGCGCGCGACGAGACGACGTCCCCGTAGGCGTCGAGCCCGTAGCGCACCCGCAGCCATCCGTCGTCGCCGAGGCGCACCACCGGGGTCGCGGCGCGGGCGGCGAGGCCGAGGGTGTCCACGTCGTCGATGCCGTCGAAGCGCACCCGCGAGCGCGGCCGCAGGTTCTCGCGCCGCTCGTGGTGGCGCTGGTAGCTGAGCACGAGGTCGAGGTCGCGGACCGACTCGCCCGCGTCACCGCGCAGCGCGACGTAGGCGAGGGTGCGGAACTGCTCGCGCACCGTGAGGCACTCGTCGGCCGGCGCCTCGGGCGCGGGGCAACGATCCGTGCGGGGCGCGTCTCCCTGGCGGTAGCCGTACGCCGCCCCCACGACGCGGAGCCGCGGGGTGATCGCGTGGACGAGCCGGCCGTCGAAGGTGAGCTCGTCGAAGCCCGTGCCGAGCTGCGTCGCCCACTCCGCCTCCGGGCGGCCCTCGAGCTCCTCGGTGAAGCGCGGCACGAGCGCCCGCTCGCCGTCGGCGCCGCTGACCACGCCGCCGCCGCGCAGGCGCGAAGCGCTCCGGTACGCGACCCCGCCGAGGAACGACGTGCGGTCGCCGAGCTCCGCGGCGAGCTCCGCGCGCCCGCCCCACGCGAGGTCCGCCGATCGGAACCGCGCGAGGAGCCTCGGCTCGAGGCGCACGCCCTCGAGGCTCGGGTCGGGGCGCAGCTCGCGCGGCACGACGAGGATCGCCCCGCCGAGCGCGTCCGAGCCCCAGCGGACCGACGCGCTCCCGCGCACCACCTCGAGCCGATCGAGGGTGAGCGAGTCGACGGTGAAGAAGTACTGGTTCGGGCCGCGCCGGTAGATCCCCGTGTTGAGGCGGACGCCGTCGAACAGGTGCACGACCTGTTGCCCCGTGAGGCCGCGGACGTAGGGGCTCGCCTGGCCATGGGCCGACTGCTGCACGCTCACGCCGGGGACCGCCGAGAGCGCGTCGGGTGCCGACCGCGGGAGCCGCTCCTCCAGCTCGCGGCGGTCGATCACCGCGTGCGCGCGGTCGCGATCCGGATCCTCCTCGGACGGATCGACCGCCGCGTCCACCCCGAGCTCCGGATCGCCCTCCGCCGGCTGCGCGGCCGCGGGCAGCGCGAGGAGCGCCACGGCGAGGCCGAGCCCGAGGGAGCCGCCAGGGACGCCGGCGGCGATGCGGAGGGAGCGCATGAGGGGGCCCACCTTACTTCGACCGGGGCCGGTTGACGTCCGCGCGCGTGTCCGGGGAGACTCCGCCCATGTGGCGCATCGGCGTGGCGGCGGCGCTCCTCCTGTGGGCCCCGATGGCGCGCGCCCAGGACGCGCCCGGGCTCGGGGTGAGCACGGCCGACGACGAGCCGGGGCTCGGGGTGAGCACGGCCGGCGACGAGGAGCCGGGGCTCGGGGTGAGCACGGCCGACGGAGCGGAGCGCGCGCCGGAGGAGGCCGCGGCGGGCCGCGGCGAGGCAGACGGCGCCGACGATGACGACGAGGCCGACGACGAGGCCGACGACGAGGCCGACGACGAGGCCGACGACGAGGCCGACGACGAGGCCGACGACGAGGCCGACGACGAGGCCGACGACGAGGCCGACGACGAGGCCGACGACGCCTACGACGACGAAGAGGACGCGGACGAATACGCCGACGAGGAGAACGGCCTCGACGCCGCGCCACCGCCGCGCCCGGTCGACGACGGGCTGGTCGCGGCCTGGGTCACGTTCGGTGTCTCCTTCGGGCTCGCGGTCGCCGGCGGCGTTGTCCTCGCGGTCGGGGTCGACGATCTCAACACCGTGGAGAACGCGCGCGGCGGCACCGCGTGGTCGACGGTGGCCGACGCCTACGCGCGCGCGCCCACCCTCACCGGCGCGGGCGCGGTCATGCTCGGTGTCGGCGCCGCCGGGGTCGCGGTCGGGGCTGCGTTCCTCGCCGCCCTCGGCGCGCGCGGCACCTGGATCCAGGCGGCGCTCCAGCCGGGCGGCCTCGGGCTCCGCGGCACCTTCTGACCGCGCGCGGCGGCCCCGGGCGCGATCTCGCCGTGGCGAGCGTGACGCCGCGCGGCGCTTCAAATGCCCGCGCGAGTGGGGCACTCTGCGCGGGTGCAGATCCTGTCGCATGGGGCCAGTGATGTCGGGCGCGTCCGCCAGCTGAACGAGGACCACTTCTTCGTCGATCCGGAGCTCGGGCTCTACGTGGTGTGCGACGGCATGGGCGGGCACCGCGCCGGCGACGTCGCCTCCCAGACCGCCGCCCAGGCGGTCCATCAGTTCCTGCGCGGGCACTTCGAGACGCTCGCCGCGGTGGCTCAGGGCCAGCGCTCGCCCGACGAGGCGGCGGCGTTGCTCCGCGCCGCGATCGAGGGCGCGTCCGCGCAGATCTACGAGCTCGGCGTCCAGGACAAGTCGCGCCGCGGGATGGGCACGACCTGCGTCGCGCTGCTCGTCCTCGGCGGCAAGGGCATCATGGGCCACGTCGGCGACAGCCGCCTCTACCTCGCGCGCGCCGGTCAGGTCTACCAGCTCAGCGAGGATCACACCTTCGTCCAGGAGGCGATCCGCCGCGGGATGCTCACGCCCGAGCAGGCCAAGAACAACCCGCACCAGAACCTCGTCACGCGCGCGGTCGGCCCCAACCCGTCGGTGCTCGTCGACACCCTCGTGTTCGACATGCTCCCGGGCGACACCGTGTTGCTCTGCTCGGACGGGCTGCACACCTACTTCCACGACCCGGCCGAGCTCGCGAGCGGCCTCGTGCCGGAGTCGCTCGACGCGATCGTGTCGCAGCTCATCGCGCGGGCCAACGAGCGCGGCGGTGAGGACAACATCACCGCCCTCGTCGTGCGCGCCGCGACCGTGCCGGCCGAGGACACGGTCCAGACCGAGCGGGCGAGCCGGGTCACCGCCGAGCTCGATCTGTTGAGCCACATCGTGCTCTTCAGCGAGCTCGGCATGAAGGAGCTCGTGAAGGTCGCCAACGCCTTCGCCCACCGCAGCTACGAGGCGGGCGAGGTGGTGGTGCACGAGGGCGACGTCGCCGAGACGCTCTTCGTCATCGTCTCCGGGGCGGCGTCGGTCACCCGCGGGGACGTGGACATCGCGCTGCTGCGCGCCGGCGATCACTTCGGCGAGATGGCGCTCCTCAGCCGCCGCCCGCGCTCGGCCACGGTGCGCACGCTCAAGCCCTCCACCATGCTCGCGCTCGAGCGCGACCGCTTCTACGAGATCATGCAGTCCGACTCGGTCATCGCCGCGAAGTTCCTCTGGCGGCTCGCGCAGACGCTCAGCCTCCGCCTCGACGACGTCTACCTGCTGCAGGAGAAGCTCGGCTTCGACGACGAGGCGAAGAAGACGACCGCGCGCTACGGCCTCTTCCCGAGCCCGTTCGACGGCCGCTAGCGGGTCGCTACACTCCGGCCCGCCCATGGCGGACCTCTCGCACGGCCTGGTGATCGCCTTCTACGTCGCGATGTTCGCGGCGCTGGTGTTCTTCGTCCACAAGGTCGCCTGGTTCGTGAAGTTCCGCCGGCTGCAGGAGGAGCTCGTCGCGGACGCGGAGCGCCGGGTGCGCGAGGCGACCAGCGAGGCGATGAGCCGCTGGGACGAGAGCGCGCACACGACCTGGTCGAGCGCGGCCGACGAGGTCGAGGACGAGGATCCGGTCGCCTACGCGCGCCGGATGGAGAAGCGGCTCAAGGCGATGGACCGCGCCCTCGCCGCCGGGGGCGAGCGCCTGACCGACTGGTTCGTCGAGGGGCTCAAGGAGAGCAAGACCGAGGACCAGACCCGCGCCGCCACCGTGCTCACGATGCCGACGATCCGCGGGGAGGGACGGCCGATCGAGATGGTCGTGCGCTTCCCGCGCGTCCGTCGCCCGTCGCCCCCGTCGCCTGAGCTGTACACGCTCGAGGTGCGCTCGCGCTACGGCTTCTGGCGCCGCGCGCTCGCCTTCGTCCTCGGCGCGGCCGACGTCGTCTACTCCTCGAGCCACGTGGCGCGCATGAGCCAGAACGCGCAGGTCCCGCTCGGGGTGATCCTGCGCCGGCTCTCCCTCGTCGCGGTGATCCTCGGCGCGATCCTCATCGACATCGTCTTCTCGCTGCGCGCCCGCCTGATCGACCAGGTCGCCGCGTGGCTCGGCCCGCCGCCCCACCTGCCCGGCTTCCTCGGGGACCTCCTCGACGAACACCTCGCGACCGGGATCGCGCTCGGCGGCTGGCTCGCGGTCTACGGCGCGATCTACTTCGGGCTCTACCTCTTCCTGCGTCGACGCTCGCAAGTCTTCCTGCGGCGGCTCGAGCTGATGCGCGAGCGCCGGCAGGAGGACCTCGACGCGATCTTCGGCCGGCAGCGCCAGGAGCTCGCGAAGTGGGCCCGGGACTACGCGCGGACCCTCGACGGCGCGGTGGAGATCGCCCAGCGCCAGGGTCGCCTGCTCGTCGGTCGCAGCATCCGCCGGTTGAGGCGCCGGATCGCGAGCGACATTCTCGCGCAGAAGGCGGACGAGATCGCCTCGGCGCTGTTCGCGCGCCTGCCCGAGTCGAGCGCGGGCCTCGCCGACGTCGCCACCCAGCAGGAACACAGCCTCCGCCACGCGCTCTGGCCGCGGGTCGAGGAGCTCGACTACCAGGTGGAGCTCGCCCGCACGCGCGCCGCCTGGCGCCGGGTCGAGCAGGGCCTGGCCAGCCTCCGCGGCGACGCGCCCAACCCGTCGGTCGCCCACGCGCTGTGGCGCACCCTCGCGGTCATCGCCCGCATGTTCCCCGACATCCTCGAGGAGGACGCGTCCGACGCGCTCGAGGAGGCGTACCAGACCTCGGTCCGAACGATCGTCGAGGGGACCGAGGCCGACCTCGCCGAGCTCGAGCAGCGCCTCGCCGATCTGGCGGCGGGCCTCCGCGAGCAGCTCTCGGTCGCCGCCTCCCTGCTCGAGACGCAGGTGGAGCTGGCCGAGCAGGCGATGGACGCGGAGGTCGCCGAGCTGGCGACCCGCCTGCTCGAGGTGCGCGAGGGCGCGCGCCACGAGGCCATGGCGTTCGAGATCTGAGCCCCGCGAGCCGCGCCCTCGAGGTCCGACCCGCACTCGGCCGGCCCGCACTCTGCCGGCCCGCACTCGGCCGGCCCGCGCCGCGCGCCGCGGGCTCGCCGCGATCTGTTCCAGCCTGTTCCATAGAGTCAGGTGTGGGTCAGAACTGGTACACTGAAGTCGCTCATGCACAGGGGAAACAAGCGAGCAGCGGGTGCGTCGAGGCCTGGCCCCGACCTTGCTGAAGGGTGCGCCGGGCGGCCGCTGGAGGCCGCCGAAGGAGAACCTCCCCGATGCTCTCGCCGAACCTCTCGCGCCGCTGGGCGCCGCTCCTCACGCTCCTCGCCCTGGGCTGTGGGCGCACCCTGATGGCCGCTCCCGACGCAGGCCCTGGCTCGATCGTCCTACCCGATGCCGGCGCGCCCGAGGACGCCGGCCCCGGCGAGGACGCGGGCCCCCCGGCGCGCCGGCCGATCGAGATCCCGGTGCGCGGCCCGGGCGCCGACGGGTGCGCGGCGGAGGACGGCCCCGTCACCGTCGTGGCCTGCGGCTTCCCCCCGAGCGCCACCCCGGTCGCGGTGAACCGCGACGCGATCTACGTGCTGACCCGGCCCGCCGGGACGAGCCGGCTCTACCGGGTCGACAAGGCGAGCGGCGACGTCACCGAGATCCTCCGTGACAGCTTCGCGAACGGGCGGTCGACCCAGGATCTCCTCGATGGCTTCGTGACGAGCGACGACTGGCTCTACTACGGCACCGCGGTGGAGTTTGCCGGCGGCGGCCTGAGCTTCGGCATCGGCCGGCTCCCCGCGGCCGGCGGCGCGCCCCGCGTGCTCATGGAGTTCGGCACGGGCGGCTTCGGCACCACGCTCTTCGCCGACGCGCAGTACCTCTACTTCGTCGGCGACGACGGCGGGCTCGGGAGCGGCGACTCGCTCCGGCGCGTCTCGCTCAACGGCGGATTGTCGCAGCCCGTCGCCAACGTCTACGGCCGGCTCGTCGACGTCCGCGGCGGCTACGCCTACTACCACCGCGGCGACGTCCTCTACCGCGTGGCCACCGACGCGGGCGCGGAGGAGGAGGTGACGCCGCTCTTCGTCTACGGTGACGGCCAGGTCCACGTCGCGGTCGACGACGACTACGCCTACTACGGGGAGCAGGGCGAGTTCGGCGGCACCCACCAGATCCACCGCGTGCCCCTCGCGGGCGGCGCCGACGAGGTCATCCATAGCTGGCCTGACTCCGGGGGCGAGCCCGGGCCGACCCGCCTGCACATGCACCAGGGCACGCTCTACTTCATGCAATACAGCCTGTCGGCGCTGCGACCGGGCGGAGTGGTGGAGGTCCGCCCGATCGGCTTCG